>NZ_JBVHEH010000018.1:0-172550 GCF_055562955.1 Kitasatospora sp. NPDC015121
GGGGTTGTCGGGGCAGGCGATGCCGGGGGGTAGGGGGGTGAGGTGGCCGTTGCGGATGAGTGGGTCGCGCAGGCGGGTGTTGGTGTGCAGGAGGACGTGGCCGAGCAGGGCGGATTTGCCGGCGCCGGCGGGGCCGGTGACGACCAGGGTGCCCTGGCGGGCGGTGGTGAGCCAGTGCAGGATCCGGTCGCGCTGGAGGGTGCGGCCATGGAAGTACCAGGCGAGTTCGCCGAGTTCGGCGCCGGTGGCCTTGGGGAGGAAGTGGCGGCGCTCGTCGTCGGGGAGTTGGTCGATGACGGCCTGGAGTTCGGCGAGCTGGTCCAGCGGGCCCAGTACGGCGGTTGCGGCGTTCGGCCGGAGGCTGACGAGCTGGTCGGAGCGGTCGTCGACGGTGAGGTCGTCGAAGAAGCCGCCGAGGCGGGCGGCGAGTTCCCGCCCGAGGGTGGACAGGCCGATGGCCCGTCGGGTGGGGAAGGTGATGGTCAGGGCCCGGCCGAGCTCTTCGGTGAGGGCACCGAGTTCGGCGTAGCCGCGGGCGGCGGTGGACAGCAGCAGGTAGCGGCCGACGCCGCTGTTGCGGGCGAAGAGGTCCAGGTGGACGGCCCTGGCGAAGTGCTCGGAGAAGCAGGCGTCCAGGACGATGATCGCCCAGCCGCCGTCGCCGCTCGTCTGGCGGCGTTCGATGGCGTCGGCGATGTCGTGCGGTGTGACGCCGTTGGTGATCGGTGTTGCGGTGCGGTGGTGGGCGAGGTGGCGGGCGCTGCCGTGGCCGGTCCAGTACAGCAGCGTGTTCCCGCCGGACAAGGGCGCCTCGCCCGCCCACTCGGCGAGCCGGTCCTCGACGGCCTGGCTGTCCCGTTCCGCGGGCGGCACGGTCCACTCGGTGGTGCGGGCGCCGTAGGGGGCGAGGAGGCCGGCGATCGCCCGCACGTGCGCCTCGGTGTCCAGGTCGGGCAGGAGATCGTGCCGGTAGGCGGTGAAGTTGACCGGGAACAGCTCCAACCCGCCCCCGACGCCGTCCGGGCCCGGACCGGGTGCGGAGGTGTCCGGGCTGCTGGGCGCTGTCACGGGCGGGCCTACCGGGTGCTGGTGTCGGGCGCGGTGACGAGGACGAGCTGGGTGATCGGCGGGTGGGCGCCGGTGTCGAGGGTGACCCGGTACAGATCGGGGATGTCCGCGGTGAACCGGGCCGACAGGGCCCCGCCGGTGCGGTCGGGGTCGGGGCGCAAGGTGAGGGGGTGGCCGGGACGGCCGGTGGTGGCTGAGCGCACCGTCAGGCTCACACCGGCCGGGGTGGTCAGGCCGGTGGCGGCGAGGGTGAGCGGCTCGCCGAGCGTTCCGCCGAGGTGCGGGATGTCCAGGCCGGGCCGGGTGTCGGTGTCGCTGGGCCCGAGGTGGGTGCCCTGGGGGCGCTCCAGGGCGGTGCGGCGGATCTGGCGCAGGACTTCGTCGTGGCGCATCAGGGTGCCGTGCTGCCCGTAGACGTAGGTGAGGGCCTGGGTGCCTACGGCCGCGGAGGGGGTGTGGACGGTGCCGTCGCCGTAGGTGTTGCGGCGGGCGGGGAGGCCGGTGGCGGGGTCGCGCAGGAGCTGGAGGTCGTCGCCGATGTCGAAGGCGTGGTGGCGGCCTTCGGCGACCGCCCGGCCGGCGCGCTGCTGTTGGTGCAGGGTCTGCACGGTGGGCTGGGCGTCGCCGACGATCGCCCGGTGCCCGGGCAGGACGAACACGTTCTCGCGGTGGCGGGCGCGCTCGGCGAGCGTCCGCTCGGCGAGGTCGCGGTCGCCGCCGAAGCGGGCCACATCGCCCGCCGTGAGGCGCTCGACGTCCAGGCCCGTATCGAGGCAGCGGTAGCCGGGCAGCAGGTCGTGGACGCCGGGCAGGGTCGCCGCCAGCGCCTGCACCCGCCGCTGCAGCCAGCTCGGCTTCTCACGGGCGTGGGCGAGGTTGAGGGCGAGGACGGCCTTCGCCGAGCCGAGGAACGGCGTGCCGGCCGTGACCACCGCCCGGGTGTCCGCGGCCAGCTCGGGGTCCTGTTCCAGCGCGGCCCGCACCACCAGACCGCCCATCGAGTGCGCCACGAACACCAGCCGCGGCACCCCCTCACCAGCGGCCCGCCACTCGGGCCGGGCCGCTACCCGCTCCCGCCAGCGGGTCAGATGGGCGCGGGCCGCGCGGGCCAGGAGCGCGCCGTTGTAGGAAACCGCGAGACGCCAATCGTAGGGGAACGGCGCCACCGCCTCCGGCGCGAGCACCACCCCCGTCAGCGCCTTGTGGAGATCGGTGTAGGGGTCCAGGCCCTCGAAGACCGGCAGCCACCACGGCTTGGCGAGCAGACCGGTGGCCCGGATCCGGGTCACCGGCCCGGTCCGGGCGGTGCCGGCCGCCCGTTCCTCCTCGGTCGCTCCGAGGGCTGCGAAGAGGCTCTCACCGGTCAGCGCGCCGGTGAGAGCCGCGAGGTCGGCGCCCCACAGGGTCCGGCCCGTCGCCGCGTCCTGAAGGACGCTGCCCATGATGCCCGGCACCACCACACACGCGTCCCTGGTCCGGTCCTCGAATACCGGCGGCACCCCCGCGTACGGCACGGCACCACCAAAACCGCTATCCCCCACAGCCCTCATGCCACCCGACCCTAGGGGAACACCCCCGCCCGGAAAGGGGCTTTGCCGAAGACCAGCCCCCTGTCGGCGGACCGGCCGCGGCGCCCTACCATCCGGGCCGGATACCGCAAGACGGTGCCGGGCGGCGGCACCCCGGTGCCAGGGCGGGCCGTTGGCCGTGGTGTGGAAGCGCGGGGTGATCTGACCGCTGCCCAGTGGGAGCGGATCGAGCCGCTGATGCCGGTGGGCAGCGGGCGGTGCGGCCGGTGGCGCGATCACCGGCAGGTGGTGGACGGGGTGCTGCACCGGATCCGCACCGGTGTCCCGTGGCGGGACCTCCCCGAGCGGTACGGGCCGTGGAAGACCGTACACGAGCGGCACCGGCGCTGGCCGGCGGAGGGCACCGGGCAACTGATCCTGGAGCGGATCCAGGCCCAGGAGGACGCAGCCAGGACCATCGACTGGGACATCTCGGTCGACTCGACGGTCGTACGCGCGCACCACCACGCCGCCGGTGTCCGGCGCACCGCGCCGTCTGTACTAGGGACAGGCCGCACAGGCCGGACCACGGTCGAACGGCCAGCGGGAGGCGGCGGAGCTGCGGGCGAGGCGCTCTGCCGATCGCGCGGCGGATTCACGACCAAGATCCACCTGGGCACGGACGGCCGCTACTGAATCCTCTCGCTGGTCATCACACCGAGGCAGCACGCCGACTGCACCCGGTTCGAGCCGGTCATGGACAAGATCCGCGTCCCAAGGCTCGTCCCTGGCAGACGTCGCATCACGCCGGACAGTGTCAGCGCCGACAAGGGCTACTCCAACCAGCGCACACGCCGCTACCTGCGAAGGCGCGGTATCCGGCACGTCATTCCGGAGAAGGCCGGCCAAGCGGAAAACCGGAGCCGACGCGGTAGCGCAGGCGGTCGGCCGCCAGGGTTCGACCACGACCGCTACAAGAAACGCAACACCGTCGAACGTGTGATCAACAGGCTCAAGGCCTTCCGTGCTGTCGCCGCGCGGTTCGACAAACGCGCCTACATCTACCTCAGCACCGTCACCGCGGCAGCCCTCGTCATCTGGCTCCGCCCGTGATCGCCAGGACAGTGCCTAGCACGAACCCGCGGCCCGACCAAGCCGCCGGATCCGCGGATTCTCTTCTCACCCACCCGTCAGGAGCCCGCCTGTGAACCGCCCGATAAGACCCGCGCCGCCCAATGTCCCTGCCCGTCCGATCCCCCTGGATGTGCCATGTCCGACCCGACCGCGGGCTCCCCCGAGCCCGAACCGATCCGCATCGCCGACGAGGACCTCGACGACCTCGCCAGCACGCTGGCGCGCACCATCGCCGAGGTCCGCCAGCACGGCGTGCTGCTCGACCGCCTCGGCGCCGACCCCGAACCGGACGGCGCAGAGGAACCGGAGAGCGACCCCACCGACGGCAAGGCCGAGGCCGACGGCCCCACCTCGGTGTTCATCCTGGCCATGGGCGGCGCGGAGTACGCCGCCGAACTGGCGGCCCTCGGCAACTGGATCACGCACGTGCTGCTGCCGGTCTACGGGCGCGAGATCGGCTCCACCCGGCCCTGGTGCGCGCGCTGGTACGAGCACCCGGAGGCCGTCGCCCGCCTCCACGGCCTGTGGCTGGCGTGGCAGCAGCTGACCGACGCGGAGGCCGGCCTCATCGGGCCCTCGACGTGGCACCGTGACCACCTCGACCACGCCTTGGCCCAACTCCGCTCCCCTGACGGGCCGTTCGCTGCGTGCACCACCAGCCCGGCCCGGCCCTCCCACCGCGTGCTGGCCACACCCGACCAGCTGGGGGCAGCGGCGTGAAGGACACCGACTTCCGGCTCGACGGCCTGGAGCCCGCCGACGAGCAGAGCGCCACCGCCTACGACCGCACTTGGATCTGCAGGCACCAGACCCTCTCCCAGCACGACAGGGGCGAGCGGAGCTTCATTGTCGCCTTCGACCCCACGGCCACCTGGGACGTGCCCAATACGCCCAACCTCCTCTCCTTCGATGTCGTGCGCGACAGCGCGCAGGGAACGTTCAGCATGAACAGCTCCGGGCACGCCACCTTCGCGTTCGCGCAGAGGTGGCTCATCAACCGCGGCTGCCCGGCGGACGCGCTCGCACCGATCGCCAACGCCCACAGGCCCGCCGACGAGCTGACCGTCCGGGTCGAGGACCGCATCCGGCACTCCGGCGAGCGGCTTGCGATCGTCGAGCACCAGGTCATCGACGGGGGCGACGTCGAGGGCTGGAGCATTGCCGTCGACCACCAAGCCAAGGAGTTGCCCGTCCGGCTGTTCCTCGAATCGCTCCAGCCGGAGCAGTACACCTACACGGTGCGCGAGGGGGCGTTCGCCGACCACGACGCCGCTGACGCCTGGTTGGAGGACCGCTCCGCCCCGCTGCCCGAGGCACCCGAGTACCGCCTCGACGCGCAGGCGCTGCGGACCGGCGCCGCACTTTCCCGCACTACCGCCTCGCTCCCCCGGGCCACCGCCGCCCCGAGCGCGCCCGCTGTTCCCGTCAACTCTCCGGAGTCCTTCGGGAGGTCGCTGTGAGCCGCGCCAAGTTCGCGTTCGCCGCGCACCCCGACGCCATCGCCGACCTTCGCCAACTGCCCGAGCCCATCCGGGACCAGGCCCTGCTGCACCTTCAGGACCTGGTCCACGGCGAGCGCGTGGCTACCAAGCTCCACGAACGGCTGGAGGGCTGCCACAAGATCGTCCTCGGCGCGGGCGGTGACTGGGCCAGCCACCGCCTGGTGGTGCAGTTCCGCGACGCACCACCCGGCTCCAAGCACTCCCGCGAGGTCTACCTCGTCGCCGCCGGGGCCCGGCACGAGTACGCGGTCTACAACGCCGCCCAGAAGCGCCTGGGCCGCACCGGACTCAACACCCCGGCGCCCGACGCGGACCCGGGGCTGGCGGCCCGCGTCCGGGAAGCGCAGAAGGCCCGCGTCCGGGCCGCCCGCGCCCGCTCCCCCCGCACCGCGCACGCCCGCCGCCAGGGCGGCATCGCCTACACCTCCGCCTCACCAGGCTTCGCCGCCGCCGAGACTCCCCGAAAGGCACGATGATGGCCACCGATACCCTGCCCAGCCGCTCCGACCTCGCCGGCTGGCTCACCGACGCCGCCCAGGCGGTCGCCGGGATCCTCGTCGCCGAGTATGACGCGCCGACCAGCCGCTCCTACCTCGCCCCGCTCCTCGGGCCGCTGTCCGCCGGGCCCCGGGTGGTCGGCGAGCTGAACGAGCGGCTGGAGGACCTGCTCGACGAGCCGCTGCCGGCCACCCCTGTGGGCCTGTTCGCCCTGGCCTCCTACGCCTCCGCCCTGGGCTGGCTGACCGAGTCGCTGGCCGAGCTGACCGCGGCGGTCGATGTGATCTGCACCCGCACCGGCCTCCCCATGCTGGAGCACGGAGGGCAGGCCGTGCCCGCCCCGGGCGAGGACGAGGAGGGCTTCGACTATTGCTTCAACGAAGCGGAGACGACGGCGATCCGCGCCGCCGCCGAAGCGGCCGGGATGGAGCCCGACGCCTACGTCGACGTCCTCATCGGCGCGCTGCGGGCCGCTACCGCGATCACCGACGCCTGCATGGAGATCAGCAGCGGCCTGATCGAGGACGCGCAGTACATCGTCGAGGAAGCTGCCAGCGAGGTCCGGATCGGCAACGGCCCCGGCGGCCTCCCCACCCTGGTCTGCTCCCTGCTCGCCCGCCTGGAGACGGCCCAGTGAACCCCCACGACCCGCTGACCAGCCCCGGAGACCATCTCATCCACGAGCGGCTCGGCACCGACGACCTCGACTCCCTGGACGAGAACGCCGCCGCCCGCCTCACCCAAGCCGTCCACACCGCCGCAGGCACTACCCGCCTCCACCGCCAACTCGCCTCCAGCACGCGCCGCATGATCGAGCAGCTCTCGCCGATCGCACAGGGCAGTAGCGCCGCCATGCTCAACGCCGAACTCACCAGCCCTGGCATCGAGGTGCTGGCCGCCCGCTACATCTCGGCATATCACCAGCTCACCAACACCCTGCGCGACTACGAGCAGTACCTGCGACTAGAGCCGAATCCGGCCGCTCCCGCCCGGACGCCCGGGCAGGATCCTCCCCTGCTCGCCGCCGCCTCAAGAGACGCCGGTTCTCAGCCTGAATCCGAGTTCCTCGCGCGGCAGGCCCCGGAAGGCTTCGAGCTGCGGGCGCTGTAGGACATCAAGCGCCATGATCACTGGCTTCGCCAACGCGCCTTCAACGGGCGCAAGTCCATCACCTACACCAGTGGTGGCGGTGCCACCGTCCGCGTCGAGACGGCGAAGCAGTTGATCGCGGACGGCCTGGTCACCGCCGACGCCAGCACCCCTTCGTACGAGCCCGGCTACCTGCTTTCCCTGACACCGGAGGGCGAGGCGGCCCCCTGCGCCCTCGAAGCCGCGCACCGCGCCGAGCGCCGCTCGGGAGCCGCGCTCTACCGCACCACCGCCGCCGGCGCCGCGCCTACGGAGACCGCCCCGGCCGCGGCGCCGGTCTCCCTCCCCCTCTCCTTCCCCAGCCGTTGAACCGGAGTACCGATCATGCCCACCCCTCGCGCCGCCGACCTGAAGGTCGTCGAAGCCGCCCTGCGCCGGCTCGCACCGAACTGGACCACCGACATCGTCCGCGCCATTGCCAAGTACGGCCCGACGCTGCAGGTGCGGGACGTCGCCGGCTACGTCCCGACGCTCAGCGAGTCGTACGCCAGCAAGCGGCTGGCCGCCATGCGTCAGGACGGCCTGGTGGACCGCGACGACGCGTTCGACAAGCGCGCGCCGTACCGCCTGAGCCAGCAGGCGCTCACCCTCGGCCCCGTCTACCGGTCCCTGAGCCAGTGGTCCTCGAAGCACATCGCCCCGACCTTGCTGGCGCGGCCCGGCCGCATCGAGGACACGCTGCAGCGCCTGCAGCCGGTCGAGACCACCAGGATCGTCCAGCTGCTGGCCGAAGGCGGCAGCATGGACTTCAACCGGATCGCCGCGGAGTCCGGCGTCTACCGGCAGTTGCTGGCAGTCCGGATCGCCCGACTCCAGTCCGACGGCCTGGTGGTCTCCAACGGCAGCCGAAGCCACGGCATGTACACCCTGACCGAGGCCGGCCAGGCCCTCGGACCGATCTACGCGGCCGTCCAGCAGTGGCACGACCGGCACACCGCCAAGAGCACCGCCCCGGCCGCCAAGGTCCACTCCCTCACCGCCCCGGCCGAAGGCGTGCAGAGTGCGTGCACCGCGGCGGCGCTGCGCCGCAGCCCAGTGCCGCCCTCCCTGTTCAGCCACGCCTTGCACCCCCAGCACCAGGTGCCGTACGCCGTCATCGCCGCCTCCCACCCGGCCCGTGGCCGGTGAGCGCCGTGCTCCGCCGCAGACCCGCCCGCCACCGGGCCGGATCCGCGCGCTGCCCGGGCACTGCGGTGCCCCGCGTGCGGGCCCGGCCGCCGCCGAACTCGACGAGGAACTCCCCCGGTGCCCTCCTCCGCCCCTGTTCTCGTCCAGCCGCTGCGCCTGGCCGGGCCCGGCAACCGCCAGCTGGTCACCGGCCCGCTGACCGCGGTCCACGGCTGGAGCTCCACCCGCACCCCCGAAGGCGGAACCCACTTCACCAGCCCGTGCCGGACGGCCACGCTCAGCGTGAACGGCGACGTCGGCTCCCCGGTCGCCTGGGCCGTCCACGGCTACACCCGGCCCGGCACCGAGCCCTTGTGGCAGGTCTCCTTCAGCTCCGGCACGCCCGCCGAGGTCGTCGCCGCCTTCACCGCCGCGCTCGCCGAAGACCTGAGCGCCCGGCACCGCGACGGCCTCCACCGACCCGGGACGCCCGGCTCCATCCTGGCCGACCACGGCTGGCGCCCCTCCGACCGCTCCCCCAAGGGCTTCCACGACCAGCTGGCGCCGGACGGCTGGGCCCTCTACCGGCACCGCCTGGGTCACCAGCCGCACGAGGACGAGGTCACCCGCCTGGTCCCGCCGACGTGGAGCATGCTCACCGGGAGCCAGCAACAGCCCTCCTGGTGTGCGGAGTTCACGATCGGCGTGCCCTTCCACCCGCTCACCCGGGCGGCTGCGGCCTTCAGCGAACCGGGGCCCGTCCTCCGGCGTGCCGACGAGATCCCGGCACGCCACCTGGCCCGGGTGACCGTGCTACGGCAGTCCGCCGGCCCGCCCGTTCCGGCGGAGGCGGGCCGGCCCCACCTTCCGCCCTCCCGGCCCGCGCCCACCGCGCGGCGCCGCTGACCCTGGACTCCCACCATGCCGAACCCCACCGACAAGGGGCGCGACTACCTGATCGCACCCCGCTTCCTCGCCGACTCCACCGGCACCGGCGACCCCGCGCTGCTGCCCCTCCTGGACACGGGCTGGCTTCTGAGCCACGACGAGCTGGGCAACGCCTACGTCACCGCCCCCGACCTCACCGTCCGCCTCGGCTACCTGCCCGAGGGCAACCGCGGCGACCTGTGGATGATCACCGCCCACGACGACGTCTTCGCGCCGGCCACGTGGCAGGTGATCGTCGACCTCGCCGCCCCGCCCGAGATCGTCGCCGAGCTGACCGGCGCACTCGCCGCCGCCCACGCCTCATCGCCCGCGTCCGTGGTCCACGGTCCCGCCGGCGGCTTCGACCTCACCGACCGCCTCCTCGACGAGCGCGGCTGGCAGCAGGACGGCAAACCCGCGCTGGCCGCCTTCCGCTCGCCCGACGGGCTCGTCACGCTGCACCGGCGCCTTGGACCCCTGCGGTACGACGACGAGATGACCGGCGACTTGGAACGCTGGACGTTCGTGGTCGGCCCTCCGGGACACCAGTGGTACGCCGCCGTCACCTCCGACTTCCCCGACCGGTTCCTGGACACCCTCGCCGCCGCGATCACCAACCCGGCCCCCGTGCGGCGCTACCTGCGGCGCTCCGAACTCGCCGAGCTCCCGGCCCAGGCCACCGCGACCCGGGTGGCGCCGAGCCCGCTGGAGGTCGCCCGGATGAAGGCGGCGACCGCGCGTCCCCTCTCCGTCCCCCGCACCGCTCCCGCGCCGCAGGCGGGCGGCTCCATGCTCGCCTACACCACCGCGACACGGTCGACCGTGCTCCCGAAGCCCGCGTCGGCCGGTCGTGCCCACTGATCCGCAACCAGGAGGTGCTGTGCCCAACTCCCGTGAAGAACCTCGCGAATACCAGATCGCGCCCCGCTACCTGGCGCACCCGGAGGCGGACGGATCCGCGGCCGTCGAAGCGCTGGTGAAGGTCGGCTGGGCCCGGAGCCACGACCGCGCGGGGAACACCTTCGTCACCGCCCCGGACCTCACCGCCCGCCTGGCGCACCTGCCCGAGGCCGACGGCCCGGTGCTGTGGAAGATCAGCGCGGGGCCGGACGCCTTCGCGCCGCCCGAGTGGCTGGTCACCTTCGACCACCTGACCCCGCCCGAGGTCGTCGCCGACTTCACCGCCGCGCGCGCCGACGCGTACACCTGCGGCCCCGACGCCTATCTGGGCGGCAGCCGCAGCAGGGGCACCGAGACGGCCCTCGAACTGCTCGCCAAGGGCTGGACGTCGGACCTCTCGACGCCGTTCCTCAGCTACCGGTCGCCCGACCGCCTCGTCCGGCTCCACTTCCGGGACAAGCCGCTGCCGCACTCCGCTGAGATGGCCGGCGCCACCGAGCGCCTGCTGGTCGAGGTCGGACCGGCGCGGTCCTGCTGGTACGCCACCGCCTCCTCCCACCTGCCCGACCACCTGCTGCGGTCGTTCACCGTCGCCGTCACCGATCCGACCCCAGTCCTGCGGCCCATGTGGCGCATCGACCTGGAGCACCTGCCCGCCACGGCCACCGCGACACCGACCGCACCCAGCCCGCAGGAGGTGGCACGCGTCTGCGCCGCCGCCTCCCGCTCGCCTTCCGCCCCTTCCGTCTGCCGGACAGCGCCGGCATCGGTGCTCGCTCCCCTCGGTGCGGGCGCCGCCCCAACTCCTCGAAGGACCCTGCCTTGAACAAGCCCAAGCCCTTGCACGGCCAACCCCTCAACCCCGCCGAGTCCGCCCTCCTGCACTACCCCACGCAGGGCTACACCGTCGCCGGCCGCGCCCTGCGGCTGGGCACCTGCACCGCGACCGTGCACCGGCGCGCCGCCCGCGCCCGCCGGAAGCTGGGCGCCGCCACCCTCGACCACGCCGTCCAGCTCTACGCCGATCAGCAGGCGATCGTCGCCCTCGCCCGCTGACCAACCTCCTGGGAAGACACCGTGTCCGACGCGACCGCCCTCGATCACGCCGACGCGATGATCGAGAAAGCCTGGAACCTGCCGATCGCCGAACTGGCGAAGGCCGCAGTCCGACGCCCCATCGAGGACCCTCTCCTGGTGGCCGCCTTGCGCACCAGGAGCCACCTCACGGTGGTCTCCAACTAGGTGGCCGTGCACCAGGACCGGCTGCACGCACTCACCCGGCCCGGCCGGGTGCTCGCCCACTACGACCTCGTCGCCGTCACGGACACGGCGAGTGCGCTGCGGAGGACCGCCTACGCCGAGAGATACAGCGCGCTGACCTCGCTGCAGCACCTGGTCGAGGCCCGCGAAGCCGTCAACGCGGACCTGGCCGCAGAGCGGGTCCGGGCCGCCACCGCCCGCACCGCGCTCTCCCGGCCACTGGGCCAGGCGGCCGACCGGCCTGCCCCGCTCGCCACCGGTGCTCACGCGCCGGCCACAGCGAACCGCCGGTAGGGCTGCGGTCAGTCCTCGTCCTGGCCGCCGTGGGCGCCGGGGTCAGCGCCACCCACCGCACGGGCCAGCTCCTCCAGCGTCAACTCCATCCGCTGGCCGTCCTGCAGGCGCTCGCGCACCACGTGCTCCTGCGTGCGCTGGGTCCCGTCCGCCGTGGGTACGGCCCACTGCCCGTCGCTGATCATGACGATGCCGGCCATCGTCCACGGCCTGCCCGCACTGTGGAGCTTGCGCTCCAGCGCCGCCATGTCGCGCCCTCTGCTGAACTCCACTGCCGCTCTCCCCCTCGGGCCCGTGTACGGCCCCGCGCCGTAACCCTTAATCAGCATCGCCCGCCGCTGGTTGATTCCCGCCGATCCGCCGACGGCGAACCGAACTGGTCCCGGAAACGACTACGTACATCGGCACGCTGCATGTCAAAGTACTCGTGCGGCGGAAAACCGCAGGTCAACGAAGAGATCGAACCACGTGAACGTGTCCTCCAACCTCCCCGCCCCGGTCGCCCCTGACCCCGAAGACCGGTCCTGGCTGTCCAGCGACCACTGCACGGGCCCCGTCCTCGCGCTCCTGGTCGGTCTCGGCTGGCCGGTCGTCGACACCCCGGAGGCCAACGTCCACTGCACCAGCCCGGACGGGCGGCTGTACGTCGGCTGGCTGCCGGAGGACCCGGACGCCTGGGCGTGCGGCATCCTCTGGCGCGTCCAGGTCCGCCCCGCCGACGCCGAGCCCTGGACCCAGGAGTTCGGCCTGCACACCCCCTCCGAGGCCGTCGCCGGATTCCTCGCGGCCCTGATCACCGCCTCCACCCGCTGACCGGACACGCCTCCGCCCAACTACCAAAAGGAGAAGCCCCTTTGCCCTTCGTCCGCACCATCGATTCCGCCCTCACCGACCCCCTGCCCGATGGCGAGGCCCCGATCGCCGGGCGCGGCGCTTACCAGGCACTACGCGAGCGCGGCCTTCCCTTCGTCCCCGTCCACACCGGCGGCGGCTGCTTCGCTCTGTCCCTCGTGCTCCCCGACGGAGAGGTCCTGGTCGCCGACGACGGACAGATCGCCCACGACGCCTCTCACCACGGCGCCTGGCTCGCCTGCTTCTACGCCGCACCATCCTCGCCCTACGACGCCGACGAGGACGACATGACCGAGATCTACCTCGGCGACGGCACCCTCTCCTTCGCGGACGACTGCACCGCCCTCGCCGACACGCTCGCCCGCTGGGTCGCCGCCCGCCGTGCCGACACCGGCTTCGTTCTCACCTCCTGAGCCCCACTCACCGAATCCCGGGTGCCCCCTCACCGTCATCGTCAGCCAGGACCCGGACCGGCCCGTCGAGAAGACCCGCGTGAAGATCTCCATCGACCCGAACCGCATCCCCGACCCGGGCATCCTCGCCACCGGTCTGTTCACCGCCTTCACCACCCACGACCGCACGGTCCTCGCATCAGCATCTGCGTCGCCTCCAGCGGCTTGCTGCTCGCCGCCGACGACGTCCACGAGCAGGGCCTGCGCCGTGACCGGAAGGCCGTCGCCCACCTCGCCAAGCAGCCCGACGGCGCCCGCCTGCGCCAGATCGGCAACGCGCTGAACCTGCCCGACCCCGTGGTCGCCAAGTCGCTTGCCCGACTGGCCGCCGACGGCATCGTCGTACGCGAGTACGAGGGCGAGTCCTTGCCGGTGTGCTCCTACCGGCTGGCTGACTGAACCCGCGCCCCCTTCGCCCCGGGCCGTTCGCCCCGGGGCCCACCGACCGCCAGGAGAGGGTCGCGCACGCCCACCACTTCCACAACGTCGACTTCGCCCGGTCATCGTCTCCCCTTCCAGTGAGCACCGCGCCAGCCGCCGCGTCCTGGCCAACCCGCTGCTGCGCGTCGCCGGGCCGACGAGGTTCGCCCCGGCGACCTGATCGTCTCCGCCCTCGACCCCCATGGCCAGGACCGGATGCCCCGCACCGGCTACCTCGCCTCCGGCCCCTACCCGGCCGAGCCCACCGCTTTCAAACTGGGCTGCGGCTGCGGGGTGTGCGAACTCCCCGAGGTCCGCGGACCCAACGGCACCGTCGTTCTCACCACCGGCTGGCCCTGGGGCACCTGCGACTCCTGGCCCGCCGACGAGTTGGTCCTCGTCCTGCCGCGCCTGCGCCTGTTCACCCGGCCCCACGCCGGGCCCGCTGGTGCGCGACGTACTCCCCCTTCAACATGCGCTGAACCCGATGACCGTCTCTTCTCCCCCTCGCTCCTAACCGGAGGTTCCCGTGTCCCACCACCTGACCGTCGCACAGCTCGTCGCCGCGCTCTAGGGCCTCGACCCGCACCTGCGGGTCCGCCTCGCCGTCAACCCCGACTGGCCGTACGCCCACTACGTCAGCACCGACATCGTCGTCCACGACGGCACCGCCTACATCGGCGAGGACGGCCAGGACTGCTACCTGCCGCCCGCCGTCGGCGAACACCTCGCCTGGGCCTGACCGTCCCGCCCCACCCCCAGTTCGAACAAGGAGAACCGCATCACCACCCCGGAACGCTCCACCGTCCAGCCGCTCGACCGCCTCGCCGTCCGCCCGATGCCCGCCGGAGTCCGCGGTGTGCTCGTCCGCAGCACGCCCGCCGGCCCCGGACGCCCGATCGGCGTCCTGTGGCTGCCCGCCGACGCCCCCCGCCTCCCCTTCGGCAGCATCAGCCTGCGCTGGGAGCCCGCCACCGGCTCGGGCTGGGACGTCACCGCCCGCCTCGGCCTGGCCACCAACGAGGTGCACCTCGCCTCCTGGCCGGCTGCCTCAGACGACTGGCCCACCCTCGTCCGTCCCACCCTCGCCGAGGTCACCGGCCTGTGGGGCGCCTTGGCCCTCGCCACCACGGCCCTCAACTACGCCCTCGGCCTCACCGAACCCGGCCCGCACCTCGATCTAGACCTCGACCTCGACCTCGACGAGATGAGCACCGACGCCACGCACGCCGCCCTCGCCGACGCTGTGAACACCCTCGCCCCGCCCCACCCCGTCCGCCAGCTCTGGGAGCACCTGGACACCACCTTGACCGCCGGTGGCGTCGAGTGCTTCCCGGCCCCCTGGGACGACTGGGTCGGCCTCCCCCACCAGTGCCAGGGCCACCCCATCGACGCCCAGCCGTGCGACTGACTCGACCCGTAACCGGTGCCCGCACTCGCGCACGACACGAGGCCGCCCCTGCCCACCGGCAAGGGCGGCCTCGACGCACGTCCGCCCCTTCCGCCCCGCGTACCCTCGTGAGCGGACCACCGAGGAGGAACACCATCGCCGACGACCAGCAACTCTGGGGATGCGCCGAGGTCGCCGCGCACCTGGGCATCAGCGTCGAAGCCACCCGCAGCCGCAAGAGCCGCGGCGCCCTGCCGGCCCCCGATGACGAGAACATCCCCGACCGCCCGCGCTGGAAGCCCTAGACCTTCACCAGCTGGAAGCCGCGAGGCCAGGGCTACCGCAGCGACCTAGCCGCCCGGCCCACCGCCGGACCGCCCACCGCCTGACCCTTCACGCCCTACGCTCCCCCTCATGAGCGCTTCCCCGAAGCCCTCACCGCCGTTCCCGCCGCCGGACTCCGCCGTGCTGCACGTCATCGTCCGCAACGCCGTCGAGTCCGTACGCTCTGGCGAGGCAAGCGTCGAGGAGGCGATCCTGCACGCAGTCGTCCAGGGCTGGTACGAGGGCCATATCCAGGGCGAGGACGAGTGCCCTGGCTGCGACTTTCGAGGAGCACTGCCCAAGTCGACCCGGCGCAGCTGACTCCTGCGCTCCGGTCAGGAAGGACCGCTAAGAGACCATGACCACCAGACCTGCCCGTCCCCGGCCCGTCGCCGTGGCAGCCTTAGAAAGTGTGGGGTAATTAGTTGGCTACTGATCGTTGAGGTCGTCGGCGAGGCGGCGGGCCGCTTCGGTCTCGATGGGACCGCGTGGTTCGATCTCCTCGCCGGCGAGGCGGGCGGCCATGAGCCGGATCATGGCGACCTTGACCATCGCTTCGGCGTGCGCGGTCTTGCGCTCGTAGTCCCTCGCCAACCGTCTGCACCGTCCCAGCCAGGCAAATGCCCGCTCCACCACCCACCTGCGGGGCAGCACCCGAAGCCTTTCACATCCGCGTTGCGCGGCACCGCCACGATCTCCAGCCCCTCGTGCCCGGCCGCCCAGCCGACCAGGCCGGCGTCGACCACCTTCACGTAGCCGCCGTCCACCCAGACCAGCCCGACCCGCGGAAAAAGCTCCCGGACACCGGTGAGGACCAGTTTCGCGCCCGCCCGGTCCTGCACCGAGGCCGAGTGCACCACCGCCCGCAAAACGAGCCCGCAGGTGTCCACCAGCAGGTGCCGCTCGCGACCCCGGAACCGCTTGCCCGCGTCGTAGCCGATCCCCTGCCCGCCCTGGTGACTGCGGGCCGACTGTGAGTCCAGCACCGCCGCCGAGGGCTGCGAATCCCGCCCGTCCGCCGCGCGCACCATCTCGCACAGCACGTCGTGGACCCGGCCCCAGATCCCGTCCGCACTCCAAGCGCGAAACCAGCGGTAGGCCGCGTCCCACGGCACCAGATCGGGCGGCACCAACCGCCACGCGCATCCGCTGACCAGCACGTACAGCACCGTGTCCACGACCAGCCGACGCGGGAACTTCAACGGCCGACCCGCTCTGCGCGGATCGCGCCGCGGTAGCAGCGGCTCGATCACCGCCCACTGAGCATCCGTCAGAGACGACTCGTAGGACGGCTTGCACGCGCAGACACACATGGCGGCGATCATCGCGGACACCCAGACCGCGACGACCACCGCCAGCGATCACACCACGCAGTCGATCAATTACCCGACACTTTCTGAGAGGGCGTGCCCCGGGGAAGCCCGACGCGGCGCCCCGGTCGGCGGGGCGCCCCATCGCGGCGGTGGGTCAGGGGGTGACAACGGCGAAGTCGGGGTCGGGGGCGGTGAAGTGGCCGAGGGGTTCGGCGATCACGCCGCGATCGGCGACGACCTGGACGACGCCACCTCCGGCACCGTCTCCCACAAGGCGCCCACCCTCCCCTGGACCGGTGACCTGACCGCGGGCCAGACCGCCGCCCCCACCTACTCCATCACCGTCGACAACCCCGACACGGTGACCGGGAACTCGCCAACACCGTCACCGGGCCGGACGCCTCCAACTCCGCCCCGGCTCCACCGACCCCGCGTGCTCCACCTACGACAAGACGGTTCCCATCCCGGCCCCCAGCCCCGCTGCCCGACACCGGCACCGGCACCGGCACCGACGCCCTCGTCCGGTGGGCGGGCATGGCCGCCCTCACCCTCGCGACCGGCGTCCTCCTCACCACCGCGCGGCAACGCCGGAGCCGCCGGTGACCTGACCTCTCCCACCAGCCACACCCGGAGCCCCCACGCGATCCCGGGCGGGGGCTCCCCATTTTGATGCTCCAGCGCCGCTCCGGGGCAGGTGCGGGAGTCCTCCGTCTGTTGGCGGCTCAGGAGGGTCGTCGTGAGTTCGACGGTGGCGGAGTACCACCAGAAGACCCAGTCGAGGAACGCCGGGTCGTAGTCCTCCTGCTGGGAGGCGTCACGGTGGCGGATCTCGAACTTGTTGGCAATCACGAACAGGGCCCCGTCGTCTGGCTTTCCGAGTTCTCTGCGGATGAGGTCGCGCCGTTCCTCCAGGACGCCTGCGAGCACGATCACCGGGGAGCGCTTCTCCTCGGTGGACGTGCTGCGGTCGCGGTAGAGGGCGATGGCGTGCGTGGTGCGCTGCTTGATGTCGGGGTCGGCGACGGCGAGGGCACGGTGGACGAGGTCGGCGCGGGCGGCGTCGGTGACCGCGCCGAGGCGGTCCTGGTTCTCGCCCTCGTCGGCGAGGCGGTACTGAAGCCGGCACTCGCGAGCAGGCGGTTCAGCCGCCATCGGTAGAGCACTCTGGCCGGGCCGACATGGAACTCGCGGTGGTGCCATCCGCATCCGTTCCAGGAGTGGAAGGTGCGATCCCGCGGCCGGGACACAAGATCGTGGAAGACCTCGACGAGGCCGAAGAAGGTGTCCTCGTGCCAGTTCTTCGGCTTGAGAGGCACAGCTGGCCGATGCCCAGACGTTACTCCAGGACTTCGGCCGGGTTCTGCGGTTGTTCTTCGACGTCGACGCACTCCTCGCTGAAGTGCTCAGCGAGGTAGCCGTTGCCGCGCGCCGGCGCATCGAGCACGACCCCCGGAAACTCAAGCATGGCCTGGGACTGGATCACTTCGAGGGACGCACCCGGCGCGGCCGGCACCACCACGTCACCCTCGTCACCGCCGCCCGGGCATTCCTCACCCTCAGGCGGCTCGACCCACAAGCACCGATGCCGGCCTGACCCCCTACCAGGCCCTGGGCCTACTCAAGGGCTGGACCGGCACCTGTGCCACCTGCAACCGCCCCCTACCCCGCACAAGGATCAGACACAGAACCAGAACCCAACGAACTGTGGGACGAGGGCTTCGACGCCGAGATCACGGTGACCTGCGCCGACGGCACCGCCTTCACCCGCTCTTACCGGCTGGTCACCATTCTCACCGACGCGCGCCGCCACCCCGCCACTCATCAGCCTCTACCACGAGTGCTGGGAACACGAGAGCACGTACTACGCGCTTCGCCACATGATCCTGGCCGACGCAACCTTCGCCCAGGCGACCGGGTCGGCCCCGAACAGGAGATGTGGGCCCTGCTCACGCTCTACCGGGCCCTGCGGACCGTGATGGTCGAGGCCGCCGGGTCTGTCCCGAGCGCGCCCCCGACCGGTGCTGCTTCACCGTGGCCGTCCAGACCGCCCGCGACCAAGTCGTCCAGGCCGTTGGCATCCTCCCCGCTGATCCCGGCACCCTCGGACTGATCGGCCGACGGGTGCCGACCCACCTCCTCGCGCCCCGCCGTCACCGGACGAGCGCCCGCAAGGTCAAGTCCCCGATGTCCCGGTACAGCGAGCGACGTAACGACGGTCGCCCTGATCGCAGCCGCGCCATCACCCACCCTGCCGTCACCGTCCTCGAAACCGACCTCGAACAGCTGCTTCTACCCAAAGCCTCCCGCGACGACCGGCACACCGTCCCTGCCCAGCGCCGACGACACCGCATCCTCTCCCTCCCCGAGGACGACCCGACCCGGCTGTAAAGACCCGCGGAGATCGCCGCCCACTTCGGCGACGTCACCCTGCACGCCACGTATCGGTAGCTCTCCCGATGGGCCGACAGCGGCCTCATCCACAAGATCGGCCCCGGCCTCCACGCAGCGACGGCCTGGACATCAACGGCCTTGCAGCCAACAGAAATCCGTTAACCACCCGGCCTTGGCCCATGCCTGGGTCCGGGTGGGCGCGGCATCGGTGGGCGGGCCGCGAAGAACGCGGTCGGTGGGAGCCGAGCCCGAGGTCCGGGGTGCCGACACCGTGAGTGTGCAGCTCGGCGTTCTGGACGTACGGGCCACCGGTGAGTTCCGGTCGGGGGCGAGCAGGTGGGAATCGGTCTTGGCCGCGATGGCCGGGCACTCGTAGCCGGCCGCCGCCACCGCGGGGCGAGACCCTACGAGTCGGATCCCCCTCCTCGTGCGGCTGCGGTGGGGTTGCGGCCGTGCCTTCCTCGTCGGGGGTGAGAGGCATACTGTCACTGCTGGCCGAGCAGGGTCCGAATTTCTGTGATGAGTGTCGTCAGTGCTTCGCGCTCCGGGGCCGTTGTTTCGGGGTGCCAGAGGTCGACGAGCAGGCAGGTGCGTGGCCGAGCGCCGTGATTCCAGGCGGAATGCCGGAATGAGTAGTCGAAGAGCAGGCAGCGCCCCTCCTCCCAAGTGCGGGTCTCGCCCGCCACATCGATTGCGCAGCCGTCAGGGATGTCGATGGCCACGTGCAGGTTGATGCTGAAGTTCCACAGATCACAGTGAGGAGCGATCTCGGCGCCCGGCAACAGGGTTGAGAAGTGGCTCTCCAGGAGGGGGCAGATCAGGTCCGTGCGGACGGCGCGCTCGTCCAGGATTCGGTAGGCGGTCGGGGCCACTGCCTCGGCCTCGGGCACGAGCGCGGCGTCGCGGTAGAGGTAGAGGGCTTTCCAGTCGTGCTTCTGCATCAGGTAGTGCTGGTACGGAGAGAAGACTTCGCCGCGCTGCGTCCATGCGTCGGTTAGCTCATCCTTAATCGCCACATGGGCACTCTCGAACGCCCGGACGATGCCGGCGATTTCCGGGTGCTCGTACGGGTCGTGCCAGGGATTCCTGGAGATGCCGGGCAAAATCCACTTCGCGTCTCGCTGAAGAGGGGCGCGGTCGCCTTCGCGCCGCTCCAACATGGCTTCCACGCGTTCGAGCGACGAGGTGCCGTACCGTACCTTGATGGCTTCGAACGACGTGGTGATTTCGGGGGTCATCAGCACCCTTCCTGAGCTGCGGCGGCGGTCGTGGTGGCGGCTGCGGTCTTCACCGCGGTTGCGGCGCGGAGCGTGCAGCGGGACCACGAGTCCACCACCGTTCCGGGGGCGACGTTCTGCGGCCACTCGCGGAACGGGAGCCGGTCGAGACCGTGGGCCTGCCAGTAGTCGTCGTCGTAGACGGTGTCGTGGTACCGGTCCCCGCGGTCGGGGAGGAGGCCGACGATGCGGGCGCCCGGGGCCGCCGTCTCGCCGAGGTGGCGCAGCACCCGGTACACGGAGCCGGAGGTGTTGCCCCCGAACAGCTGCTGTTCGCGGGCCAGTCGGCGGGCCGCTTCGAAGGCTTCGCGGTCGTTGAGCCAGTGGATCTCGTCGACCAGCGTGTGGTCCAGGTTGGCGGGCATGAGGCTGTTGCCGAGCCCGCTCTGCAGCCGCGCGGGGACGTCGGGCTGGCCGAAGAGCATGCTGCCGACGCAGTCCACCGCCACGACCCGCAATCCGGGTACCGTGCGGCGCAGGGCGCGGGCGGTGCCGCACAGTGACCCCCCGCTGCCGACCGATCCCACGATGACGTCGATGTGCCCGAGGTCGTCGAGGAGTTCGGCGGCCAGCGCCCGGTAGGCGGCGGGGTTCTGCGGATTGCTGTACTGCCGGGGCCAGAAGGCCCCGGGCAGGCGGTTCATGAGCGTCTCCAGCAGGTCCAGCCGGGCCCGCTGCCAACCGCCTTCGCCGCGTCGCTCGACGACGTGCACGACAGCCCCGAGGGTACGGAGTTTGGCCAGGGTGATCGGGTCGATCCGCGGATCGGTCACGATGTGCACCTCGTGGCCGAGGGCGGAGCCCACGAGTGCCACGCCTAGGGCCATGGTGCCCGAGGAGCTCTCGATGATGGGCGCGCCCTCGGCGAGCCGACCGGACCGCCGGGCGTCCAGGATGATCTGGCGCGCCACCCGGTCCTTCATCCCGAACAGGTTCTGCATTTCCAGTTTGGCGAAGACCGCCGCGCCGCTGTGACCGCCCGGCCGCAGCCGGACCAGAGGCGTGTGGCCGATGGCGTCTACGACATCGCTGTAGGACAAGGCCGTTCCTCCAAAGGACGGGAAGATCGAGCGGACTAGGACAGGAGGGCCGTCGGCGGGGCGAAGCCCAGCGTGTGGTCGAGGGTGACGTCCCCTGCCAGGGCCCGGCAGGCCGCCATGACCGCGTCCAGGCGCTCCGCGTGCCGGGGGTCCTCGGTGTGGAGGAGGACGCCGAGCGTGGTGCCGCTGTGGGCCACGGCGACGCCCAGACCGCCGTGGGCCGTGCATATTTCCATCAGGCGGGGGAGCAGCCGCTTCTCGTGCAGGCGCTGGTTCATCACCGAACTGCGGGTGGCCACCCTGCCGATGGCTGCCGTGTCACCGGACCGGACGGCGGCGGACAGCGCCGTCAGCAGACGCCCGTACTCGCGCATGTCCTGCGGGCCGAACGGTTTGGGGTGTTGGTTGAAGCGGATCGTATCGGTCACGCCGCCCTCGTCGACGCCCACCACGGCCAGTGGCGGCAGGTGCCCGAGCCGTGCGCACAGTCGCACCTCCCGGTGGTAGAAGGCCGTCGCGCCGTCGTACATCACGCCGTCGGTCGGCTCGATCGGCCGGATCAGCGCCTCGATGGTCGCCGCCGGCATGGGGATGCCGAAGGCGTGGCCGATCGCCCGGGCGGTCGCCACCAGGTCCGCGGAGGAGCTCGCCAGACCCTTGCCTTCCGGCAGGTCGTTGTGGAGCGTGAGCAGACCGCCACCCGGGATCCCGTGACGCCTGAGGATGCGTTCGACGAGCTGGCGGGACTTCAGTTTGCCGAACGGTTCGACGGTCAACGGCTGGTCGGGGGCCCACCGGAATTCGGCGGTGGCCCAGCGGTCGATCGGCAGGGTGACGAGGAAATCCCGGCCGCCCGGTGGCAGTCGGCCCTGCAGGAGTTCGCCGAACGTCCCGTTGGCGGTGCCCCGCCCCACCGTCTCGTCGACGGCGGCGGTTCGGAGTCGCGGACGTGTCACATTGGTCATCAGTCCTCCATCCAGGACGCGAGCCGGTGCGGGACCCACAGCCACCGTTCGCCCTTCGACGCCCTCTCACCGCACCTTTGGTCGTCGTCGCGGGTCGGGTCAATCAGCTGCTGCCAAGATGTCGGATGTCCGCCTCCTTCGTTTCCGACGACTCCGGTCGGGCCGCTGCGCGCACATCATGAGATTCCGTTCCCGTCCCGGAATCCAAGGTGCGCCCATGGTCAGGCCCGTTCAGGAGAAGTCCGTCGCCGTGCCCCGCGGCGCACCGGCGCGCTCGGCGCCGCGCCGGTTCGACGACGAGGGGAACGCGGAACTGCGGTTGCACGCCGGGGAGAACCCATACGGGGCCAGTCCCCGCGTACTGGCGGCATTGGCCGATCAGTTAGAGAACGTGCACCACTACCCCGACCGGCCCGGGGCCGATCTGCTCGCGGCGCTCGGCCGGCACCACCAGGTCCCGTCCGAGCGGATCGCCCTCGGCAACGGCATCGACGAGGTCATCCTCCTGCTTGTGCTCGCGCTGGCCGAGGAGGGCCGCCCCGCGGTCGTCACCGGGAGCACCTTCCTGAGCTACACGGAGAGCCTGCGCGCGGCCGGTCGCCCCTTCACCGCGTGCCCGCTCGATGGCTACCGGCAACCGGTCGGCGAAGTCGCCGAGCGGCTGCGCCGGGGAGCCCCGCTCGCCTTCGTCTGCAATCCGCACAATCCGACCGGCGGCTTGTTGGGCCACGCCGACCTGGCCCTGCTCGGGGAGGCCGCGTCCGAAGGCGGTGGTGTGCTGGTCGTCGACGAGGCGTACGCGGAGTACGCCGGACCGGGTTTCGCCTCCGCGCTGCCCGCGGCGGCCGGGGGGACGGGCGTCGTCGTGCTCCGCACTTTCTCCAAGGCGTACGGGCTCGCCGGGCTGCGGATCGGGTACGCGATCGCCGACCCGGCCATCACCGCGGCGGTGGAGCGGGTGCGCGGTGCGCTGCCGTACGGCGTGAACCGGTTGGCCCAACACGCCGCGCTCACGGCCCTCGCCGACCAGGGCCACCTGCGCGCGGGCGTCGCCGCTGTCGTGGAGACGCGCGAGTGGTTCCGGACGGAGCTGCTCGCCCTGGACCTCGAAGCCCCGGCCTCGCACGGCAACTTCGTTCTCGTCCGGATCGGAGCGCGGGCCCTCCGGGTCGCCGCTCACCTGAGAACCCTCGGCTGTCTCGTCCGGAACACGGCGGACATGGGTCTGCCCGGGCACCTGCGGATCTCGATCGGCACCCCCGCCCAGATGCGCCGCGCCCTTGTCGCGGTCGGCCGGGCCGTGGCCGCGATCGACGGCCACGGCCCGGCAGCCGACTGACTTTCCACCGTCGCCGCCCAGGCGACGCATTCGACCGATGAAAGGCAGGGAGATGTCTGCGACGTCGCTCTTCAACGGATACGTGACCACGGCTGCGGTGAGTGCGGGCTTCGACCTCGGTCTGCTCGACCGGGTGGCCCGGCAGGACAAGCTCGACCTCGACCGGTTCGCCGCGGACGGGGGCCTGTTCGCCCCGGCTCTGGACGCGGTCGCGACCACCCTGGCGGACGCCGGGATCCTGCGGGTGCTGGAGACGGGGCCGCTGGTGGTGGCCAGCGGCCCTGCCTTCGACGAGGTGTGGGCCAACAAGGGCTACTTCCTGTGGCTGGTCGGCGGCTACGGCGAGATGCTCAGCCGGACGGCCGGCCTCACCTCCGAGGCCACCCGTGCCGTCGCCGGATCCTGGCACCGGGACGGCGGGGCGATCGCCCGCGCCGGCAAGGACTACGGCGGGCAGTTCGTCGACCCGATCGTCGACCGGCTGCTTTCCGGGGTCGACTTCACCTTCCTGGCGGACCTGGGCTGCGGTAGCGCCAACCGCATCATCCGGCTCGCCACCGCCTACCCGGACCGGCGCTTCCTCGGCGTCGAGC
This sequence comes from Kitasatospora sp. NPDC015121, assembly GCF_055562955.1. Classification (NCBI taxonomy): domain Bacteria; kingdom Bacillati; phylum Actinomycetota; class Actinomycetes; order Kitasatosporales; family Streptomycetaceae; genus Kitasatospora; species Kitasatospora sp. NPDC015121. The sequence goes on from NZ_JBVHEH010000018.1 coordinate 23,704, forward strand.
GCGACAGCGGAGCCATCACAGTGGCCCGCGAGGCGGTGGCGGACGCGGGCCTCACGGACCGTGTCACCATCGTCCAGGACGACATCCAGCGGCTCGCCGACCGTCCGGAGTACGTCGAGGTCGACGCCCTGTCGTCGTTCTTCCTCGGCCACGACTTCTGGCCGCGCGACGCCTGCCTGCGCACGCTGGACGGCATTCGCCAGGCCTTCCCCAACGCCAAGGACTTCCTGCTCAGCGACACGTACGCCTCCCCCCGGCGGAGCGACGCCGAGACGCCGATCTTCACGCTCGGCTTCGAGTTGACCCACGCCCTGATGGGCCAGTACATCCCCACGCTCTCGGAGTGGTGCGACCTCTTCGAGGAGTCCGCCTGGCACCTGACCGGACGCACCCCGCTCGACATCGCCTACAGCGAGGTGTTCCACCTGGTGCCGGGCCGGTCCGACGGCGCGGTCGCCCCCGGGCATTGACCTGCACGGACGACCTGCACCCACGGGAACCCCCGGAGAGGAAGAGGACATGGGCGGACGGAGCTGGCCCTCCAGCGGGAGGCGCGCCAGGCACGAGGCACTCGCCGGGCGAACCAGGGCGGGCGGGGTGGGCGAATGAGCGACATCGCGAACGCAGGGTCCCCGGAAGGACGTCGCGAACTCCTGCGCCGGCGGCTCGCCCGCGGCTCCCGCGGCACCCGCACGGAACCGTCCGGGGCCGTGCGGCTCGTCCGGGCGCCGCTGTCGCACGGGCAGCGGCGCCTGTGGCTGGCGGACCAGGTCAGCGGTCCGTCACCCGACTACAACGTGCCGCTGGCCTGGTGGCTGGACGGCCCGGTGGACGACGCGGCTCTGCGTCGCGCACTGGAGGCGGTCACCGACCGGCACGACATCCTGCGTACCCGGTACCGGGACGACGGCGAGCCCTGCCAGGTCGTGGAGCCTCCGGGGCCGCCGGCCTGGGGGACCGTCGACCTGAGCGGCCTGCCGACCGCCACGGCCGAGGCGCAGGCCGCGCTCCTGGCCGACGACGACGCGGTGCAACCCTTCGACCTGGCCGCCGGGCCGGTCCTACGGGCCCGGCTGTACCGGATCGCCGAGCAGCGGCGGATGCTGACCGTCGTCGTGCACCACATCGCCTTCGACGGCTGGTCGGCCACCGTCCTCGAACGCGAACTGGGCCTCCTGTACGGTGCCTTCACCCGTGGTGACCCCGATCCGCTGCCGGCCCCCGTGCTCCAGTACGCGGACGTCGCCGCCGCACAACGGCTGCGGGACGACACCCCGGCCGTTCGAGAGGGGATCGCGTTCTGGTCGCGTCGGCTCGACGGCCTGAGGCGCCAGGACGTCCCCGCCGACCGCCCCCGGCCGGCCGAGGCCACCCGCGCGGGGGCGGAGCACTCCTTCGGGTTCCCCCCGGACCTCACCGGCCGGCTGGAGGCACTCGCCCGCGCTCACGACGCCACCCTGTTCATGGTCCTGCTGGCCGCCTACCACTTGCTCCTCTCCCGGCGCACCGGCTCCGCCGACATCGCCACCGGGACCGCCGCCGCGCACCGCGACGACCCGGCGCACGAGGATCTGATCGGGTACTTCGTCGACGTCGTGGTGCTGCGGTCGGACGTCTCGGCGGCGGCCACCTTCCCCGCTCTCCTGAACGAGGTCAAGCGGACCGCACTCGACGGTTTCGCGCACCGGGCGGTGCCCTTCGAGCAGGTGCTGGACGCGGTCGGCGGCTCGACGCGCACCGGTCACGGGACGCCGTTCTTCCAGTCGCTGTTCGGCCTGCACACCGCACCGAGACACACGTTGGCCCTGACGGGCGCGGAGGTCACCGAACGCCGCTACCGGACCACCAGGGCCGTCTACGACCTGGCGCTGTCCGTCGTCACGGAGGACGGTGGGCTGCGCGGCTACCTCGACTACGGCACCGAGTTGTTCGACGAGAGCACGATCACCGCGTTCGCCGAGGAGTACGTCGCGCTGCTCGCGGAACTGGCCGAAGATCCCGACCGCCCGCTGGAGCGGTTCCCGTCGGCGGCCGTGTCAACAGCCATACCGGCAGCCGTGACCCGGTCGGAGCAGCAGTCGGAGCCGCGGCCCGAGCCGGCCGAGGAGCCCGAGCCCGGCCCGCTGGAGCTGGAGCGTGTCATCGCGGCGGTCTACGCCGAACTGCTCGGGGCAGACCGGATCGGCGTCCACCAGGACCTGCGCGCCGCGGGCGCGGACTCGCTGGTCAGCGTGCGGGCGGCCGGACGGCTCCGGGAAGCGCTCGGCGTCCCGGTGCCGATCCGCTCGGTGGTCAAGGCCCGCACGGTCGCGGACCTCGCCGCCGCTCTCGGCGGGACCGCCACGCCGGTGGGCCGCGCCGAGGAGGGGACCGCAGCCCACGGGGACGAACTCCCGTTGTCCCCGGCCCAGCGGAGCATCTGGTTCCTGACCCGTCTGCGGCCGGACCGCACCGACTACCTGCTACCCGTCGTCCGGCGCCTCGACGGCCCCGTGGACGCCGAACTGCTCCGCCGCGCCCTGGAACGGGTCGTGGCGCGGCAGGAGGCCCTCCGCGCGGAATTCGGCCAGACCGCAGGACGCCCCGTCCAGCGGATCGCGGACGCCGCGGCCGTTCCGTGGTGCGTTCACGATCTGCGCGGCCTCGCTCCTGAGGAGGCCGGAGCGAGCCGTCGGCGGCTAATCGCCGAAGAGGCCGGTCGGCCTTTCGACCTCACCCGCGCGCCCCTGGTCCGCGGCCTGCTGCTGCGCACTGCTGAGACGGAGCACACCCTCGTCCTGACCGCCCACCACATCGTCTTCGACGGCTGGTCGGTCGGAGTGCTGCTCGCCGATCTCGACGCGGAGTACCGCGGGCTGCTGGGCCTGGACACCGCGCCACCCCACCTGCGCACGGGCTACGCCGCCCACGCCGCAGAGCTGCCGGGGCTGTTGGACGGCCCGACGACACGTGAGCAGACCGCCGAGCGGGTCGGCGTTCTCACTGGCGCGCCAGCGCTGGGCCTCCCGCCCTCCGACGAGCGGCCTGATCCGGGGGCGTCGGTCGGAGGACGCGTGTCGCTGGTCCTGCCGGCCGACCTGACCCGGGAACTCCGAAGGCTCGCCGACGCGCAGAACACCTCGATCTTCACGGTGCTCCTCGGCGCCGTCACCCTGCTGCTCGGCCGACTGGCCGGGCAGCGCGACCTCCTGGTCGGCGTTCCTTTCGCGGGTCGGTCGCGCCCCGAACTCGACCGGGTGATCGGGATGTTCCTCAACACCCTCGTGGTGCGCGCCGACCTGTCCGGACGGCCGTCCTTCCGTGCCCTGCTCGACCGCACCGACGCGGCTGTGACCGAGGCGCTCGCCGCGTGCGAGGTGCCGTTCGAGCAACTGGTCGAGGCCCTCAACCCGCCGCGCTCGCTGGACCGCACACCGCTCGTCGACGTGCTGTTCAACTTCGACAACACCCCGCCGGCCGCTTCCCGCCTGGGCCTCGCCAGGATGGTCGCGGACGACGTGGAGACGAGCGACCCCAAGTTCCCCCTGACCGTCTACGGCTCCCGCGAGACGGACACGATCCGCCTGGAATGGGTGTTCCGCACCGATGTCCTCGGGCCGCGGCAGGTCACCGAGATGACCCGGCAGTTCAGTCGTCTGCTGACCCGTGCCACCGCGGACCCGGACGCCTGCGTCGAGGGCTACTCGCTGCGCACCCCCGACAGCGATGCCGTCCTGCCGCAGCCCGACGCCGCGCTGGTCCCGCGCGAAGCGCCCCCGGTCGCGGAACAGTTCCGTGCGGTGGCGGCCCGCCACCGGGACCTGCCCGCGGTCACCCACGACGGTGCCACCTGCACCTACGGCTGCCTCGACGAGCACGTCCGGGACGTCGCCGCCATGGTCGGCCGACTGACCGGGCCCCGGGACGTCGTCGCCCTGCGGCTGCCGTCCTCGCCCGGCCTGGCGGCCGGCATGCTCGGCGTCCTGGCGGCCGGGCGCACGCTCCTGGTGGTCGACCCCGCGCTGCCCGTGCAGCGCACCCGGCTGCTGCTCCAGGAGGCCGGTGCCCGACTGGTGCTCGGCGGCGACGGCCGACCAGTCGGCCCGTCCCACACCGGTCTGGACATCGGGCCGGACCCCGCTCTGAACACGGACCGGGCCGGTGACCACGCACCGGCGGGGGTCCAGCTCCCAGTCCGCCCCGGGGACACCGTCGGCTACCTGGCCTTCACCTCCGGCTCGACCGGTGTCCCCAAGGGCGTGGCCGGCTCCGCCCGAGGGCTGGCCCGCTTCCTCGCCTGGCAGCGCGACACCTTCGAGGTCGGCCCCGGAGACCGGGTCGCGCAGCTCACCGCGCTCTCCTTCGACGTGCTGTACCGCGATGTCCTCCTGCCGCTGGTCAGCGGAGCCACTCTGGACATCCCACCGGCCGGCGTGCACGCCGCCGCGCCCGAGCCGCTGTTCGCGTGGATGCGGGCCCGGGGCACCACCCGCCTGCACAGCGTGCCCTCGGTGGCCAGGTCGTGGCTCGCCGGCCCGTACGCCGACCGCAGGCTGCCGAACCTGCGCACGGTCTTCTTCGCCGGCGAGCCGCTCACCGGGGCACTGGTGGACGAGGTGCGCCAGCGCTTCGGCGAGGCCGAGCTCGTCAACCTGTACGGGCCCACCGAGACGACCCTGGCCAAGCTCGTCCACCGGGTGCCAGACGGCCGTGCCCCTGCCACGATCCCGGTGGGCCGTCCGCTGCCCGGCTGCCAGGCGCTGCTGCTGAACCCCGCCGGTGTGCCGTGCGGGGTGGGGGAGCCAGGCGAGGTCGTGCTGCGCACGCCCGATCGCAGCCACGGCTACCTCGCCGCTCCGGCCGGGGAGCGCGCCCGTTTCTTCGCCAACCCCTTCACCGATGATCCGTACGACATCCTCTACCGCACCGGCGACCGGGGCCGCTACCGCCCGGACGGCACGCTGGAACTGCTCGGACGGCTCGACGGTCAGCTCAAGGTGCGCGGAGTCCGCGTCGAGCCCGGCGAGATCGAAGCCCAGCTGTGCCGCCACCCCGCCGTGACGGCCGCCGTGGTCACCGTCCAGCCCGGCACCGACGGGACCGACGGCGTGCTCGCCGCGTGGCTGGAGACGGCCGACCCGGCCCCGAACGCCGCCGAGCTGCGGGCGTTCCTCGCTGAGAGCCTCCCCTCCTACCTCCTCCCCGGCGTCTACTACCGCGTCGAACGGATTCCCACCACCGCCTCGGGCAAGACTGACCGCCGCGGGCTCGCCGTCCTGCCCCGCACCCAACTGACCTCCGGCGAACGGAGGCGAGCGCCGCGAAACCCCACCGAGACTCTGCTCGCCGACGTCTGGCGCCAGGTGCTCGGTACCGGACCGGTCGGCATCCACGACAACTTCTTCGAGCTGGGTGGTGATTCGTTGCGCCTTGTGCACGTCACCTCGCTCCTCCGCGACCAGGGCGTTCCGCTGGACGTCCGGGACCACTACGAGCACCAGACCGTCGCAGCGCTCGGCCGGCTGGTCGACGCCCGCGTCGCGGAGGAGGCGCCCCACGAGCACGACGGGCCGATGGTGCGGCTCTCCCCGGGCGGTGGACGCCCGCTGTTCTGCGTCCACCCGGGCGGGGGCAGCGCCGCGTGGTACGCCGCCCTGGCCCGTGCCGTACCCGCGGACCGTCCGGTACTGGCGTTCGAACTCCCCGGCGCCTACGGGACGGGGGAGGCGCTCTCCACGATCGAGGACCTCGCCGCCTGCTACGTCGACCGGCTCCGAAAGGAACAGCCCGCCGGCCCCTACGCCCTGCTCGGTTGGTCGCTCGGCGGCCTGATCGCCTTCGAGATGGCACGCCAACTCGCCGCCGCCGGACACCAGGTCGACCCGCTGGTCCTGTTGGAGCCGACTCTCCCGGAGGACCCGACCTCGACCGCCGGCCACCGCACCACGGCAGAGCTCTACCGCCGGGCGGAGGAGTTGGTCGAGCACGCGGGCGCGGTGCCACCCGGCGACCCCGAGCACCTCCGACGGCTCGCCGACGTCACCGCTTTCTTCGCCGAGGTCGGCTGGCCCCCGTACGAGGCCGAGCTGGCTGGAGTCCTGCCGCTGCGCGCCTGCCGCCTGCTGCACACGGCCGTCGCCGACTACCGGCCCTCGTCGGCACTGCGGGGCTCCGCCCACCTGGTGCTCTCCCGGGAAGGCCGCGACGCGAGCCCCGACCACCCGTCCGGGGTCCTGCACGACTCGGCCGAGCGCTACATCGCGGCATGGGAGCGCCTCGTCGACGGGGCGCTCCCCGTCCGTCACAGTGGCCTCGACCACATGGCGATGATCGGCCCCGGTAACGCCGCGGACCTCGCCACCCTCTGCGAGGAACTGCTCCGCACGCTCCCACCCGCCCCGTCCCGCGCGGCGCGCGGTGTTCCGGACCCCGCGGCCCCGCACCCGACAACCGAGGAAGGAACCCGGTGAACACCGACCAGAGCGACGCCATCGGCACGCTGACCGGTCGCATCTCGCGGCCCCCGGCCGCGCTGCTGCACGACGAGGTCCTCGCCCCGCAGTTCGCCTACGACTCCCGCCACCTCCTCCCGCACTACCTGCAGGGCGAGAAGGCCCTGCTCCTGGAGTCGCGGCGACTCGGCGTGCTCACCGACGCCCAGGTCCGGGCGGTCGCCTCGGCCCTCGACCGCATCGCCGACACCGGGCTGGTCGCGGACCCGGCGGCTAACCTGTCCGACCTCTCCTTCGCGATCGAGGTCTCGGTCGCCCGCCTGCTGGACGAGCCGGTGCCGACCTGGCGGGTCGACCGCAGCCGCAACGACTTCCAGGCCTGCGCCCAACTGCGGCTCGGCCGCGCGCAGACGGTGCAGACCGCGGTCGAGCTCCTGCGCTGCGCCACCGCCGTCCACGGCCTCGCCTCCCGCCACGTCCACGACGTGATGCCCGGCTACACCCACCTCCAGGCCGCCCAGGTGGTCAGCCCCGCCTTCTACCTCGGTGCGTTGACCGAGCACCTCCTCCACACCGCGGACCGGCTGCTCGCCGGCTACGACCGCAGCGACGCCTGCCCGCTGGGCGCCGGCGCGATGGCGGGCCAACTGCTGCCCTGGGACCGTGACCGGCTGGCCGGACTGCTCGGGTACCGCGGAGCGGACCCGCACGCCCTCGCCTCGGTGGCGTCCCGCGGCTGGGTCCTCGAACTGGCCTCCGAGTGTGCGACGTTCGGCATCGGCATGAGCCGCTTCCTCACCGACCTGATGGCCTGGGCCGGCGGCGAGCACGGCTTCGTCGAACTGCCCGACGAACTGGCCGCGATCTCCTCCGCCATGCCGCAGAAGAAGAACTACCCCATCCTGGAGAGGCTGCGCGGCAAGAGCACCCACGCCCTCTCCTGGTACGTCGACGTCGCCACCACCCAGCGCGCCACCCCGTTCAGCAACACCGTCGAGGTGTCCAAGGAGGGCTCGGCCCAACTCGTCCAACAGATGGAAGGGTTGCGGACCATGCTGCGCCTGGCGACCGTGGTGTTCGACAACCTCGTCTTCCGGGTCGGCCGCCTACGCGAGCGCTGCGAGCAGGAGTACCTGGGCGCGTTCTCCCTCGCCACCGAGCTCACGCTGACCGACGGCCTGCCCTGGCGCGAGGCCCAGGTCGTCACCGGCCAGTACGTGCTGGCCGCCCAGGACGACGGCCGGCCGAGCAGCGACGGCGACCCGGAACTGCTGCGCACCCTCGCCGCGTCCCACGGGTACCGGGCCGACCGCACCGCCGAGACGCTGGACACCGTCCTGCGACCCCAGGAGGAGCTGGCACGCCGTGCCACCTCGGGCTCCGCCGCGCCTGCGGAGACCACAGCCCTGCTCGACCGCCAGGCCGTCCGGCTCAAGGCGCTGACCGAGCAGTGGAACCAGCGCCGGGAGGTGCCGGAGCGTGCTGCCCGGCACGTCGCCCGGTTGCTCGGCGACGACGGACCCCGCGACCCGCAGAACGGAACCGAACCCGCATGACACCGATGATCGCCCCGTCGGACGACGCGCCCGCGTACGAGTCGCCGGCCCTCGTCTTCGTCGAATCGAACACGACCGGCACCGGCATGATCGCTCTCACCTCCGCCCGCGCGGCCGGTGCGCGGCCGGTCCTGCTCACCGCGGACCCGACCCGGTACCGGGGCCTGGACGCCACCGGGAGCACCGTCATCCGGTGTGACACCAATTCCCCCGCACAGCTGGAAGAGGCGGTTCGCGCCCTGCCCGGTGCCATCGCGGGCGTGACCACCACCAGCGACTTCTACGTGGTTCCGGCGGCCGAACTCGCGGCGCTGCTGGGGTTGCCCGGCCATCCGCCCGAAGCGGTGCGGACCTGTCGTGACAAGGCCCGAGCACGCGAGCTGCTGCGGGAGGCCGGTCTCCGGCAGCCGCGATTCGCCTCCGTGCGCGCGGTTGGGGAGGCGGCGTCCGCGGTGGCCTCCGTCGGGCTTCCCTGCGTGGTGAAGCCGGTCGGTGGCTCCGGATCCGAACTGGTGAGGCTGTGCGACACGGCCGAGCAGGCCGAACAGGCCGTCCGCACCGTCCTAGAGGTCCGTACGAACATCCGCGGCCAGCGGGTCGAACCGGTCGCGCTCATGGAAGAGTTCCTGGACGGCCCCGAGTTCAGCGTCGAGATGTTCGGCCTGGCCGGCGAGCCGTACTGCGTCGGCGTCACCCGCAAATCGGTCACCCCGGGGGAACACTGCGTCGAGACCCGGCACGTCTACCCGGCCCCGCTGCCCGAGGCCGACCGCGCCCGGCTCGCCGACTACGCGGGCACCGTGCTCGGCGTGCTCGGCCTCACGGCCGGGCCCGCTCACCTGGAGATCCGGCTCACCGCCCGCGGCCCCGAACTGGTGGAGGTCAACCCGCGGCTCGCCGGTGGCATGATCCCCGAACTGGTCCGGCTGGCCGAAGGCCGCGACCTGCTGCGCGGTCAGCTCGACGTGGCGACCGGCCGGGCCGTCGAATTGGCGCCCGTGCGCGGCCGCTGCGCCGGTGTGGCCTTCCTGCTCCCACCCGGACCCGGAACGGTTGCCCGGGTGACCGGAGTCGAGGACGCCGAGGCTGTTCCGGGGGTGACCCAGGTGATCGTGGGCGCCACACCCGGACGGACGGTGCGCAGCGCGCGTGACGCGTACGACCGCCTCGGCTCGGTCATCGCCCACGGCGCCGACGCGGCCGAGGTGGACGCCGTCCTGGACGAGGCGATCAGCCTGATCGGCATCGAACTGACCCACTGAGAAGACCGAGGAGAGGGCCGCGCCCGACCGGGCGCGGCCCTCTCCCGCGACCTGCGGCAAGGTGCCCGCCGTTACGCGCCGGGGCCCGCCATGCCGCGCACCGACCATTCCAGCACGGCCATCGCCGAGGTCATCTTGTGGTGGGCCTGGCGCCAGGCCAGTGACGCCGGCCCGTCGAGCACGTCGTCGTCGACGTCCTGGCCGCGCACCGCCGGCAGGTCGTGGAGGAACACCGGCCCTTCTCCGGACGCGCGGGCGACCTCGTCCAGCATCGTGCGGGTCACCCGGAAGCCGTCGAAGGCCGCGAGCCAGTCGTTCCCGTCGTGCCGCACGCCCATGGTCTGCCAGCGGGTGGCGTACACCGCGTCCACGCCGCGGGGAAGGGACCGGACGTCGTGCCGCTCCTCTATCCGGTCGGCCCCGTCCAGCTTCTCCAGCTTCTCCAGGGTGTGCGGGGGGAACCCGAAGCCCTCCGGGGTGACCAGGGTGAGTGCCAGTCCCGGGTGGGCGGCGACTGCCATCGCGAGTGCCGCGGCGCTGCTGTTGCCCTCGCCGACGTAGAGGATCCTGCGGCCGGACAGCTCCCCGAAGTGCTCGCGCAGCGTGGCCAGGTCGCCGATCGCCTGGGTGGGGTGCTCGTCGCGGGTCAGCGCGTTGACGATCGGGACGTCCGAGGCGGCGGCGATCTCGCGCAGCTCCTCCATGCCGTCGTTGGTGCGCAGTACGAGGGCGTCGAGGTAACCGGACATGACCCGGGCGGTGTCGCTCCAGGTCTCGCCGGTGTTCACCTGCAGGTCGTCCGGCCCGTAGAAGACCGTCGACGCGCCGAGGCGCTGCGCCCCGGCCTGGAAGGCGCTGCGGGTGCGGGTCGAGGTGCGGCGGAAGTAGACGCCGACCACGCGGTCCGCGAGGGGAAGCCCCCGCTGCCGCGGGTCGGCGAAGCACACCGCCCGGTCGACCAGGTGGCGGACGGTCTCCTGGTCCAGGTCGGCGAGGGAGAGGAGGTGGTGCATGGGACGGTCCTTTCAGACGGAGGACGGATCGCCCTCGGAGGCAGGGGCGTGGGCCGCGAGGGAGTCGCGGATCTCGGCGTCGGACATCCCGGCGATCTCGGCCTCGATCAAGGACTCGACGAATGCGGCCTGTTCGGCGAGCGTGGGCCGCTCGTAGAGGGCGGTCAGCGGGATGTCCAGCTGGAAGTCGCTGCGCATCCGGGCACCGATCCGGGCCAGCGCCAAGGAGTGGCCGCCCAGGTCGAAGAACCGGTCACCGGGGGAGACCCGGTCCACCGGCAGGACGCTCAGCCAGACTTCCGCGACGGCTCGTTCGGCCTCGGTCAGGGGGGTCGGGTCGGTGCTGGCGGGCCAGGCCGGTACGGCACCCGGCACCGGTAGGGAGCGCCGGTCGACTTTGCCGGTCCGACTGAGCGGCAACCGGTCGAGCACCGTGATCGCGTCCGGGACGGCGTGCCTGGGCAGCCGGTTCCGGAGGAACGCCCGGATCCCGGCCGGGTCCGGCCGGTCCGCCCCGGAGGGCACGACGTAACCGACCAGCATCGGGCCAGCCTCCGGGTGCTCGTGGACGGCGGCGGCCGCGGCCCCCAGTCCGGGGAAGGCCGCCAGGGCGCTCTCCACCTCGTCGAGCTCCACCCGGTACCCGCGCACCTTGACCTGGTTGTCCGAGCGGCCGAGCAGCTGCAGCCGTCCGTCCGTCCCCAGCCGGGCGGTGTCACCGGTCGCGTACATGCGAGTGCCAGGAGGCCCCCAGGGGTCGGGGAGGAAGACCGCGGCGGTCGCCGCCGGGGCGCCCAGGTACCCCCGGGCGACCTGGGGCCCCGCCACGTGCAGCGTTCCGGTCACGCCGGGTGGTACGGGGCGCAGGCGGGCATCCAGGACGTAGGCGCGGGTACCGGACAGGGGCCGTCCGACCGGGACGGCCCGGGTCCGCGCGTCGAGGGGTTCCCCGTCCGCCAGGTCCGCGTGGGTGACCACGCAGGTCGCCTCGGTCGGCCCGTAGGAGTTGATCAACCGCACCCGGGACGGGACGGAGGCCCGCCACTGCTCCAGGTGCGCGTTGTTGGCCTGTTCGCCGCCGATGACCACCAGCCGCAGGCTGTCGGGGAACCGCGGGCTCGGCTCGTTGGCGAGCCACGCGCACAGCAGGTGCCAGAACGCCGTCGGCAGGTCGACGACGGTGGTGCCCGTGGACGCGACACAGGCGAGGAACTCGCCGGGCGACATCCTGGGGTCCTCGGGGAGGACGAGCGTCGCGCCCGCGGTCAGCGTCGTCCACAGCTCCGAGACGAAGGCATCGAAGCCGAACGAGGACATCTGGAGCACCCGGTCCCGGTCGGTGAGCCGGTACGCCAGGGCCGTCACCCGGGCGTAGTGCGACACGCTCGCGTGCTCGATCCCGACCGCCTTCGGCCGCCCGGTCGAACCCGAGGTGTAGATGACGTACGCGAGATCCGTGGGGGACGTCCGTACGGGCCCCGGCCCCGGTACCGCTTCCCCGGCCGGTTCGAGGTCGAGGGCCATCGCCCGGAACTCCTCCGGCAAGTGGTCGGCCCGACCGTGGGTCAGCACAGCGGCGCAACCGCGGTCACGCAGCAGGAAGGCGACGCGTTCCGCCGGATCGGTGGGGTCCAGGGGGAGGTAGGCCGCCCCGACACGGAGCGTGGCGAGGATCCCCACCACGGTCCCCAGGCGGCGTTCGGCCCACAGGCCGACCACGTCCCCGCGTCCGACACCGCGTTCGCACAGGGTCGCGGCGAGGAGGTTCGCGCGCCGGTCGAGCTCGCGGTAGCTCAGCGCGGTGCCGCCGTGCGCGAGGGCTGGCGTGTCGGGGGCGTGCCGGGCGTGTCCGGCGACCAGCTCGTCCAGGCGTGCGCACGCCCCGCCGGTCCCCGGGTCCGCGGCGCCGGTGAGGGCGGTGAGCGCTCGCCGGTCCGCGTCGTGCAGGAGGTCGAGGGCGCCGATCCGGGTCAGCGGCTGTGCGCCCAGCCGTTCGACGAGTGCGACGAACCGGTCGGCGAGGCGGCCGATCGTGGCCGGGGTGAAGAGCTCGGTGTTGTAGAGGACCCGGCCGGCCAGCCCGCCGTCGGGCGCGGCCACCAGTTCCATGTCCAGGTCGAAGTTGCTTGCCAGGCGGGGCAGGTGGACCGGCGCCACGTCGACGCCGGGCAGCTCCCAGACCGTCGCCGGATCGGGCGAGAGCTGGAACAGCACATCGAAGAGCGGTGTCCGGCTGGCGTCGCGCTCCGGGTTCACCGCTTCCACGACCGCGTCGAAGGGCGCGTGCCGGTGGGTGTGCGCGTCCAGTGTGACGTCCCTGACCCGGCGCAGGACCTCTTCGAAGGTGGGGTCCCCGCTGAGGTCGATCCGCAGCACCAGGGTGTTGACCATGAATCCGACCACGTCGGCGAGGTCCGGGTGGTCGCGCAGGTCCGTCGGTGAGCCCACGGCCACCTCCTCCTGACCGGAGTGCTGCCCGACCAGCACCCCGAAGGCGGCCAGGAAGGCCATGAAGGCGGACGCGCCGTGGGCGGAGCCGAGCGATGCCAGCGCCTCGACCGAGGCGGGCGGCACGGTGAACTCGTGGGTGTCGCCCGCGCCGGAGCGCACTGGCGGCCGCGTCCGGTCGGTGGGCAGCTCGACGAGCGGAAGGTCCCGCAACACCGACGCCCAGTACTCCTCCTCGCCTGCGTAGCGGCCGGCGGCCCGGCGGCCGTGCTCCCAGGCCGCGTAGTCGAGGTAGGACACCGCCGGCGGCTCCACCGGGCCCACCGTGCCGGCCCGCCTCCGCCCGTAGCGGTCGGCGAGATCGGCGGCGATGATCCGTTCTGAGACCGCGTCGAAGGCGATGTGGTGGACCGTGAGGAGCAGCAGGTGGTCGTCGTCGGCCAGACGGACGCACACACGGCGCAGGAAGGGATCGCGCTCCAGGTCGAACCCGACCGCGGCCTCGGCCAGCACCAGCGCGTGCGCCGCATCCTCGCGTTCCTGGGACGGCAGCACGGTCAGGTCGTGCACGACCAGCGGAGTCGGGGGCGCTGGGTCGGGACGCTGGACCGGACCGTCCTCGGTCATGCCGATCCGTACCCGCAGGGCGACGTGCCGCTCCACCACGTCGGCCAGCGCCGCTTCCAGGGCCCGGGTGTCCAGGGGGCCCCGCAGGCGCAGCAGCGTCGGCGAGTTGTACTCGGCGCTGCCCGGGGTGACCTGGGGCAGCATCCACATCCGCCGCTGCCCGCTGGACAGCGGCACCGGGCCGGCCGGGGCCGCCGGGACGCGGAGTTCGACGTCGGCCTCCACCGGCCGTGCCACGGCCGCGAACCGGCGCACGGTCGGCGCGTCGAACAGGTCGCGGACCTTGGCGGAGAGCCGGAGCTCACGGGCCAGGGCGGCGACCACGCGCACCGCCACCAGGCTGTGCCCGCCCAGTTGGAAGAAGTCCTCGTCGACGCCCACTCCGGGCAACCCGAGGACCCGCGCCCACAGCTCGGCGATCGAGAGTTCCAGCGCCGACCCGGGCGCCGCGCCGACCGCGGTCTCGGGGAGGCCGCGCTCCTCCGGTGCGGGGAGTCGGCCGCGGTCGACCTTGCCGGTCACCGAAAGCGGCAAGGCGTCCAGGACGACGTACGTCGCCGGCAGCATGTAGGCGGGCAGGCGGGAGGCCGCGAACCGCCGCCAACCGGCCACGTCCACCGGTGCGCCGGCAGACGTGACGACGTAGCCGACCAGGACCGCGCCGCGCTGCGCGTCCTGCCGCACCGCCACCGCCGCCGCGTCGATGTCCGGGTGTTCGCGCAGCATCGCCGCGATCTCGCCGGGCTCCACCCTGAAGCCGCGGATCTTGACCTGCTCGTCAGCCCGCCACAGGAACTCCAGCCGCCCGTCGGCCCGCAGCCGCGCCAGGTCCCCGGTGCGGTACATCCGGCCGGCGGTGAAGGGGTCGGGCAGGAACCGCTCGGCGGTGAGCGCCGCCCGACCGTGGTAGCCGCGGGCCACGCCCTCGCCACCGATGTACAGTTCGCCGGGCATGCCCGGGGGGACCGGGCGCAGTTCGGCGTCGAGCAGGTACTCGGTGGTCCGCGCGATCGGCCGCCCCAGCGGGACGAAGTCCGGCATACCGGGGTCGATCCGCTGCACGGAGGACCACACGGTGGTCTCGGTGGGACCGTACACCTGGAGCAGCGTGCAGGGCGCGGAGGCCGCGCCGACTCGCGCCACCGCGGCCGGGTCCGCGGCCTGGCCGCCGAACAGCAGCACCCGCAGCCCGGTCGCGAAGGCCGGGGCGTGCCGGGCCAGTTCCTCCACCAGCGCCGCCGTCATGTACATCACGTCGACGCCCCAGTCGGCCAGCCGTTCACCCAGGGCCGCTGGCGCGAAGAGCAGGTCGTGCGGGATCACCCGGAGCACCGCGCCGTGAGCGAGCGCCGTCCACACTTCGAAGGTGAGGGCGTCGAACGAAGGGCTGGACGCCATGCCGACCACGTCGCCCGGACCGATTCCGGCGTAGTCGGTGGTCCCGACGAACCAGTCCAGCGCACGGTGCGGGATGCCGACGCCCTTGGGCGCGCCCGTGGACCCGGACGTGTAGACGACGTAGGCCAGCGCCTCCGGGTCCGTCGGCCGCGGCCGCCGGGGTGCTCCGTCGGCGGCCGGCGGGACCAGGGTCACGGCCAGCACGTCCGGTCCGCCCTGATCCGCGAAACGCGGCACGAGGGTCTCCGACGTCAGCAGCAGCCGCACCCCGGTGGCGGCGAACGTGTCGGCCCGTCGGCGCTGCGGGTGTTCGGGGTCCACGGGCACGTAGCAGCCGCCTGCGCGGAGCACCGCCAGCATCGCCACGACGAGCTCGGGGCCACGGCCGAAGCAGACGCCCACCGGGCTCTCCGGGCCGACGCCGCGGGCCGTCAACTCGGCCGCCCACGCGTCGGCCAGCGCGTCCAGCCGCCCGTAGTCGAGCCTGCCGTCCTCACCCCACAGCACCGCGGGGGCGTCCGGTCGGCTGCGCACCTGTTCGGCGATCAGCTCCAAGACCCGGCCGGGCCGGTCGCCCGGGTGGTCCGGGCCGGGAGCGAACGCCTCCGTCAACCGCGCGCGGTCCGCCTCGTCCACCAGGTCCAGTGTTCCGACCACGGCCTCGGGGCGGGTCGCGATGCCGTGCAGGAACCGGGTGAGGGTGGAGGCCAAGGAGGCGGCGCTCTCCGCGTCGATGCTCTCCGGACGGCACACCAACTCACCGGCGAGCGCCTCGCCCGGGGTGACGACCACGGCGATGCCGTAGCCGGAGTCCACGAGGGCCTCGACCGGCTCGCACCGCAGCCCGGCCGGCAGCTCCGCGGCGTCGAGAACGGGCAGTGCCTGCACCGTGATCAGTGAGTCGAACAGCGGCTTGGGCCGCGGCACGGCACTCCACCCCTGGATGTCGGAGAGGGAGGCGTGCTCGTGGCCGCGCTGCTCGGTCAACGTGCGGTGCAGCCCGGCCAGCCAGGGGCCGACCGGCGCGACCGGGTCGACCGTCACCCGGACCGGCACCGTGTTCACGAGCATGCCCACCACGGCGTCCGCCTCGGGCAGGTCCAGCAACCGGCCGCTGCGCACCGCGCCGAACACCACGTCCTGCTCTCCGCTGAACGCCGACAGAGTCAAGGCCCACGCGGCCTCCACGACCGTGGTCAGGGTGATCCGGCTACGGCGGGTCAACTCCCGCAGCCACACGGTCGATTCCGCGCTGAGCGTGAACGGCAGCCGGATCGGCCGTCCCGGCGGGGCGGTCGGTGCGGGGGTGGGTAGGCGCAGCACCGTCGGGGCCTCGAAGCCGCTCAGCCGGTCCCGCCAGAAGCGCTCCTGCCCGGCCTCGTCGCGTGACCGCAGCCAGGCGAGGTAGCGGGAGTGCGGCACCGGTTCGGGGAGCTCGGCGGTCCGGCCCTCACGAGCGGCCCGGTACAGCGCGAACACCTCGTGCAGCACCACGGTGGCGCTCCAGCCGTCGAGCACGATGTGCTGGCTGGTCCACAGCAGTTCGTGCAGGTCCTCGCCGAGGCGTACCAGGACGATCGAGAGGGGTGGCTCGGTGGCCAGGTCGAGGCCCGGGCTCCGCCGGGTGCCCAGCAACTCCTCGATGCGCCGACGCTGCTCCGCACCGGGAAGCCCCGTCAGGTCGACCTCCTCCCAGGGAACCGTGATCCGGTCACGGACCACTGCGAGCGGCTGTTCCAGTCCTTCCCAGAGCACCGCAGTCCGCAGTGCCTCGTGGCGGTCGGCGACCGCTTGCCAGGCCGCGCGGAAGGCCGCCGCGTCCAGCGGTCCGGTCAGCCGGTAGCGGTCCTGCTCCAGGTAGACCCCGGCGCGTTCGTCGTGCAGGCGGTGGAACAGCATGCCGGCTTGGGCCGGGGACAGCGGGTGGACACCCACGACGCCCGGGGTGGAGGAAGCGGTCACAGGTCACCTGGTCCCATCGAGTAGGCGGTTGATGTCTTCCGGAACCACGGTCGGGTCCGGGTACGGATTCGGCTTCGGGGCGGTGGCGGACCCGGCCCCTCCGGCGGACCGGGCCAGCGCCAGGTCCCGCACCGTCGGGCTCGTCAGCACGCTCTGGGCACTCACCGGCATCCCCAGCGCGCGGAGTCTCGCCACGACCGACATCGCACTCAGCGAGTCGCCGCCCAGTTCTAGGAAGTTGTCCCGACGCCCCACCCGTGCGACGTTCAGGACCTCGGCGAACGCGTCGGCGATCGCCGCCTCCTCGCGGTTCGCGGGCGCGGCGTACGGTGGCCGCCCGGCCGGCTCCGGAGGGGGCAGGGCCCCGCGGTCGACCTTGCCGTTCGGAGTCAGCGGGAGTTCGGCCAGGACGACCACCGCGTGGGGCAGCATGTAGCCCGGCAGCGTCCGGGCCAGCCGGGCACGGATCTCCACCGGATCGAGCGCGCCGTGTTCCTCGCCGACTACGTACGCCGTCAACTTCGCCGCACCGCCGATCCCGTCCCCGGCCGTGGTCACCACGATCGCGTCGGCGATGTCCGGCTCGGAGCACAGCCTCGAACGGATCTCGCCGAGTTCGACCCGGTGACCCCGGATCTTGGCCTGGTCGTCGACCCGTCCGAGGAACTGCGCGCCGCCTCCGGGCAGCGGCCGCACCAGATCACCGGTGCGGTACATCCGGGCACCGGGCACCGGGGAGAACGGATCCGGCAGGTAGGCCCGCGCGGTCAGCGCCGGCCGGTCCAGGTAACCGCGCCCCACCCCGACACCGCCCAGGTACGCTTCGCCGACGGCGTCTCCGGTGACCGGGCGCAGGTCGTCGTCGAGGACGTACATCGTCGAGTCCCGGATGGGGGTCCCGACGTTCGGCGGTCCGGACAGCGGTCCGGAAGGGCAGATCCAGCCGGTCGACCACACCGATACCTCGGTGGCGCCGTACTCGTTGGACAGCAGCGCCTGCGGCAGGGTCCGGCGGTGCCGCTCGTGCAGGTCACCCGGCCACTCCTCGCCGGCCAGTACGCACAGCCGCAGGCTCCCCAACAGGTCGGGATCGCCGCGCACCAGCAACTGGTACAGCGAGGGCACGCACAGCAGGTGCGATATCCGGTGCTCGGCGACGTAGCGGGCGAGCCGGGTGGGGTCGCCCTGCGTTGCGGCTGGCGGAACCAGCAGGTGGCCGCCGCAGCCCAGGGTCCAGAAGATGCCGGCGACGGAGCTGTCGAAGGCCAGCGAGGAGAGCATCAGGTAGCGGTCCGGGTCCTCTGGGTAGACGCCCTTGCGCGCCACGGTCGAATTGACGACACCGCGGTGCGTGGTCATCACGCCCTTGGGACGGCCGGTCGAGCCGGAGGTGTAGATGACGTACGCCAGGTTGTCCGGCCGGGTCCCCACGTCCGGCCGGGGCAGGGACGGCCCCACGACGTCCTCGTCCCACCCGTCCAGGGTGAGGATCCGCGCCGCGGAGGGAGGCAACTCCCCCATCAGGACGGCCTGGGTGAGGACAAGGGGTGCCCTGGCGTCCGACAACAGCTGTGCAATGCGGTCGGCGGGGTAGTCGGGATCCACCGGTACGTACGTCCCGCCGGCCTTGAGTACCGCGAGCAGGGCGACGAAGGACTCGGGGGAACGGTGGGTCACCACCGCGACGGGCGTCTCCACCGAGACCCCGTCGGCCGCCAGCCGGTGCGCGAGGCGGTCGGCAGCCTGGTCGAGCTCGCGGTAGGACAGGCACCGGTCGCCCACGGTGACCGCGGGGCGGTCGGGTGCCACCGCCGCCTGCTGCTCGACCAGTTGGTGGAGCAGCAGGTGCTGCCCCTCACCCCAGCCGCGCTCCGGAGCGGTCCGACCTGTTGACGGCCGGTCCCCGGGGGCGGCGTCCGCAGGGGGTTTCACCGGGCTCCGTCCGCGGCCATGGCGGCCCGCAGGCTGGCCGGCCGCATGTCGGTCCACACGTGTTCGACGTACGCCAGGCACGCCTCCTTGGTGCCGGGGGCGCCGACGGCGCGCCAGCCACCCGGCAGCGGGAGGTGCAGCGGCCAGACGGAGTACTGCTCCTCGTCGTTGACCACGGTGGTGTAGGTGTGCGCATCGTTCATGACGTGCTCTCCTCGGTTCTGTCGGTTCTGCCGGAGTGGGTGCGGCGGGCCGGGCGGGATCGGTCGGCGGGTCCCGGGAGGCACCGGCCCGGCGCGGCGGTCAGCTGACTCTCACCAGTCCCAGCCGGGTCGCCTTGGCTACGGCCTGCGCGCGGCTGTCGGCGCCGATGCGCAGGTAGAGCCGGCGCAGGTGGCGCTCCACCGTGCGGGTCGCCTGGTGGCGGCGGCGCGCCATACGCTGGACGGTGGCCCCGTCCGCCAGGTCCTGCAGGAGGGTCCGCTCGGAGTCGTCGAGCGTGATCGCGTGCCCGTCCGGCCCCGTCGGCGCCGGCCCGACCAACTCGTAGAGGACCCGGGCGGGCAACAGGGCCGTGCCGCGCCGGGCCAGGTGCGCTGCGATGAGCACGTCGTGCGGATCGCTGGAGCGGTCCAGCACGACGTTGGCCCCGCGCCGCAGCGCGGCGGGGCCGAGGTCGGTGGCCATCCCGGAGAGCAGGGCCACGACGACGAGCCTGGGATTCGCCTCGAAGAGGCTTTCCAGGCCGCCCAGTTCGGAGGGGGCCTCGATGGTGAGCAGGACGACCCCGTCGTGCCGTGCGGCCCACTCCGCAGGGTCGGGAGGGAAGGCGACCGTGAAGCCGACCGCCGCCCCCGCCCGCGCCAGCCGCTCGCGGACCTCGGGCTCGGGATCGATGATGGCCACGTGGGAGCCGGTGGCGGCAGCGGGTGCGGCGGACACGGTCACCTTCCTCTGGTGCACGGAACGGACGCGGGATGCGCGCGGGCTCGGTGAGTACTCGGAAGCAGTGGATCCCGCACGGATCCCGTACGGGCCCCGGATCGGCTTGATGGAGAGCCTCCTGTTGTGCGATACCAGTCGGCTTTCGTTTCACTATCAGGACCGCCAACGGGACCCGGCGTGGTCGAAGGCCGGCCGGCAAGGCCCTGGGCCCCTCGGTCGGCACCGCTGTCAAGAAGGCCCTGCCCGGTTGTCGGGATACCGACAGCCCTTTCGATGAAAGAGGTGAACACGCCTGGGAACCAGCAGACTTGGGCCGGACGCCGAACACGAGAGAGTGGAGCGCGCATGCGTCCCATGCCCCTGATCTGCCTTCCTTTCGCCGGTGCGGGAGCCTCCGTCTACCGGCTCTGGGCGCCGTTGTCCGACGGCGCGCTCGACGTCGTGCCGGTGCAACTCGCTGGCCGGGAGGACCGCATCGACGAGGAGCCGTACCGCGAGGTCGGGAAGGCGGTCGACGCGGCCCTCCCGGACGTCCTGGCCCGGCTGGACGGTCGTGATGAGGCCGCCCTCTTCGGCCACAGCATGGGCGCGGTGCTCGCCTACGAGCTGGCCCACGCACTGGTGTCCCGGGCCGGTGTGCGGATCGCCCTGTTGGTGGCCAGCGGGTCCCATGGTCCGTGGAACACCAGAGCCGACCGGGTGTCCGGGTTGACAGACGAGGAGTTCCTGCGCAGCCTGCGCCGGTTCGCCGGCTACCACCCGCCCGCCCTGGAGGACCCGGACTTCCGGGCGATGATGCTGCCGGTGCTGCGGGCGGACGCGGAGATGCACGAGGGCTACGTGCCCTCCTCGGACCTTCCGCTCCCCGCTCCCGTCCTGACCGTACGCGGTCGCGAAGACGAGGTGGTCAGCGCCGCCGAGACCGGGCAGTGGAGCCGCGCCAGCACGCACCCGCTGCGGTCCGCCGAATTCCCGGGCGGCCACATGTACCTGACAGAGTCCCCGGAACCACTCGTGCGACTGATCGTCGACGCGGTGGACCGGTCCGCCGATGCCGGGTGACGGCACAACACAGGGAGTCCGCCATGAAGCCCACCACCGCACGGCTGGGGCACGACATCGATCTCAGCGACCCGGTGCAGCACGCGGAACACGATCTCCGCCCGTTCTGGCGCGCGCTCCGCCGCGAGGCACCCGTCGCGTGGCACCCGCTGGGCGAGGCGCCGGGGGGCTTCTGGGTGGTCAGCACGCACCGCGCCGCCACCGAAGTGTACCGGGACGGCGACAGGTTCACCTCCCGGCGGGGCAATGTCCTCGCCACCCTGCTCGACGGCGGTGACTCCGCGGGCGGGTTGATGCTCGCGGTGTCCGATGGCCCGCGCCACCAGGAGATCCGCCGGGAGCTGCTGCGCTCCTTCTCCCACACGGCACTCGCCCCGATCCGGGAACGCACCACGGCCGCCGTTCGGTCGCTGGTCGGGCGGGCGGTCGCGGCGGAGACCTGCGACTTCGCTTCCGAGGTGGCCGCCCGGATCCCCCTCGCGGCGATCTGCGACCTCCTCGAAGTCCCGGAGGAACGGCGCGACTTCGTCTACGGCCACGCGAGCAGGGCACTGGCTGCGGACGCCCCCGGAGCGGACGACGAGGACGCCAAACTCGCCCGCAGCGAGATCCTGCTGTTCTTCGCGCAACTCGTCCGAGGCCGTCGGACCGCTTCGTCGAAGGACACCGTCCTCGGCAGCCTCCTCCACATGACCGGGCCCCCGTTGCGACTGACGATGGAGGAGCTCTTGTTCAACTGCTACAGCCTGCTGCTCGGCGGCGACGAGACCACCCGGCTCACCATGATCGGAGCGGTGCGCGAGTTCGCCGCCGACCCGGCCGCGTGGCGTCGCCTGCGCGAGGGCGAGGTGACGGTCGGGACGGCCGTCGACGAACTGCTCCGGTGGACCACGCCGGCCATGCACGGGGGACGCACCGCGACCCGCGACACCTTCCTGGAGGGCCGACGGATCGCGGCCGGCGACCTCGTGGTGGTCTGGAACAGCTCGGCGAACTTCGACGAGGCCCAGTTCACCGAGCCGGACCGGCTCGATCTCGGCCGCACGCCCAACCGCCACCTGTCCTTCGCCCACGGACCGCACTACTGCCTCGGCGTGGGTCTCGCCAAGATCGAGCTCACCGCCCTCCTGGAGGCACTGGTCGAGCAGGTCGACGACATCACGCTCGCGGGCGAGCCGAAGCGCATCTACTCCAACTTCCTGTCCGGGTACCACAGCCTTCCGGTGCGCCTGTCCGGGCGCACCGGAGCCTGAAGGGGCCGACGATGACACCTACCGACCAGTCGACCACCGCCTTCCTCGTCCATGAGCGCTTCGCCGCCCACGCGGCGTCCGCGCCCGACCGGGTGGCCATCGAGGACGCGCGATACGTCCTGACCTACGGTCAGGTCCTGCGATGGGCCGAGGACGTAGCCGCCCGGCTGCACCGCGCCGGGGCCCGGAGCGAGGACGTCATCGGCCTCCACCTCGACCGCTCCGCCGAGGCCGTCGTCGCGATGCTCGGAGTGCTGCTCTCCGGGGCGGCGTTCGTCTCGCTGCCGCCCGCCCACCCGGTCGACCGACTGCGGTTCATGGCGCGCGACGCACGGGTGCGGCTCGTGGTCGCCGGCGAGGGCCTCCCGCCGGGGGACCTGGCGGAGGACGTGACCGTCCTGCCGGTCGGCTCCCCGTCCGCAGAGCGGGGTGCCGTACCGGCGCTGCCCGCCGTGCACCCGGCCAACGCCGCGTACGTCATCTACACCTCCGGCAGCACGGGCCTTCCCAAGGGCGTGGTGGTCAGCCACGCCAATGTCGCCAACCTGGTCTCCACCGCCCAGCGGTACGTCCGCTTCTCCGCCCGCGAGACCGTCCTCCAACTGTCCCCGCTCGCCTTCGACCCCTCGGCCCTGGAGATATGGGGTGCGCTGGCCCACGGAGGCCGACTCGTCGTGGCCGCGCCCTCATACGGCGCGATCGACGAGCTTCCGAAGGTTCTCGCCGAGAAACGGGTCACCACGCTGGTGCTCACCCCTCCGCTGTTCCATCCGTTGATCGAGCGCCGCCCCGAGGCCCTGGACGGGGTCCGCCAGCTGATCGTCGGCGGGGACGTGCTCTCCGCGGCCCGCTCGCGAACCTTCACCGACCGGGTGCCCGGCCCCGGCGGAGCACCGCGACTCATGGTCAACGCGTACGGCCCGACCGAGGCGACCACCATGGTCTCCGCGCAGCCGATGGGCCGGGTGCCCGCCGACGCGGAGAGGGTTCCGATCGGCCTGCCGATCGAAGGCGCTCGAATCCGGCTGCTGGACGACGAGCTGCGCCCCGTCCCCGCGGGCGGGACCGGACAGATCTACCTCGGGGGCGCACCGGTCGCCCGGGGCTACCTCCACCGGCCCGGACTCACCGCCGAACGGTTCATCCCGGACCCGGCCGCCGGAGTTCCGGGCGCCCGGATGTACGCGACCGGCGACAAGGGGGTCCTCGACGAGTTCGGGCGCCTCGTGTTCGCCGGGCGCCTCGACGAGCAGGTGAAGCTCCGTGGGCACCGCGTCGAGCTGAACGAGATCGACCACGTCCTGCGAGGGCATCCGGAAGTCCGTGACGCTGCTGCTGTCGTCGCGGATCGTGGCGGTCCGCACGAACGCCTGATCGCCTACGTCGTCCCTGCGGAGCCCCGGCCAGGGGAGGGCTCCCGGCCGGCCCGAACCCGCGAACTCCTGTCCTCGCTCGCCGCGCACGCGGCGGGGAAGCTGCCCGCGTACATGAACCCGAGCGGTTACGAAGTGTGCGGCAAGTTGCCGCTGACTCAGTCGGGGAAGGTCGACCGCCGGGCCCTTGCGGCGTCCACCCCGTCCCTCGTGGCCGGCGCCGGAGGACAGGGCGGGGCGGGCGGTTCCCCCGACGCCACCGCAGGACCGGGCGACATCGAACCCGTGCTCACGGAGATCTGGCGGTCGAACCTCGGCGTCGAGCAGGTCGACCCCGACGAGGACTTCTCCGCGCTCGGCGGCACGTCGATCCTGGCCATCGGCATCGTGGCCGACGCACAGGAGCGCGGCCTTCCGTTGACCCTGGTCATGCTGTTCCGCAACCCGACCGTGCGGCGTGCGGCCGGGGCCCTCGCGGCAGCGGGGGCATCCACCTCGCACCGTTGAGCCGTGCCGGTCGGGATTCCATGATCGATATGCTGCTGCCGCCCGGACGGCCCTCCGGCTCCTCGCCCATTACGGTCGATTTGACGTCTATCTGGTCAAAGTAATCGGAATGCCAAGTCCGGTTGCACACCATCGGTTCCTCGCCTAGCATTGAATTCTGCGCCAAAAGCGCGAATGGTGCTTTATTTCATTGTGCCATTTCATGGAGGGGGGGCTTGGTCTTGGCGGCATTTCCCCGGGTGCCGTACTGCCCTCCCTGTAGGGGTTTCCGGTGGCGCCATGACTGCGGGTTGGGCTGAAGTCGCCCACTCCCGGCTTCTCTGCCTACAGGTGTGGGGGAACAGTGCTCAGGTTCGGCTTGCTCGGTCCGCTTGAGATCGCCTCTGAGGGCGGGACGGTGCCCATCACGCCGCCCCGCCAGAAAATCGTCCTGTCGGTTCTCCTACTGGAGGCCAACCAACCCATATCGTATGACCGCCTGGTGGAGGCGGTCTGGGGTGACTGGCCCCCCTCGACGGCCCGGACCCAGATCCACTTCTGCATTTCGATGCTGCGCAGGTCGTTTGACGCCGTGGGTGCGCCTCTTCTCATCGAGACTTCGGCTCCCGGGTACCGCGTGCGAGCGGGTGAGGACCAGCTCGACTTGTACGTGTTCGAGAATCTGGTGCGGCGCGCGCAGGCCGCCGGAGGGAGCGGGCGCCCCTGGGAGGCGTCGGACCTCTTGGGAAAGGCCCTCGCGTTATGGCGTGGCCAGGCGCTCGCGGACGTAGACAGCAGCCTGGTGCAATCTTTCTCCTCGCGGTTGAACGAGCGTCGGGTCGTCGTGGCCGAGGAGCGTATCGCATATGACCTGGAACTAAACCGGCATGCGCATCTCATAGACGAGCTCATGGGTCTGACGGCGGAGTTCCCGATGCGTGAGCGCCTGCAGGCCCAGCTCATGGCCGCGCTGCACGGAAGCGGTCGGAGGTCGGCCGCGCTCGAGGTCTACCGGAGGATTCGCAGGCAGTTTGTTGCCGAGCTCGGGATCGAGCCGGGAAAAGAGCTTCAGGACCTCCATCAGGAGATCTTGAAGAATGAGTCCTTCCCCATCCCCCCGGTGCGGTGCTCCGGGGAGCGGCGCCCCGTGGTCCGTGACGCCCGCGCCCTGAAGCGCAGACTGCCGGGCCGGTCGTGCCACCCCCGGCCTCCGGGCGAGTGAGGCGCCGCCCGTCGGCGCCGCCGTCGTCCGGACCGGGCCCGTCGTGCGGGTCGGGCCCGTCGGCCGGTCGGCGGCCCACCCCCGCCGATCAAAGGACAAGAGTTATTGTGCGATTGACGTTGTGCAATCGTTCCTCTATGTTCTTCGCATGGCAGACAACCTCGTACGCCAAGTCTCCGACACGCGCGTCCTGGCCGCGCTGACCCACCCGCTCCGTCGTCGGCTCCTGGACCTCCTGAAGGTGGACGGCCCCGCGACCGTGGGGCTACTCGCGGAACGCAGCGGTGAGGCCGTCGGCAATGTCAGTCACCACATGCGAGTTCTGGCCGAATCCCTCCTCATCGAGCAGGTGCCCGAGCTCGCGCGGGACCGACGTGAACGCTGGTGGCGCCTCACCTCCTCCGAAGTCCGTTGGGCGCGGGCCGACTTCGAAGCCAGTCCGGCGGCCGAGGCGATCGCCGACGCGGCCGGATCGCTCATGCTCGACCGTCAGACGGAGTGCGTTCGTACGTGGTCCGGCCGTCGCTCGAACTATCCGCAGGAGTGGCGGGACGGCTGTTCGGTCTCCACTGAGGCCTGGCTGCGGCTCACGCCGTCCGAAGCGCGCGAACTCGGCGCGCAACTGGTCGCCTTGCTCGAATCCTGGTCGGCCCGACCGGTCCCGGACGACGGGCAGGTGCGCGAGCCGGTACTGGTCTTCGGCCACGCCGTGCCGGCCATGCCATGACCACGCGCGTCAACGAGCCGAACCGCGGATCCGACGCCGAGGCGCGCGCGGACCGTTCGGCCGGAGCCGCTGCCGGATCCCGCTGGGGGCTGCTGGCGGACCGGAGCTTCCGCCTCCTGTGGGCGGGGCAGACGATCAGTAAGGCCGGCAGCAGCATCACGACTGTCGCCCTGCCCCTGGTGGCCGTCGTCGAGCTCGATGCCGGACCCCTGACGGTCGGTCTCCTGACGGCTGCGATCTGGCTGCCGTGGCTGGTGCTGGGCCTGCCCGCGGGAGTGTGGGTGGGGAGGGTGCCCCGGCGGCCCCTGATGGTCATGTGCGACGTGGCCATGGCGGGGTTGTTCGCCACGGTTCCCGTCGCGGCGTGGCTGCATGCCCTGACCCTGGCGCACCTGATGGTGGTCGCCGTGCTGTCCGGCATCGCCTCGGTCTTCTTCAGCGCCGCGTACCAGGTCTACCTGCCCGAGCTCGTCCCTTCTCGTGACCTCATCGAGGCCAACGCCAAACTCCAGGGCAGTGCCTCCATCGCCCAGGTCGCCGGCCCCGGCGCGGGCGGCCTGGCCGCTCAGGCGTTCGGGGCGGTTTCGGGCCTGCTGGCCAACGCCGTGACGTTCGTCGTCTCCGCGGTCACCCTGCTCCTCATTCGTCGGCACCGGCCTTCTGATCCCCGAGCCGGCGGTCAGTCCTCCACATACGGTGCAGACGGCTCCGTACCCGGGGCCCGTAGCCTCCTCGGCGACATCGGGGACGGGTTCCGGTTCATCATCCAGGACCCGTACCTTCGTGTGATCACGGCCTTCGGCGCCACCGCGAACCTCGCCCTGACCGCCTACCAGTCCATCGTGGTGCTCTACCTCGTCCGCGAACTGCACGTCGGAGCCGGCCTGGTGGGCCCACTGGCCGCCGTGGGCGCGATCGGCGGCGTCCTGGGTGCGGCTGCTGCCCGCCCGCTGTGCCGCCGCCTCGGTACCGCGCGCGGCGCGGTAGCGGTGCAACTGGCCGCGACCCCTTTCGCGTTCTTGATCCCCCTTGCCTTCCCGGGACCCGGTGTCGCCCTCTTTGCCCTGGGATCCACGGTCCTGGTCGCGGGCGTGGTCGCGGGGAACGTGGTCTTCGCGAGTTTCCGTCAGACCTACGCCCCGCCCGAGATGCTCAGCCGCATGATCACCTTCGCCATGACGATCAACCACAGCAGCATCCCGCTGGGAGGGCTGCTGGGCGGCACCCTGGGCACGTTGATCGGCCTGCGCGCCACCCTCTGGACGACCGCAGCCATGCTGGTGGCGGCGTGCGGCATCCTCCTCGTCGGTCCCCTCGTCCGTCGGCGCGACCTGCCCTCCGCACCAGCTGCGGACTCGGGCCCACAAACCGATGCGTGATCGCACCGGCGTCGCCGAGATCCATGACGAGATTCTTCGCTGCCCGGACCGTCCGGGAAGCGGTCGCAGGTGCGGTCGTGCCCAGCGCTGGACCTGTCGCTGATCGGTGTGGACTCCACGACCATTCAGCTGGGGGGAGGAGGCACGCCGGGTCGTCCGCGCGTCTGACCCGGATGTGACGGTGGCGCTGACCGCGCACCGGCAGGAACCTCCGGATGGGGACCCCTACTCGCAGCAGCGCGAGCGGGGGCTGCTGGGCAGTCTCTCGACCACTGGACGATCGGCGTCCAGCTCACCTGCCTGACCGGTGCCGACTGGGGCCGGCGCAGGCTCACTGTCCGCGCACCCCGGCTGATCGTCGGCCAACTTGTGGCCCGTACCACGTTCGTGCGGTGCGAGCCCGAGCCCCCGGCGCCCCGACGGCTGCTGACGAAGCGAGCCCCCTGGGGCCGGAGGCCTCCGACAACACCCCGGTACATCAGCGCCGTCCCCTTGCCGCGGAGCACCTGCGGCTGCTCAATGCCGCGCCCGGTGCCGAGGACTAGCTGTACACCGTGTTCTCCACCGACGTCGGGACGGAGGTGGTGCCCTGCAAGGAGTTGGAGCGACGTGCGGCCCGCGGCTGGCGAGGTGTCCTGCTCGTCGGCTCCGCCGACCTGCCCGCGGCACTGATC
Source organism: Kitasatospora sp. NPDC015121 (assembly GCF_055562955.1). NCBI lineage: Bacteria > Bacillati > Actinomycetota > Actinomycetes > Kitasatosporales > Streptomycetaceae > Kitasatospora > Kitasatospora sp. NPDC015121. The sequence goes on from NZ_JBVHEH010000018.1 coordinate 51,454, forward strand.
GAGCCCTGGTCCGAGGCGATCGGCCAGCGTCCCGAGGAGCCCTCCGCTGTGTGGCGGGAGCGGATGCGTGAACCTGATGACCCGCTGTTCGGCGAGCGACTCAGTCTCGAAGCCGGAGTCGAGCGCGCCACCTGGCTGGTTTCCAGGGACAGGCCCTGAATGCGGGAGTTCAACCTGCGGCTGCTCGCGGTGGCCCGCGGCGTGCCCGACCTGCTCACTCCGGATTCCGGGTACGACCGGGCCGGGCGCTCGCGCAGCCTTTCCCGCGCGGTGTGGTGGGGACTCCTCGCCCACGGCCAGGACTTGGACCTCGAACCGTTCGAAGCACCCGACACCGGCACCTGGAAGTGCAGCGGGAGCGGCATCCCGCTGGCGGTCCTCGCCCAGGTCCAGGTCTACGCGGTCAACGCCGACCCCCGATGCCAGGGCAAGGGGCACTCGCCGTTCTGCTTCCACGTCCCCGAACGCGGTGTCGCCGGAGATGACGACCTGCTCACCGTCGCGGACCTGCTCGGCGGCACGAAGTTCGACTGGTGCAGCAAGTGCTGGGGCTACGCGATCCGCCGCCTGACGGACACCCAGCTCGCCCACCACCGCACAGCCCACCGGCTCCACGAGATCGCGCAGCAGCTGGACCCCGACCGTGGCGGATACGACCCCGGCCAGCGCGGGCAGCTGGTGGAACAGCTCTTGCAACTCGAGAAGTGGGAGCCCGACGCCGACGACCACTCCTACAGCGAGGACTCCCGCCGGTGGCACCAGATCGTCCGAGTGCTGTTGCTCCGGGCCCGAACCACCCATGCCGGCCAGCCCTGAACCTTCCCTCGACCGACCACCTGACGAGGTCCCCGTGGGCAGCGCACCGGACAGCCCCTGTCACTGCACGCCCTCGGGCCGCAACTGCTCGCCCGGCTCACCGCACCGCTGCGGCAAGCCGGATGGACCCAGGACGAGACCTGGTACGAGGGAGACGAGGAGGGTAAAGAGAGCCCGGCAGGGACCCCATCTGCCTGGAGTTCTCCCGCTCGAACTTCCACATCGCCGTCACCTGGGATCCCACCGGCGCCCCCTCACCGTCGAAGACCAGACCGACGGCTGGGACTGGTGCGAGAGCCTGCCCCCACTGTGCCCGCTCGACGAACCCCTCGACCTCGGCGGGCGCGCCACCCGTGCCGCGAAGGCCGAGGCCGCACGCCGGGTCTTCGCCGAAGCCGGCCTGCTGGACGCCTCCCGTATCCACCTCCCGGAGAACGCCAAGGCACTGCACCGCGACCCGGTCCTGCTGCCGTGGGCGGACACCGTCAATGACGCGATCAGCCGTTAACGGAGCGACAACGGGGATGCGGCGATCGAGGATCTGGGAGGGGAGTCCTCCTGGCGGACCGGGTCCGGAATGTGGACCTACTCGTTGATCGTCGCGGACCCGGTCTCGTCGGCCGCGGCCCGGGGCATCGCCGAGTGGTGCTGGCACCGCGAGAGCGACGTCGAACAGTGGCACTTCAAGATCGACGACCCCGGAATGGCCCGCGCCAGCATCGCCGCCACCCGCGCCGTCCTACCCCATGTCCACTCCGAAAGCATCGACTGGTCGGCCGTACGGCTCGCCCTCACCCAATCCGACGGCCGGGCCCTCGCCGACATCTTCGAAGAAGGCTGGACACCGATCCTCGCCTCCAACCACCGGCAGATCGACCTCTGGCAGTAGGCCGACGACACCCTCGGCTCAGAAAGTGTGGGGTAATTAGTTGGCTACTGATCGTTGAGGTCGTCGGCGAGGCGGCGGGCCGCTTCGGTCTCGATGGGACCGCGTGGTTCGATCTCCTCGCCGGCGAGGCGGGCGGCCATGAGCCGGATCATGGCGACCTTGACCATCGCTTCGGCGTGCGCGGTCTTGCGCTCGTAGTCCCTCGCCAACCGTCTGCACCGTCCCAGCCAGGCAAATGCCCGCTCCACCACCCACCTGCGGGGCAGCACCCGAAGCCTTTCACATCCGCGTTGCGCGGCACCGCCACGATCTCCAGCCCCTCGTGCCCGGCCGCCCAGCCGACCAGGCCGGCGTCGACCACCTTCACGTAGCCGCCGTCCACCCAGACCAGCCCGACCCGCGGAAAAAGCTCCCGGACACCGGTGAGGACCAGTTTCGCGCCCGCCCGGTCCTGCACCGAGGCCGAGTGCACCACCGCCCGCAAAACGAGCCCGCAGGTGTCCACCAGCAGGTGCCGCTCGCGACCCCGGAACCGCTTGCCCGCGTCGTAGCCGATCCCCTGCCCGCCCTGGTGACTGCGGGCCGACTGTGAGTCCAGCACCGCCGCCGAGGGCTGCGAATCCCGCCCGTCCGCCGCGCGCACCATCTCGCACAGCACGTCGTGGACCCGGCCCCAGATCCCGTCCGCACTCCAAGCGCGAAACCAGCGGTAGGCCGCGTCCCACGGCACCAGATCGGGCGGCACCAACCGCCACGCGCATCCGCTGACCAGCACGTACAGCACCGTGTCCACGACCAGCCGACGCGGGAACTTCAACGGCCGACCCGCTCTGCGCGGATCGCGCCGCGGTAGCAGCGGCTCGATCACCGCCCACTGAGCATCCGTCAGAGACGACTCGTAGGACGGCTTGCACGCGCAGACACACATGGCGGCGATCATCGCGGACACCCAGACCGCGACGACCACCGCCAGCGATCACACCACGCAGTCGATCAATTACCCGACACTTTCTGAGGCCTCCTTGCCGCCGTTGGTGGCGTCACCGCGATCGTCGCGGCCGTCTCCCACTCCTACCCGCTGTGCGCCGTCGGCTTGGTCGTCCTCGGCGGCTCTGCCCTCGCCGCGTATCGCGCCGCCCGGGCCGCCGAAGTCCGCACCGACCAGCTCGTCCTCCACCGACTGCGGCAGGATGCCACCCTCGACCAGCACGCCTTGGCCGCCAGCCTCGGCCTGCGCCCGGCCGTCGTCCGGCTCAGCCTCCACCGGCTGTCCCGCAGCGGCAGCCTCCCCCAGCCCGGCGGCCCGGCAGACGCCGGGCACTGACAGCCCGGACAGCGAGAGGGGCACCACCCATCGGTGGTGCCCCTCTCGCTGTATTCCTACTCCAGGTAGATCCCGGCAAAGGTGCCGTCGAACCCGAGGGCGACCTGTCCTTGCTGGAGCGTGGGGTAGGCCGTCCAGTTCGGGTCGCTGGACATCGCGTCGAAGTCCTTGCGGGTGATCTCGGGCTCCAGCCACTGGTGTCCGCAGCGGCAACGGATCCAGACGTGCTGGCGGTGGTTGATCAGCAGCCAGTCGCGCCGAGCCCGGCAGTTGGAGCAGTAGACCGGCATGCCGCGCAGGTCCAGCTCGTGCGGGCACTGCAGGCCACGGATCACGTCCGGTCCGCTGGGTGGCTGCGTCTCGTACTCCAGTTGCAGCAGCGGGTCGCCGGCCGTCGGCTGCGCGGCGGACGCGGCCGGAGTGGTGGCCCCTTCGGTGGTTCTGGGCACGGGTTGCTCTCCGTTCGGACGGTGCGGGTTCTTGCGTGACACCTGCTGGAAGGAGGTGTCGAGGGGTTTCGGGTGCTGGTCAGCGGCGGGGAGCCGGGCGGCGGGGATCGGTGGCCGGCCGAGTCGGCGTCGGCGTTCCGGCGCGGCCGGGTACCGTTTTGGCCGCAGCGGTCTTCGGCTTGGTCGAGCTGCTGGGGAGGGCGGGCAGATTGGCGAGGCGACGGATGCGCCAAACCAGCACGGCGTCGGTGTCGCGGGCGCTCCCCAGTTCGCGGCGGTCGACGGCTTCTTCGAGGAGGGTCTTGGGGTCGTGGCCGGCCTTCTCGGCTTCGGCGAGGGTGGCGGCCAGAGCGTCGAACCGCTCGGCAGTGCTGGTGCGGGTGTCCGGTTCGCCGAGGGCAGTTCGGATGGTGGCTTCGTGGCGGCGGCGTTCGGGTTCGGGCAGTGCCTGGGCCCTCTCGCGCATCGCCCGTAGCGGGGTCGCGGCGCTGTGCCGGTAGGCGGCGCGCAGATGTTCGGCTGCCTGGCGGGAGGCTGCGGCCTGCTGGGCGTGGCCGCGGGCGGAGTGCCAGCGGGCGGCGGCCAGGGTGAGCAGGACGAGGGTGGACAGGACCATGGCGGTGGCGCCGCCGTCCTCCCCTCGTCCAAGCGCCGTTCCGGCGTGGACTATTCCGCGGGCGGCCGAGCGCAGGGCACGGATGTCCGCGTTCTCGGCGCGGACATGGGAGCGGGTGACGCGCTCGAAGGCCCTTGCTGCGTCACGTAGTTGGGCGCGGGTGGCGGCGGGGGAGGTCTGGGCGAGCGCGTCGAGGAGTTCGCCGGCGCCGACGAGCTGGGCTGCGGCTTCGTCGCCGTCTTCGTCGAGGAGCGCGGTGGCGCGCTCGGCGGTGGCGGCGGCGTCCCGGCGGGTGCGGGCGGGAGCGGACTGGTCGGTGCGTGGAGGTGCGGTGCCGGCGGGTGCGTCGGTCAGGCGGCGGCGGATGCGCGGTAGGGAGAGGTCCGGGGCGAGGGTGGATCCGGCGAACCAGATGGGCTCGCTGTCGCGGTTGCGGTCGCCGGGCAGGACGACGTTGTAGCCGAGCACGTCGCCGGAGGGGGCGTGGCGGAGTTTCACGCGGAGGCCGGCCTCGCGCAGCCGGTCGAAGAACTCGGCCTCGTCGGCAGCTCCGGCGACGGCTTGGCGGACGGCTTCGCGCAGGGTTTCGCGCGGGGTCTCGGTGCGGCCGGTGCGTTCGGCCTTCCAGCGCTCGGCGCTGGTGGGGTTCTTGGCGGCGGTGCCGTCGCCGGGGGTGAGTTGGCGCAGGCCGTAGTCTTTTTCGATGCGGCGGGCTTCGGCCTGGGCCTTGCGGCGGTCGAAGGAGAGGCCGGCGAGGCGGCCGTCCTGGCGTACGAGGGTGGCGGCGATGTGGATGTGGTCGCCGGCGTGGCGGACGGCGACCCAGCGGCAGGCGGTGGTGTCGCCGTCGGAGGCGATGCCGGTGGCGTGGACGATGCGGCGGGCGATGTTCGCCCAGTCGTTGTCGTCGAGGTGGCGGTCGCCGGGGTCGGCGCGCACCGAGCAGTGCCAGATGGTGGTGGCGGGGGCGCGGTCGCCGATGGCCTTGACGGGTTGGTCGAGCTGGTTGGCGAGTTGGGCGAGGGTGTGGTGGGGGTTGCGGCCGGGGTCGGGGGCGAAGCCGTTCCAGCTGGCCACGACGTGCTGGTCGGTGTGCTCGTCGTGCTTGCCGGGTCCGAAGAGGTAGCGGATGAGGCCGTAGGTGCCGCCGGTGCCGGTGCGGATCTTGGGGATCACCGGCGGACCATCCAGGCGATGGCGTCGTCGACCGCGGCGATGGAGGCTTCGACGCGCTGCAGGAGCTGCTGGAGGTCGGCGGCCACCTGGCCTCCGGCGTTGAGGAAGTGGGCGACCTGGTTCAAGTTGTTGCCGATTGATCCGAGTTGGCGGTTGGACTCCATGAGTTCCTGGATGCCGCGGCGGTAGTCGGCGACGGCGGCGTTCGGGTCACTGCTCGCGGCGGCGGCCAGGGTCGCGGCGGCGGTGTAGCCGCCGGAGGCGAGGCCGGTCTGCCGGGCGGCGTGCTGGAGGAGGGACCACTCGGGGTCGCTGAAGCGGGGGCAGACGCGGTTGGTGCGCGCGACGGGCTGGCGCAGCCGGCGGCGGGTGGCCGCGCGGACGGCTTCGGCGGTCGGCTCGCCCTGCTGCTCCCCCTCCTCTTTCTTCGTCGGCACCCCCGGGCCGACTCCCCGGTCGGCGGCAGGCACCCCTGGGTCTGCCGCCGACCGGGGTGCTCCCGCCCCCGTGGGGGTGGGCGCGGGGTAAGGACTCCTTACCCCACAACTTGCTCCGCCAGGAGCCCGGTTGGGGTCCCCGGCCGCTCGCGGTGGTGTGGCCTTCGGGGCGGTGCCGGTCATCGGCGCATCTCCGTGTCGCGCTGCTCGACGTCGCGGACGAGGTCCTCGATCCAGTCGAGGGCCAAGACCGGGTGGTGGAGGGTCCAGGGCCGGGAGTGCCGGCCCCGTTGGACGGTGCGGGTGCCGTCGGTGCCGGCCTGGACGTGGTGGAGGTGGCCGTGCTGGTGCAGGACGGTCAGCCAGGCGTCCGCCTCGGTCCAGGTGGCGGGGGTGGTGCGCATGTCGGTGCTCCACTTCGGTGGTGCGGTGGCGGGTGGGTGACCGGCCGGGTGACCTCCTCGGTCAGCCCCGGCCGGTCGGTGTCGGTCAGCTCCGGTCGGCGTCGACGAGCTGGTTCTTGCGCTGCTGTTCGCGGAGCTGGGCCATCAGCTGGGTCAGGGTGTCGCTGGACAGCGGGATCTGCTGACCCCGGATCGCGGTGGCGACCACGGCGCGGGTCAGCTTGTTGTCCGCCTCCGCGACCGCCTGCTTCGCGATCTCCAGCAGTTCCTCGGTGTCCCGGTCAGCCGCCCGGTCAGTGACCGGCAGCGCGGTGACCGGGATGACCGGGCTGGCCGGCGGGCCGGTCACCGGGACGGCCTCGGCCGGACGATCACTGACCGGGTGGGTGGCCGACTGACCGAGTTCGAGGTCACTGGTGGCCACCGGAAGGTTGTCCGCATTGCCACCCGGTTCGGCCGGGTGGCCGGTGCGGTCTGTCCGACCGTCCCGGTCAGCCGGGTCTACCGGTCCGCGGGCGAGGAGGATGTAGAGGTGGACGGCGCCAGCTGAGGCGAGCGGGGCGATGGTGGAGAGCACCGCCACCACCGTGTCGGTCAGCCGCAGGCCGGTAACGGCGTTCTGCTCGTTCATCCTGACCGCGTGCAGGGCGTTGGCCCACAGGCTCGTACCGGTGGCCGCGCCGAAGAGCAGCCACAAGTACGCACGGGCGCGCAGCGGGGCGTCGCGCATCACCAGCAGGGCGCGGATGCTGTAGGCGATGAAGCCGTCGACGATGAGTGGGAAAAGGTAGGTGAGGAGGCCACGGACGTGGACGGCTTCGGCCATCTGCTGGAGGGAGTCGTAGGAGAGGGCGAAGCCGGTGGCTCCGAGGGCGATGACGGCGATGCGGTCCCAGCCGGTGACGTAAGCGGTGGTCGGGGTGGTGGCGCTCATGCGGCCGTCCCGAAGTCGCCCGAGGTCAGGCGGCCGGTGTCGGCGCCGGTGGGGCGGGCGGCCTGCTGGAGTTCGCGGTTGCGGATGGTGCGGCAGATCTTGCGGTAGAGCTTCTGGACGTGGTCTTCGGTGACCTTGAGCAGGTCGGCGATCCGTTCGGCGCTGACACCGTGGCGGTATCCGGCGAGGACGACGGCGTGGCGTTCGGCGGTGGTGAGGTGGATGTCGCGCCCGGCGATGGTGGCGTTGACCCGGCCGTAATCGAGGCGCTTGGCGATCTCCTTGTGCATGGGTGCGCGCTCCTCCTCGGTGAGGCCGCCCCGGATGCCGTCGGTCTCGCCGCCTTCGAGGGCGGCGTCGAGGCAGGCCAGGCGGACGGGGCACTGGCCGCACAGCGACAGGGCGGTGGTGATCTTGCCGATCTCGTCCGGTGCGGGGAAGAACACTTCGGGGTCGACGGGGTTGTACTCGCTGGGGTGGCAGACGGCCTGGTCCTGCCAGGTGTGGTCGCCGAGCGAGCGGTAGCGCTCGGCGGTGGTGGGCGTGGTGCTCATGCGGGGTGCTCCGATCGCTCTCCGCACGCGGGGCGACGTCGGCGGAGAGGTGCGCTGGGTCGGCGAGGGGCGGCGCGCTCGGGGGCGCGGCTGGGATGGTCGTTCAGGCGGCGCGGTGAAGGCGTCTGCGGTCGACCGGTTCGAACTCGACCCGGGTGGTCATCTCGGCGAGGCGGGAGGTGACGCGATCGCCGAGGTACGCCTTGAGATCCCTGATCTGCAGGTTCGTCGTGATGAGGGTCGGGAGCATCGCGTTGTACCGGCGGTTGATCAGCCGGTAGGTCTGCTCTTCGACGAACTCGCTGGTCTTGGCGGCGCCGAGGTCGTCGAGGATCAGCAGCGGCACCCGGCCGTAGGCGGCGAGCACCCGCTCGGCGTCGGTGTCGGAGCCGGGGCGGAGTTCGGCGTAGAGGTCGGCGGCGGTGGTGGCGCGCCAGCGCACGCCGAGGCCGGCCCGCACCAGGACGCGGAGGGCTCCGTAAGCCTGGTGGGTCTTGCCCGCGCCGGTCACCCCGGCCATCAGCAGGCTGGGGCCGGAGGCGACCTGGCGGCGTGCCCCGGTGCTGGGGGCAGTGGCTTGGGCGGCGACCTGTCGGGTCCAGGCCAGGACCAGCGGGTGGTCGGCGACGGCGTCGCGGTAGCGGGGCGGGATCCCGGCGGGCAGCGCGGCCTGCGGCGAGAAGGGCTCCGGTTCGTCGGGGAGGGCGTCGACGGCGGCGTGGTCGATGCCCCGGGCGGCGAGGATCCGGGCCATCCGGTCCAGGACGGAAGGGCTGTCGGCGAGGGTCTGCGGGTCGCGGTGGTGGCGCATCACAGCTCCTCGGCGTAGGCGGTGGCGGCGTCGACCGGGTTGGTCCATGCCTGGTGAGCGGGCAGGTTAGGGCGGAATCCCGGCCGGGCCAAACCAGCGGTGCGCGCGTTCATGGCGTCGTTGACCAGGCTGGGCAGCCGGGACGGGTGGCCCTGGATCTCGGCGAAGCGCCGCAGCCCGGCACGGACGTGTTCGGGGTCGATGCCCTCGGCCAGCAGGCCCTTGACGGTTTTGCCGAGGTGGCCGAGCACGCTGCCCGGTGGGCGCCTGTCACAGGCGGCGACGTACTCGCCGACGAGCTGGCCCACCGAGACGGCCTCCGGCTCGGGCGCCTGGCGCCCCGTAGGGAAAGAAGATCCAGGATCCAAGATCCTAGATCCAGGCGCCGAGGGCTCCCGGACACTTCGGCGAGCCTTCGGAGAGGCTTCGACGAATGCCGTGTGACCTGCACTTCTTCCAGCGGCAGGGACGGCCACGCGCTTCTCGTCGACCGCCGGGGCGGGGGCCGTGCCGCCGCTGGCACCGCCCTGCGGGGACAGCTTCGCGGCGGGTCCGGAAGGAGGGGCGAGGCGGGAGGGAGTGTTCGCCGAGGGTTCGTCGAACAGTCGGGGAGCGGTCGGGTCCGCCTCGGGCGCGGGGGTCGGCACTGCGGCGAGGGCGCTGCGCTGGATGCACGGGCCCTTGCAGACACCGCACCGCTCCGGCTCGCAGTGCGGACACGCGGGCAGCCGGGACAGCGAGGGCTTGTCGATCTTCTGGTGGTTGCGCCAGGTCGGGTAGTGGAAGTACTTCCGCCCGTCGCAGCCCGTGTAGCGGCAGACGGCTCCGACGGCGGCGAGCTGCTGGAGGTGCTCTTCGACGTCGGCGCGGGTGATCTCCTCGCGCATCGGCCACACCAGGCCGTAGACGATCGCGGCGTTGTCGCGGTGGCGGCCGTGGTCGTCGGCGTGGTTGGTCATGCCGAGGAAGGTGACCATCGCGGGGATGGAGACCTCGGCGAGCGTCTCGCTCACCCAGGTCTCGGGTTTGACCGATCGGATGCGCGCCATGTCAGCGGCCCCGAGCGGCGGCGTCGAGCAGGGTGTCGGCCGGCCGGCCGGCCGACCGGAGGTGCCGGCCACAAGAACGTGGTACCGAGCTTTCCGTTTCCATCGTGGGTACGCGCATGAGACACTCCGTGCTTCGTAGGAGCGCGCGCGGTGGTCTCTCGTGCAAGGAAGTCCCGCCGAGCGCGTGGCAGTGAACCGGCCCCCTGGGCGCCGGCCCGGCGTCCAGGAGTTGGTGGCTCCAGGGCGCCGGTCTCGTTTCCGGTGGGCGCGAGCAGCGGCTCTCCGACCGGTCCACCGTGTGTGGTGGGACCAGAACCATAGAGCGCGCGGGGGCATCCATCCACCCCATTGGGCAGCCTGACCAGCAAAGACGGACTTTGGTGTGCCGTCTGCGCGATCAACGTACACTAAAGTCCACGCATTCGGGAGACTAGAGTGCGCCCCCGAGGACCGAGTCGGACTAGAGTGTGTCCATCGCCGCACACCGCCGGAGCACTCCATGACAGCAACCGTCCAGTCGAGACTCAACGAGCTCTTCGCGACCCATCGCCACCCGACCGAAGGGCGTGAATTCACCAACAAGGAGATCGCCGACAGGACGGCGGCCTGGGCGGCGGCCAACGACGGCGCCGGCGTCAGCGCGAGCCTGATCCAGAAGCTCCGCACCGGCGGGAAGACGAATCCGACGGCGACCACCCTGTGGGCCCTCGCCAAGGGCGGCTTCGGCGTCCGCCCCAGCTACCTCCTCGGTGACGACGAGCCCGAAGAGTCGGCCGCACCGGCCGCGCCGGCCGAAGCCGACGACGTGCAAAGGATCATCGACGACGGTCCGGTGGCCAACCTCGCCTTCCGGGCGTCCGGGCTGTCCCAGGAGAGCCTGTCGACCATCTCGCGGATGGTGGAGATCGCCCGGGCCGCAGAAGGGCTGGACAGCGGCCCGGCCAGCTGACGCGGACGCCGCCGGTGATCATCTGAAAACGGTTCAGATAAATTTCCGGTAACACGCTTCATCACCGTAAGTGATTCACGCGCGGCAGCCTCACCGCCTCATCCCGCCGCACGGCAACCCGGCGATCACGCTCCGCAGCGAATCACCGCCCCCTCCAATCCCCCGGCGGCAGCTCCATTTGTTCGTGCGCATATGCTTTGACTCCCCACGGGGCACAGGATAATCACCGGATCGGGCAGGGGACATGCGAAGCTGGCGCGGCAGAGGCCAGGCAGGCGGCTCCAGGAACCATTCCGCTGTGGCGGAAAGCCTGGAAATACCGACTCCTTTCACCATCGAGAAGCTGTGCGAGAATGTCGCGGCGATGCGCGGTCGCAAGATACACATTCACGCCATCGAGCACCAAGGGGACGCGAACTCGGCTCCCTGCGGGGCGTGGATCGCACTGGAGAACTCCGACCACATATTCGTGGAAAACGCGACCAGCCGCCTGCATCACGACCACATCATCCTCCACGAGCTGTGCCACATGCTGTTGGGCCACTCCTGCCTGCCGGGTGACACCCATGCCCAGACGCCGGCTCGGACTGAGCAGCGGCGCAGTATCGGCGAGGTACTCAGCGCGGAGGAATGGGCTGGATTTCCGATGAACCGGATCGTCAGCCTCCTCGGCCGCACCAGTTACGCCCACGAGGATGAGCAGTCGGCGGAAGGACTGGCCGGACTTCTCGCCCACCGAATTCGCCAGGCGGAGGAGATGGCGAGCAGGCCGGCCGACCCTATCGCAAACCACCTCCTGTCCTCCCTGATCGAGTAAACCGATATGCGTGTCATCAACTTGAGCGTCTGCATGATCTTGTGGTCGATCACAGTCTGGCGCGCCCCGGGAGCTTTCCGGAACAAGGAGAAGCGGGCGCTCTGGGCGGCTTTCCTCATCCTCGCCGTGGAACTGTGCTTCGCCAACGTTCCGGCGACCCTATGGCTCGACAGAGCAGTCGGTGTGCACAGCTTCGCGGCGCTGCTCAAACACGCTTCAGCGGTCTCGGCCGCCGCCTGCGTCCTCGTGTTCCTCTCCCGCGCGGCCGCCAGCTCCGGTCCTGCGGTACGGCGCGGTCGACGTCATCCCGGCGCCGTGGTCCCGCTGGCCACCCTCACCGCGATGGTCGCGCTGTTCTTCGGCTCCGATCGCCCGCACGAGGCGCTCGACCCGCTGACGACCTTTCCCCGGGATCCCTGGCTCCTGGTCTACACCCTGACCTGGACCACGTACTTCGGCTGGGCCATGTTCACCGCCGCCCGGCTCTCCTGGAAGTGGTCTCGCCATCCCGGTCCGGACTCGCTCCGCAGAGGACTCCGACTGATCTGCCTCGGCACCGGCATCGGCATCGTGTACACGGCGCACCGTGCCGCGATGCTCCTGTTCGGCCGACTCGGGTTCCATCCGCTGCCGGACGGGACCGAGCAGGTGCTGAACGGTCTCCTGGCACTCGTTCCGTTGCTGCTGGTCTCCGTCGGCAGCACCATGCCGATGGTTCCGATGGCCGTCCGGGCGGCCCGGCACCACTGCAGCCTCGTCAGGCTGTACCCGCTCTGGGCGCACTTGAGCGACGCCGTCCCCCAGATCCGCTACGGCCCGAAACGGCACCCGGTCGTCGACGCGCTCGACCTACGGGGCATCCGCAACCGGCTCTATCGGCGGACGATCGAGATCCGCGACGCGATCCTCGTCCTGAACGGCTCCGCCACCGTCCCGATGCGGCTGCGCGCCGCCGACCACGTGGACGACGCCGGGATGACCGGCCGCAGGGCCGCCGTCGCGGCCGAGGCCTGCTGGCTGCGTGCGGCCCGCGAAGCCCAAATCGCCGGACGGGCCAGAACCGGCCATCTCGAAGCGCCGACGCACTCCGGTGCCGATCTCGAAACCGAGGTCGCCTTTCTACTCACCTTGTCGGAGGCCTACTTCTCCGACCTCGCCACCGACTTCGCCAGCGCGCACCTCGCGCGCCCGACCGCCCCTGCCGGAGCCACCCCGTGACGTTCGAACCGCCCGCCCCGCCCGCCTTCGCCGAGAGCACGCCCCGTCAGAAGGCCGCGCGGGTCATCACGGACGTCCTCGCCCCGGCCAATCTGGTGATCGCGCTCCTGCTGCTGATCGGCTGGCACAGCACCCGCTCCTGGTCCGGCCTGGGCTGGGGGCTGCTGGCCGCGCTCTTCTGCGGCGTCATCCCGATCTGCATCATCCTGCTCGGCGTGAAGCGCGGGGGCCTCACCGACAAGCACATCCGCGTCCGCCGCCAGCGCATCCTGCCCATGGCGCTCAGCCTGGTCTCGGTCGCCACCGGCATCACCCTGCTGTACGCCCTCGGCGCACCGTCCGCCGTGTCGGCGCTGGTCGTCGCGATGCTCGTCGGGCTCGTCTCCACCCTCGTCGTCACCACCGGGTGGCAGATCTCCATCCACAACAGTGTCGCCGGTGGCACCGTCATGATCCTCGCGCTCGCTCTCGGCCCCTGGCTGCTGCTCACCGCGCTCGGCGCCGCGGCCATCGGCTGGTCCCGGACGGTGCTCAAGGCCCACACCCTTGCCCAGATCCTGGCCGGCACCGCCCTCGGCGGCATCGCGGCACTGGTCTTCATCCTGCTGCGCTGAACCGGCGCTCCGTCCGTCCACGGAGGCGAGGCAGGTTCCGGGCCGTCCGGCAGCCGGTCTCGGACTCGACATGGTGACCGCCGAAGAGACGCGGCAGGAAGGTGACTTGGGGTCCCCCTTGCTACAGGTAGCCTACGAGCTGCCAGGGACGGTGGCCCGGGAGGACCAGGACGGCATGATCGAGGAAGACGGGATGCTGCCCGAAGCCGCAGCTCGGGCCGCGATTTCCCGCGACGAGCTGGTGGCGGCCGACGGCTCCCTCTGGTGGCTGGAGTCCGATCGGGACCACGGGGGTGTGAAGCGGCTGTTCCGGTCCTCGCTGGCCGGCCCGGCAGTGCCGGTCACGCCGTCCGGGCTGGCCGTAGGCGGTTCGCTCCACGCCTACGGGGGTGGGAGTTTCGCGGTCACCGACGGATCGGTGTGGTTCGTCGGGCCGGACGGCGCGGTCTTCTTCCAGCCGCTCGATGGCGGCCCCGTCGCGCTGGTGGAGGCCGACGGCTGGGAGTACGGCGACTTGGCGGCGGGCCCGCACGGCCGGCTGCTCGCGGTCCGCGGCAGCACCGACCGGGACGAGATCGTCGCCATCGCCGAGGACGGCCGGGTGGAGGTGCTCGTCGGCTCCTCCGGTTTTCTCGGGCACCCGCGGGCTACGGGCGACCGGCTGGCCTTCCTGGAGTGGGAGCGCCACCGGATGCCGTGGGACGGCACCCGGCTGATGATCGCGCGGACAGACACCGGGAGCCCACCGCTCCTGGTCGCCGGCGGCCCCACCGAGTCGGTGATGCAGCCGACTTGGGGGCCGGACGGCCGGCTCCACTTCCTGTCGGACCGGACGGGGTGGTGGAACCTCTACCGCCTCACCGACTCCGACGGGGTCGAAGCCGTGGCCCCCCTCGACGCCGACTGCGGGCCCGCCCCGTGGGAGGGCGGATACCAGTCCTACGCGCTGCTGCCGGCCGGCGAGACCGTCCTGACGGTCACGGACGGCATCACCAGCGAGCTGCTCGTGGTGGACGACGACGGCCGACGGGAGCGGATCGGAGCGAATCTCACCTCGGTGAAGCCGTACGTGGCCGTGCTGGGCGGCAGCGTGGCCGTCATCGGGTCGACTCCGACGAGCGCTCCGGCGCTCTGGGCGTGCGATCTCGACGGCCGTCCAGACGCCGTCCTCCTCTCCGCCGCTCCCCCGACGCCGACCTTGGAACCCGTGCCCTCACCCTCGGTGGAGTTCGTCCTGGTGGACGGCGTCGAGGTGCGCTACCTGCTTCACCTCCCCCGCGCCACAGGGCCGGTCCCGACCCTGGTCCGCGCGCACCCCGGCCCCACCGACGGGGTACCACTGCGGCTGGACTGGTCGGTGCGGTTCTTCGTCAGCCACGGCTTCGCGGTAGCAGAACCGCTCTACCGCGGAAGCACGGGCCGGGGCAGGTCGTTCCGGCAGCAGTTGGACGGCCGCTGGGGCGAGTTGGACGTGGACGACTGCGCGGCTGTCGCCGAACACCTCATCGCGAACGGGACGGCCCGGGCCGACGCGGTCTTCATCGGCGGCGCGAGCGCGGGCGGGTACACGGCGCTCCAAGCCGCCTGCCGCCCGGGGCCGTTCGCCGCCGCGACCGCCGTGTCCGCGATCATCGACCCGGCCCGGTGGGAGCAGTCCGTACCGGTGTGGCAGCAACCGCACGCGGCCGCCCTTCGCGGCCGCGCCGGCGCGGCCCGGCCGGAATCGGTGCAGCGCCCGGTGCTCGTGGTCCACGGTTCGGCGGACACGATCACCTCCGCCGAGGACGCCATGGAGTTGGGCGACGCACTAGCCACGCGCGGGATCGGTGAGGCGCTGCTGCTGGACGGCGGCGATCACTACCTGTCCGACCCCCGGCACCGGGCTGCGGCGCTGGCCGCCGAACTCCGCTTCTACCGTACGGTGGTGCCCGCTGCCTGGGGCCCGCTGGCGGGGTGAGGCCGGGGACGCGGTCGGCGAGTCGCCGGCCGCGCGGGCAGCAAGAACCGCCGCCGTGCCTCCTGTGCCTGAACAATCAAAGCCGTCTTCACCTGCGCCTGTGCCCCCTGTTACCCCTGGCTTTCACCCGGCGAACGCGGCGGGAAGGACCGTCCGGGTGAACTCCAGGAAGTCGCGCACCACGGGGTACTCGGCGTGCGGGCGGAGCGCGTCCAGCACGTCGGTGACCCGGTTGACGCAGCGGCCGGATCCGGTGCGCGCGGCGTACTCGACGGCCTCGGTGCCCACCGCGCACGCCTGGTCGAGGTCGCCGGAGGCGACCCAGGTGGTGGCGAGCAGGGCCGCATCGATCGCGCGCCGCCGCACCCGGTCGGGCCCCACCCCGTGCAGGGCGTCGACCAGTTGGTTGCGCGCGGCCGGCGGCCTGCCGAGGTCGCTGAGGCAGTGGGCCGCCTCGTCCGCGAGGTACGGGTGGGTGAAGTAGCGGATCCAGGCGGGCTCGTCCGCGTCGCTACGGTCGAGCAGCCTCTCGGCTTCCCCGATCAGCCTGGTCGCCTCGTCCTCCCGCTGGAGGCGCGCGTTGGCCCGGGCGACCACCGCCGTGATCGCGGCCCTGGTGAGCGGACTCGCGGCGGTTCCCGCGGCGGCCTGGGCCGCCGAGGCCCAGCGCAGTGCCGTCTCCGGTCGGCCGCAGTGCAGCGCCAGGTGGCCGAGGTTGACGGCGGTCAGGTAGGCGCCGTACGACCGGTCGCCGATCGCCGCGGTCAGGTTCAGGGCGCGCCGGTAGTACGCCTGGGCCTTCTCCGGCTCGCCGTTGTCGACGGCCTGATAGCCCGCCAGCTCGCAGTACTCGGCCGTCAGCTGTGCTCTCCGCCGCGCGATCTCAGGGCTCGCCGCCGGGCGCCGCTGGAGTTGGTCGAGTTGCTGCTCGATGTAGCCGGCGACCTGTCCGGCGTTCTGCCGGGCGCCGTAGGTGTGGTCGAACTGGCGGAACGCGGCCAGCATCTGGCCGGCCATCGCGAGGTCCTGCTCGGTGACCCACAGGGCCTTTACGGACTCGGTGACCGGTGAGAGTCCCGCCCAGTCGGCGACCACGGTGTCGAGGTCGTCGAGCGAGGGCGGCGCAGGTGCCGGAGCGGCCGACACAGGGTTCCGGATGCTGTCGGACGCCCGGCTGAGGAGGGCGTCGAGCTCCTCGAGGTGGATCTGGAGGACGGCTGCCACCCGGGGCAACTGGTACGCGTAGGGGGTGGCCTCACCCCGCTCCCAGCGCCCCCAGGTGCGACGGTCGACCCCCGCCGCCCGGGCGGCGGCCTGCTGGGCATAGCCGAGCAGTCTCCGTCGCGCCGCCAGCGGCGAGGGGTCATTCATCGGCGAACTCCAGAGCCCCACTCGAAGAACCGCAGCTCAACGCCACGATGTCCCATGGATGTCCCACGGGTGTCCCCAAGTCTGACCTGTTCAAGGCCAGTTCGCGGCTGATTCTCTGTACTCGCACCCGATGCCGGGGGAACCCGGAGCGGCACACGGAGCCCCGCGTGTCCGTCGGCCCAGGTCATGGACGCCGCCTTCCGTGCACCGAGTCCGAACCCCTCATGTCATGCCCACATCCAATTGGAGGCGGTTGCCGTGCAGACCTCTCGACCGCACTACCACCCCGCCGGGTTCGACGGCCCGCTCCGCACGGCGGTGGACGACCTGTTGGCCGGCCGTTGGCTGTCGACGGAGCGGCTGCTGGCGGGTACGGAGCGGTCGTCCGACCTGTGGGTGTCCCGGACGCAGGTGCTGGGGCTGGTCGCCGCTCGGTCGACGGTGCTCTCCGCGTGGGCCCGCGAGAATCCGGCGGCCGTCGGGCTCGGCGTCCTGCGGCTGCGAGCGCTGGTCGAGCACGCCCTTCTCACTGGTGAGGAGGGCCGGTCGGGGGCGGGGCGGTTGGAGCAGGAGGCCCGCGAGGCGTGCTGGACTGCGGCGACGGAGGACACGTCCGATCCGGTTCCGTGGGCGTGCCTGCTGGCCCTGGCCGTGCTGGACCGCGGCCGGGCCAGGCCCGAACACCGGGTCCGGTCGACGGATCCGCTCCTGCCGCCCGGCCCGTGGGGGCTGGTCGACGAGGCGCTGCGCCGCGTCCCCGGCTCCCGGGAAGTCCACCACCGGGTGTACCGGTACTGGCGGCGGCTGGACCGGACGGCGGCCGTCGACTTCGTGCACACTGCGGCGCTGCGGGCGCCGGCCGGTTCGCCCCTGGCGGCTCTGCACCTGTACGTGTCCGTCGACCAGTACCGCAGCATGCCGGTCCGGGATGCCGTGACGCGGGGGCAGTGGCGACGGGAGCCGCACTTCTCCCACGCTCAACGCGCCTACGAACGCTGGCTGTCGGCGGACCCGGGGGCGTGGACGGTGGCGGACCTGAGCCATCTCGCGCACGCCCTGTGGGCGTCGGCGCAGATGGGTGCGGCCGTCAAGGTGTTCGAGGCCCTCGGGCGACTCGCGTCGCGGGCGCCCTGGTCCTACGTCGCGGACTCGCCGACGCAGGGGGAGGAACTGCTGCTGACCGCCCGGCAGCAGGCCTTCGCCGGCCGCGCCACGGCGTTCGCCTGACCTTCCTCCCCCCTCTTCCCCTCCTTGTCATCTCCTTCTTCGCGTACGGAGGTTGTCTCATCATGTCCCCTGCCCACGCCGCGCCGCCGATACCGAGCGACGAGGAGCACCTGCGTCGGCTCGGCTACGAGCCCAAGCTGTCGAGACGGATGGGCGAGTTCGGGAACTTCGCCTCGTCCTTCTCCGTGATCAGCATCCTGTCCGGCTGCATGACGATGTTCGCGTTCGGCCTGAACGCCGGCGGGCCGACGGTGATGTTCTGGGGCTGGATCGGCGTCGGCGCGATGGTGCTGTTCGTCGGTGCCGCACTTGCCGAGGTCACCTCCGCCTACCCGACGTCCGGCGCCCTGTTCTACATGGCGCACGCCCTCGGCGGCCCCCGCTGGGGTTTCCTGGTCGGCTGGCTCAACCTCCTCGGCCTGATCGGCGGGATCTGCGGCATCGACTACGGCGCCGCCAGCTTCGTCGGCGCGCTGCTGAACATGCAGTTCAGCTACGAGCCGACGGCGCTGGGCCTGCTCGGCATCTTCGCGGTGATCCTGCTGCTGCACGCGGGGTTGAACCTGCGGGGTGTGCGGCTGGTGTCGGTGCTCAACTCGGTCTCGGTCTGGTGGCACATCGGCGGCGTGGTGCTGATCGTCGGGGCGCTGGCCGTCGTGCCCGACCAGCACAACAGTGCCGACTGGCTGCTCAGCCACTTCGTCGACAACACCGGTTGGAGCAACCCCGTCTACGTCAGCGCGCTCGGCCTGCTGCTGGCGCAGTACACCTTCTCCGGCTACGACGCGTCCGCGCATATGTCGGAGGAGACCACGAAGGCGTCCGTCGCGGCGCCGAGGGGGATCGTGCGCTCGATCTGGGTGTCCTGGATCGCGGGCGCGGTGCTGCTCGCCGGCCTGCTGCTCGCCATCGGCGACTACGACGCCGTCCTCAACACCCCGACGGGTGTGCCGCCTGCGCAGATCTTCCTCGACGCGCTCGGCCCGACCGGGGCGAAGGCGCTGCTGCTGGTGGTGATCGTGGCGCAGTTGTTCTGCGGCAACGCGGAGGCCGCGGCCAGTTCCCGGATGGTGTTCGCGTTCGCGCGGGACGGGGGACTTCCCGGATCCGGACTGTGGAGCCGGGTCTCCGAGCGCACCGGTACGCCGGTGGCAGGGGTGTGGCTGTCGGTAGTGGCGGCGTTCGTCCTGGCACTGCCGTCGTTGTGGTCGCCGGTCGCCTACGGGGCGGTCACCGCGATCAACGTGGTGGGCATGACCCCGGCGTACGCCGTGCCGGTCTACCTGCGCCTGCGCAGGGGCAGCCCGTTTCGGCCGGGCCCGTGGAACCTGCGCCGCCGGGGGCGGCTGGTGGGCTGGGTCGCGGTGGGCTGGGTGGCGGTGGTGACGGTGCTGGTGTGCCTGCCGCAGTCCTACCCGGTGAACGTCTCCACGTTCAACTACGCGCCGGTGGCGCTGCTGGTCGCGTTGGGGCTGGCCGCGCTGTGGTGGCGGCTGCGGGGCCGGTACGACTACGCGCCGCCCGTGCAGCAGTCGGCCGAGCTGGTCGAGCTGTCCGAGGAGGTCGTGTGAGCGCGTCGGGGCCCGAGGGCTCGCTGGTGGACCTGATCGACGGTGGCGGCGTCGACTCGGTGATGGTCGCGGTGGCGGACGCGCAGGGCCGGATGAAGGGCAAGCTGTTCGACACCGGAACTCTCCGGGCGCGCTTGGAGCGGGGGCCGGTCTCCAGCGAGGTGTGCGGCTACCTGCTGGGCACGGACCTGGGCATGACGCCCGCCGGGCGCGGAACGTGGTCGTGGGAGTCCGGGTTCGGCGACGTCGAGCTGGACTGGCACGTGGAGCGGGCGCGGCGTCTGCCGTGGCTGCCGGGCACCGCCCTGGTGTGGGCGACGCCGTTGCAGGACGGCCGGCCGCACCCCCTGTCCCCGGTGGGCGTCCTGTCCCAGCAAGTGGCCGGGCTCGTCGGGAGCGGCCTGGTGCCGGTGGTCGGGCTGGAGTGCGAGTTCGTGCTGGTCGAGGGCAGTGAGCGGGACGCCGAGCGCTCGGGGTGGCGTCCGCGTGCGGCGATGCTCGGCAACCTGGACTACGCGCTCGACCTGCCGGAGAACGTCGCCGCGTTCCTGCGGGAGCTGCGGCGGGTGCTCGCCGAGGCGGGCCTGCCGGTCGAGGCGCTGAAGCTCGAAGGGGCGCCGGGTCAGGTGGAGGTCACCTTCCCCTACGGTCCGGTGGCGCGGGCGTGCGAGCAGCACCTGCTGCTCAAGATGGCGGCGAGGGCGGTGGCCGAGCGGCACGGGATGTCCGCGCTGTTCATGGCGACCCCGTTCACCGGTACCGGCTCGGGCCTGCATCTGCACCTGTCGCTGCACCGACTGGACGGTGGTGCCTCCGTGTTCACCCCCGACGCGGGCGGGGAGCTGCTGTCTGAGATGGGGCGGGAGGCGGTGGCCGGGCTGCTGGACGTGCTGCCGGTGACCGGGCCGATGTGGGCGCCGACGGTCAACTCCTACCGGCGTCTGGCCGCCGACCACTCCTTCGCGCCGAGGCGGGCGACGTGGGGGTGGGACAACCGCTCCTGCGCGGTGCGGGTGGTCGGCCACGGCAGCGGCCGACGCCTGGAGGTGCGGGTGCCGGGCGCGGACGCCAACCCGTACCTCGCGGTGGCCGCCGCCCTCGCCGGTATCCGGCACGGCATCGCGGACGGCCTGGAGCCGCCCGTGCCCACCGCCGGCGACTCCTACCAGGATGCGAAGGCGTGGCGCCTGCCGCGCGATCTCGCCTCGGCGGTGCGGGTGTTCGAGGCGGACCGGACGGTTGCCGAGCTGTTCGGCGTGCAGGCGATCGCGCACCTGGCCGCCCTCGCCCGCTTGGAACTGGACCACCACGCGCCGCTGGTGAGCCCGGCCGAGTTCGCCCGCGGCTTTGCCCAGTCCTGAGCCCCGGCCCGGCCGGGCCGAGCCACCCCCTCCCCCCGTTCAGCACATTGGAGAGCAGCATGGCCACCGTCCCCGCCCCTACTGCCGCCCCCGGCGCGGCGCCCGACCCCGTCGGCCTTCCCAGCGCCCTGTCGACGGTGCACCTGGTCGGCGTCACCGATCCGGGCATGGAGGGCCTGGCCCTGCACTTGGCCGCGCGCGGCGCGCGGGTGAGCGGCAG
Source organism: Kitasatospora sp. NPDC015121 (assembly GCF_055562955.1). Lineage (NCBI taxonomy): Bacteria > Bacillati > Actinomycetota > Actinomycetes > Kitasatosporales > Streptomycetaceae > Kitasatospora > Kitasatospora sp. NPDC015121. Next base: position 72,218 of record NZ_JBVHEH010000018.1, read on the forward strand.
CGCCCATGCCGACGAAGCCGGCGGGCACGTTACCGACCGACTCCGGGCAGCCGGGGTGAGCATGGTGGAGGTCCTGGCACCGGAGGCGGTCGGCGAGTTGGGCGCGATGGTGTGGTCGCGGGCGCTCTTCGGCCCGCACCCCGAGCTGGACGCGGCCGTCGAGCGCCGGGTGCCGGTGCTCGCCCGCACCCACGCCCTGGCGCTGGCCTGCGCCGGGGTCAGCGGCAGCGGGCTGGTGGGGGTGTGGGGCAGCCACAGCACCGCGACGGCCTCGACCGCTCTCGCCCACCTCCTCGACGACGGCCGCACGGGCTGGATCCTCAGCACCTCCGCACCCGGCACTCCGGCCGGGCACCACGGTGGCGTGCGCCTGGTCGTCGACCTCTCGCCCGACACCGCCACCCACGAGACGGTCCCCGCCTCCCCGATGCGGCTGTCTCCCGGCACCGTCTCCCGCCCTACCCCGGCTCCCGCCGCGATGCTGATCACCGCCGTCGACCCCAACCACCCGCACCACGAGGACGTCCACGCCGCGCTGGCCATGGCGGAGCACCAGGCCCGCACCGCGCGCACCGTCGTCGTCCCGGACATCGCGTGGTGGAACAAGCCGCTGACGTTCCTGCGCGAACGGCTGGCCGACCGGCCGGGCCCTGAGGTGGTCACCGTCGGGTACTCCTCCCGCTGCGGTGTGCGGATCACCGAGCTGGAGAAGGTCGACGGCGGCGGCTACTGGGCGGAACTGCGGTACCGAGGCGGCACGTTCCGGTCGGTGGTGCCCGCGACCGGCCTGCACCACGCGGTGATGACGCTCTGCGCGGTGGCCACCGCCCTCGTCCTGAGCGAGGACAAGGACGCCCTCGCCCAGCGCCTGGCCCGCTTCGGCGGCGCCGAGGGGTCGATGCAGCACCTCGGTACCCGGCGCGGCATCAGCGTCCTGCGCTCGCGGGCTCGCCACGTCGCCGAGGTCGCCCGCGACCTGCAGGCCGCCAGCGAACTCGCCGGCCGGGGCAGCGTGACCGCGGTGCTGGAGCCGGACGGCTACGCCCGCACCCGTGCCCAGGCCCAGGCCCTGGGCGCCGCGCTCGACCGCGGCCACCGCGCCGTGCTGCTGCCGGTGGCCGCAGGGCTTCCGGTGCTCGACGTCGAGGACCCGCTGGAGGCGGTAGCGGCGGCGGCCCGCGAGGGCCTGCCCGTCGAGCGGGTGCACACCGTCCACACCGGCCCGAGCTCACAGAGCGCCGAGGAGATCGCCGCCGGCCACGCGAAGGACGGCGACGTGGTCCTGGTCATCGGCACCCACCGGGCGCCCGCCGTCGCCGAGCGCCTGCTCGCCCTCCTCGACACCGCCCCCTGACCCCTCTCACCGGCAAGGAGACTCCTGTGCTCACCGAACACCCTCTCCACGACCTCGACGCCGCCCGGGCCGACCTGGTCCGGCACGTCGTCACCGGCACCACCCGCAGAACCCTGCGAGCCCTGCTCGGCATCGATGACGTCGACGCCGCCGTCGCCGACCTGCACGCCGCCACCGGCACGAGGAACACCGTCCACCTGGCGGCCTGGGCGGCGGGCTGCGGGATCGTCACCGACCAGTCGCCCACTGCCCGCGCCGGACGTCCGCACCTCACCCCCCGGTACCGACAGGTCCTCGACGCGCTCGTCGCCGGGGCCGACGACCTGGAGATCAGCCAGGAGCTGGGCGTCGCCCCGGCCACCTTGCGCACCTACGTCAAGACGATCACCCACCAGCTCGGGGCCACCGGCCGCACCCGGCTGGCCATCGCCGCCGTGCTCAGCGGGACGGTCCACCTGTCCGCGATCATGCCGGGCTGGCCCGACGAGCCGCTCACCGCCACTCGCAGCCAGGCGAGCGCCGCGTGAGCGCGCCCCGTCCTGCCCGCCGCGCCGCGACGGCCATCGTTTGCTTCGTCCTCGGCACAGGCACCGGCAGCGCCGGGGCGTCTCTCGTCGAATACCGCGACCAAGCACACCCGGCCTGGCTGGGCCTGTTCGCGGCCGGTGTCCTGGCCGCGGCGGCGGGCGCCGACTGGCTCTCCCCCCGAGTGCCGCACGTCCTCACCACCCCGTACCACCAGCACGAAACCCATGGCGGCCGTCCGGGTCAGGGCCGCACCTGCACCATCACCGGCTGGCGGCGCCGATGAGAGAGGTCTTCTCCGAGGAGGCCCAGGTCGCACCGTACGAGTCCGACGAGCTGTTCCAACGCTTACTGCGGACGCATCCAGGCATGGTCGTCAGCGCCCGCGCGCTGCTCAGCGCCGCCCCGTTCGCCTCGCGCGTCTCCCTGCCGCCGCTGGTACGGCTCCTGACGCACGCCCGCAGGGCCGGCCTTCCCGTGCTGCTGCACGGGGTGGACCAGGCCCAGCGGGTGCGCGCGGAGTACAGGCGGCGCGGACTGCAGCAGCTGTGGACCGAGGTACTGGAAGAGGACGAGCGGCCGGAGCAGCCTCCGCTGGAGCGGGGTGCGGTGACGGTGGTGACGCCAGAGGAGGCGGCCGGGTTCGTCGTCCCGGTGCCGGGGCTGCTGACCAGCGTCTGCGGCCGGATGATCGGTCCGCCCCAGCATCCCGTGCCGGCGTCGCCACTCATGCAGGCGATGCTCGTCCTGGCCGTGGCGGGCCGGACGATGGAGGAGATCGCGCAGCGGTCCTTCTACACCCGGGCCGCCGTCCTGGAAGCCCTCAACTCGATGGCGGAGAGCCGTGGATGCCGCAGGCCGGCACACCTGGTGGGCCACGATGTGTTGGACGGCTACTTGGATCCGGCCATCGCCGTGCGAGCAGCCCTCGCGCCCCCCAGAGACCCGCAGCCCGACGATCTCGATGTCCTGATCGCCACCATCGACAGCACGCTGGCCCAGGCGGCGCGCCGCCTGGCCCTCAACCGCAACGTGGCGGAGACCCGCCGAAACGCGGCGGTCAAGGCCCTGGGCGCCCGCACCACGGTGCAGGCGGTCGCGATCGGGCTGGTGATCCGCGCCATCCCCGGCCACGCCATCCCGCTCCGCGACCCCTACCTCAAGCCGAACCGGACCGCTGTCCGGCTGTCGGGCTTCGTCGACGCACTGCACTGACCCGAATCCTCCGCACCCCTTGTACGCGAAGAAGAGATGACATCCCATCACCCGAACCAGCCGCCCACCGCAGCCACCCGGCCAGCGGCCGGCATCGGGCCGTCAGCCTGGCCCGTTCCCGCCCGAAGCGGCCTGCGTTACATCGAAGCGCCGAGGCGGTTCGAATCTGACCAACTGCCCTCGAGGTACTTGGCCGGGGCGACTGCGGGCTGCCCGGCCTGGCAGCGCGAAGCGGTCGGCCTGTTGGCGGACGGCGGCTTCGAGACCACCGTCCTCAGCCCCCGCCTCTCCCGCAGCCCCGACGCCGAGCCCTACGCAGCGTGGACCCCGCCTGGCTGGCAGGACCGCAAGATCCGCCGCACCAGCGTGGTCCTGTTCTGGAACCCCCTCGGCCAGCAGCACGCACAGGACTGTTACGAGGCCCACCTGTCCACCGCACACGCCGGTTCGGTGCTCGTCGGCTGCGACCCCGCAGATCCCGTCCAACAGGCCAACCGCACGCTGCTCCTTCGCGCCATCCCGTGGCTACCCGCCCACACCGCCCTCGCAACCCTCGCCAACCGCGCCGCCTCCCGGCGCTGACCGGTCCCCCGACACCACCTCCCGCCCAAGTACAGGACCTCCCTCATGACCACCCGCACCCTCGCCGCCCCGGCCCGCATCGAAGACCACGCCCTCCTCGGCAACTGCCGCACCGCCGCTCTGAGCACGTCCGACGGCGCGATCGACTGGCTGTGCCTGCCCGGCTTCGACTCGCCCTCCGTGTTCACCTCCCTGCTCAGCGACGCCCCCGAGGCGCACGGCTTCTGGCGGATGGGGCCCGCTGCGCTCGACACCGCACCGCCGACCGCCGACTCGCGGCGCTACGTGGGCACCAGCACGGTGGTGGAGCAGACCTGGCACACCCTCACCGGCACGCTCACCGTCACCGACTTCCTTGTCGCGCCCGACGCCACCGGTTACGCGCCCGCGCAGCTGATACGGATCGCCGTGTGCACCGAGGGCACGGTCACCGTCGCCTCCGAGATCGCGGTGCGGCCCGGCTACGGCGCGAACACCCCCGTCCCCCGCCCCGCCTCCTACGGAGTTCCGCGGATCCAGTTCGCCGACGGAGCCGACACCTACTGGCTCGACGGCGCCTTCCACTTCAACCTCTACGGCCGCCACTACGCCGAGGAAACCCTCGCCGCCGGCCAGCAGCGGGTGTTCGCGCTGACCTGGTGCGCCGCGGGCGACCCCGTGCCGGCTCCGCCGACCGGTCGTGAACTGACCGCCACGCTGGCCTGGTGGGAGGGCTGGGCGAGCGCCTGCACCTACACCGGCCCCTACCGGGACGCCGCCCTGCGCTCCCTGGTCACCCTCAAGGCCATGCAGGACGTCGCCACCGGGGCGTTCGTCGCCGCGCCCACCACCAGCCTTCCCGAACGCCTCCTGCACCTGCTGCCCGGCACCGCCGTGCCGGGCGGGGAGCAGGAGTGGAGGGCCTGGGACTACCGCTTCTTCTGGCCGCGCGACACCGCCTGGTACATCCGCGCCTTCCTGCGCTACGGGTTCGTCGAAGAGGCCCTGGCCTGGCGCGAGTGGATCCTCACCCACACCGATCCCCGAGCGCTTCGCCCGCTCTACCGGCTCGACGGGTCGACCGACACCGCCGAACGAACCCTGGGCCACCTGCCCGGCCACCTCGGCGTCGCCCGCCCCGTGCGCGTCGGCAACGGCGCCGACGACCAGCTCCAGCTCGACGTCCCCGGCGAACTCCTCGACACCCTGTGGCAGATGGAGCTGCACGACCTGCCCGGAGGAGACGAAGCGGTGGAGTACGCGCTCCAACTTGCCCTCCAGGTCGAGCAGACGTGGTACCTGCGGGACTGCGGGATGTGGGAGAGCCGCGGCGAGCCCCAGCACTACACCTCCTCCCGGATCTGGTGCTGGGTCGCACTGGACCGCGCGGTCAAGCTGCTGCGCCACCACGGCGCCCACCTGGCAACCGCGCAGCGCCTGGAGGTCCTGGCGGCATACGTACGGATCACGGTCCGAGAGGCCGGGGCCGACCCGCAGCGGGCCACCCTCACCCAGATCTGCGGCGGCCGGGACCTGGACGCCTCCGTCCTGCACGCCATCACCACCGGCCTCCTCGCCCCCGCCGACCCGCTCGCCACCGGCACCGTCGAAGTCGTCGCCCGCGAACTCGGCGCGGGCCCCTTCGGCCTCGTCGAGCGCTACCCCACCCACGGGAACGGGGCGAACATCGACGGCCTGCCCGGCCACGAGGGCACCTTCCTCCCCTGCACCGCCTGGCTGGCCTCCGCACGCGCCCTCACCGGCGACACCGAAGGGGCGCGCGAGAGCATCGAGGTGCTGCTGGGCGTCCGCAGCGACCTGGGCCTGCTGCCCGAGCAGGCCGACCCCGACACCCGGCGCCATCAGGGCAACGCCCCGCAGGGCATGAGCCACGAGGCGCTGCTCACCGCGCTGCTGGACCTCCAGGCCGCCCAACAGGCCGCCGCCCCGGAGGAACTGGTCCTCGCGCAGGCCGCGCTGTGACCCCGGTGCTCACCCCGAGCGGGCCGCTGGCCGCCGCGCTCACAGCGCTCTTTCGAACCACGACTCCCGGAGCGGGCCGGGGCCGGACCGGACGCCACCGGAGTCTGGATCAGCCCCAGGGTGCTCCGTCATGCCGCTATGGCGGCCCGCAGGTCCTGCAGGGAGGCTTCGGCGCTGTCCCGGACGTCGGGCAGGGCGGCACTGGCGCGCAGGATCCGCTGGAGCTGGTGCGGCAGCCGGTGGGAGGCGGCTCCGTCGACCGCCGCGTGGAGCTGTTCCCGTGCACCTGCCTGGTCGCCGCGGCGCAGCAGGACCTGGCCGGCGGTGATGGCGGAGATGATCCGCCACTGGGCGCTGGCGTTGAGGCCCGGCTTCGGGGCGTGGTCGAGCAGGTCGGCGGCGGTGTGGACGCGGGAGGTGCCGAGCAGTCCGCGCAGGTGGACTTCGTCGAGGGTGAAGGCGGAGAAGAGCGGGGTCGGTGCGGTCTCGTCGAGCAGTCGCCGCCCTTCTTCGACCGCGCCGTCGAAGACGTCGGCCCGGCCAGCCGTTCCGGCGGCGCGGGCCAGCAGGACGACGGCCTCGGCGCGGGCGGTGGGCGTGGGGGCGAGGTCGCGGGCCCGGTGCAGGCGGTCGAGGGCGCGGGTGTGCAGGCCGGACTTGCGCAGTTCGTTGCCGTGGTGGCGCAGGGCGTGGGCGTGCAGCGCCGGGTCGTCGAGGCGCTGGGCGACGGCGAGTCCCTTGCCGGTCCAGCGAGCCGCGGCGGCGAGGCGTTCCTCGGGCAGGACGTGGCCGAGGGCGACGCCGAGGCTGGTGCGGGCCCGGGCGAGCAGGTGCAGGACGTCGAGGTCGGTGTGGCCGTCGGCGATGCGGGCTTCCAACCGGGCGACCAGCGGCCAGAGTTCGGAGACGGCGGTGGTGGCCTGACCGGACTGGCGGGCGATCTCGGCCAGGCGCAGGACGCTCTCGGCGAGCTGGATCACGAGGCGGTGGTCTCCGTCGGCTTCGTCGGTGACACCGAGGCAGTGCGGCGGCAGGCCGAGGCGCCGGGCGAGGGCGAGCAGCGAGCGGGTGTCGGTGAGGGTGCGCGATCCGGTCTGGATGCGGGAGATGTAGCTGCGGGAGTAGCCGAGCAGGTCGGCGAGGTCCTGCTGGGTGAGCTGGTTGATCTCGCAGTAGAGCTGGAGGATCTCCGGCAGGTCGCGGCGGCGCAGGGCGCTCTGGGCCCTGGGCGTCGTCCAGCGCCAGCGGATCCCGTCGGCGAGCGGGGCGGGCCGGGGCGTGGGCATCGGTCACGCCTGGTCGAGGTGTCGGTACCAGCGGACGATGGAGTCCTTGTAGCCCTGGGGCATGGTGAGGGCGTCGACTTCGTCGCGGTGGAAGCGTCCGGCTTCCTTGTGCTCATGGCTGACGACCGGTGCGCGGTCGCGGTCGTCGGCGGCGAGGGTGCAGCCGTAGGTGACGATGAAGACCTGCCGGCCGGGCAGCGGCTCGTACATCCACACGTCCAGCAGTTCGCCGGCGGTGGCGCGCAGGCCGCACTCCTCGTGGATCTCGGTCTCGACGCGCTCGACGGGGGTCTCGGTGCCCTCGAGTTTGCCGCCGGGCAGCTCCCACTCCTCGCGTTCGTTCTTCAACAGCAGCACGCGGCCGCTGCCGTCGACGACGACGCCCTTGACGGAGATCGGGAACCGGGCGGGGACGTACGGCTGCTGGGGAGGAGCGGTCATGCCTTCTTCCGTGCTGGTCGGTGGGGCGAGGGCGTTTCGACGCTAACAGCTCGGCCCGGGCGCGCAGTCCGGAACACCCATGATCACGATGTGACAGTTTGTCACTTTACGTTCAGCACGCAGGCCATGACAGTTGTCGTCACTCATCTCGCCTGTCCGCTCAGGGGGATTCGCATGCCATCGAACGCTGCCATGAACCACTTCGCCCCGCTCCCCCTCGTGACCACCGGCGGCGCCCACCCAGGACGGGCGCTGGCCGAACGGCTGCGCGAGCACGGCACGGTGCTGCTGGAGGGCCTTCACGGGAGGACCGAGGTCCGGGCAGCCGCCGAGCTGCTGATGGAGCCGGTCCTACGGCACCGCGACAGTGGTCCCGACGGCCTGACCGTGCTACGCGACCTGGGCACCTCGATCGCGGGGCGGTCGACCTTCGCGGGTCTGGGGCACGATGCCCTGCCCCCGCACACGGACTGCACGCAGGCGCAGGACCCGCTCCGGTTGCTCATGCTGGCCTGCCAGCGGGAGGGGACGACCGGCGGGAGCAGCGTCCTGGTCGACGGTCGACAGCTGCTTGGGGACGTCCTGCGGTTGGCCCCCGAGGCGCTCGCCGCCCTGAGCGCTCCCCGGGCGGCGTACTTCGGTGGCGCCGACGGCCGGTTCAGCCCGGTCCTCGAACCGCTCGCCGGAGACCGCTGGCACCTCCGGTTCCGCGAGGACGCCCTCGCCCGTTTCTCTCCCGACGTGGTGCCGCACCTGCCCGCGCTGCGGGAAGCCGTGCGGCGGAACTCCACCACCGTCCGGCTGCACCCCGGACATGCCCTGCTCGTCGACAACCACCGCGTCCTGCACGGCCGCAGCGCTTTCACCGGCGAGCGGCTGATGCTACGGGCACTGGGCACCGCGGCCGGATGGCTGGAGCTCGAACCGGGCTTCGCCGCACCGCCGACCGCCTGACCCGCCCCGGGGCCGGCCGGCCCCGCCCACGAACTCCTGGTGATGCGGCGCGCACCCGCGCGCCGGCGCCAGGTCCCGCGAGGGAGATCCGAAGGAGGAGCCCGATGTCTCAGAACATCACCGCCCAGGCCACGGCGACGGCCGGTGGCGAGTTCGACCTGGACATCACCGTGGTCGAGACCGTCGACGCGGCCAGCCTGCAGGTCCTCACCGACGACGGCTGCGGTGCCACCTGCGGCGCCTGCACCACCGGCCTGCACTGATCCCGAAGCCGTCCGTGCGCCGGGAACGCCCCCGGCGCACGGACGGCGCCCCCACCGTCACCACCGAATCGAGGCCACCGTGTCCCTCCCCGCGCCCTACCGTGCTGCCGCCGTGGCGCTCGTGCGCGCCGTCGTCCGCCCCGACTTGTCGACGCGCGCCCTGCCGAATCTCGCTACAGGAAGCGGAAGTTCGGGCGGCGAGCAGGAACGCTGGCTGCGTGAGGTGTGGGCGGACGAGCGGTTGGCCGAGGCTGTCGAGCTGGCCAGCCCGGCGCTCGCCCGCAGCATCGCGGACCTGTCGGCCGCCCAGCGGCCCGCGGCCGGCCGGGTGCGGCGCGCGGCGCTGGCCACCGCCCGCTACGTCCTGCGGGCCCAGGGACGGCCGACGCCGTTCGGACTGTTCGCCGGTGTTCAAGCCGCGACCGTCGGAGGGACGGCCCGGGCCGACTGGGGCACCGGCGACCACAGGAGCACCCGAGCGTCCGCCGCCCGGCTCACCGAGCAGATCGACCGACTGGAGCGACGTCCGGAGGTGCTGGCCCGGCTGGAGGTGGTGGCGAACAACACCGCCCAGGTCCGCGGGGAGCGCCTGGTCGTCCCGCACCGCACACTGCCGGGGCGCGCCGTGCCGGCCGAGAGCACACTGCGCCACACCGGGCCGGTCGCGTTCGCGATGTCCGTCTCCCAACGCCCGCTCCTCTTCAGCACGTTGATCGACAAGACCATCGCCGAGTTCCCGGCCGCGTCCGCCGAACAGATCACCGGTCTACTCCGTGAGTTGGTCGCCCAGGGCGCCCTGGTCAGTTCACTACGAGCCCCGGCGACCGAGACGGATCCCCACGCCCACCTGCTGCGGGCTCTGGAGCGGACCGGTACCGGTGAGGTGCCCGAAGTCGCCGACACCGCAGTATCGGTGGACCTGCGACTGGACGCCGACCTCGCCCTGCCGGCGCGAGTGGCCGAGGACGCGGCCCGGGCGGCGGAACTGCTCGCCCGGCTGAGCCCGCTCCCGAACAGCGTGTCGGCCTGGCGCGCCTACCACCAGCGGTTCTACGAGCGTTACGGGCGCGGTGCGTTGGTGCCGCTGCTGGATGTGGTGGCCGACAGCGGCATCGGCTGGCCGGACGGCTTCCCGAGTTCCCGGCCGGCCGAGCGAGCGCGGTTCGACGCCCGTGACGAGGCACTCGCCGCCTTGGCGCAGCGTGCGGCGCTGGCGGGCGAGCGGGAGGTGCTGCTGGACGAGCGGGCGCTCGACGCCCTCGGTACGCCCGAGGGCGCGACCCGGTTCCCGCCGCACCTGGAGGTCCTGGCCCGGCTGCACGCCCGGAACGTGCGGGCGCTCGACCGGGGCGAGTACCGGTTGGAGGTCACCTCGGTCTCGCGGGCGGCGGGCGTGTCCGTCGGTCGGTTCCTGCACCTGCTCGAACCCGCCCACCGGGACGCCTTCCTCCAGTTGCTGGCCGCGCTGCCGGCCACCGACGAGGACACCGTCAGCGCGCAACTGTCCTTCCCGCCGCTGGATCCGGCGACCGGGCACGTCGCCCGCAGCCCGGCCACCGGGCAGCTGGTGATCAGCCTCGGCGAGCACCGCACGCCCGCCGAGGGCGTCCTGGGGCCCGAGGACCTGGCGGTGGGCTGCGACGGCCGCCGCATGTACCTGGCCGCTCCCGAGCGGGGTGTGCGGATCGAGGCCGCCGCCATCCACGCGCTGAACCTGCACACCCACACCCCACCACTCGCCCGGTTGATCACCGAACTCTCCCGCGCCCACACCGCGCAGACCGTCCGCTTCTCGTGGGGCGCCCTCGCCGCGCTGCCGTTCCTCCCCCGGCTACGGTGGGGCCGGATCGTCCTGTCCCCCGCCACCTGGCGGATCACCTCCGCCGACCTCCCGCCCGCCAACTCCCCGCACCAGCAGTGGGATCAGGCGTTCACCGCCTGGGCCGACCGCTACCGCGCTCCCCGGTACGCGACGCTCACCACCGACGGCCAGGGCCTGCCGCTCGACCTGGATCATCCTTCCCACCGCGTCCTGCTGCGCGAGCACCTGCGCGCCGCGCCGCACGCCGTCCTGGTGGAGGCCCCGGAGCCGGCCGACCTCGGTTGGGCGGGCGGCCGGGCCCACGAGATCGTCTTCCCCGTCACCGCCACCCGGCGTCCCGCCCTGTGGCCGGCGCTGCCCCGGCCGACGAGCACCCGCCGACTGCGGCGCGGCCACGGCGACGCGCCCGGCACCTCCCGAGTGCTGCTCGCCGCCCTGTACGGGGACCTGGAGCGCCAGGACACCGTCCTGGTCCGGCACCTGCCGGAGCTGCTGGAGCGGCTCGGGCAGCCGAAGTGGTGGTTCGTCCGTTTCCGCGACCCGCGCCAGCAACTCCGCCTGCGCATCGCCCTCCCCGAGCCGGCCACGTTCGGCCCCACCGCGGCCGCCGTCAGCACCTGGGCCGGCGAACTGCACGGGACCGGGCTGCTGTCCGAGGTCGGGTACCCGACCTCCTACCGGGAGAAGGGCCGTTGGGGAGACGGACCGGCGTGGGACGCCGCCGAAGAGGTGTTCCGCACCGACTCCGCCGCCGTCCTCACCCACCTCTCCACCTCGGTACGACCCGATCGGCACGCACTGCTCGCCGCACACGCCGTCGCCATCGCCACCGCGTTCACCGGCTCCGCCACCGACGGACTGCGCTGGCTTGCTGCCAACGTCCCTGCCACGGCGCCGACTTCCGTCCCCCGACCGGTTTTCACCGAGGCGGTGCGCCTGGCCGACCCGGCCGACGGCTTCGCCGCCCTGCGGGCCGAGCCCGGCGGCACCGCGATCATCGACGCCTGGGCGCCCCGGGACGGAGCCCTTCGCGCCTACCGCCGCCACTTCCCCGGTCCGCACACCCACGGCATCCGGACCGACGACGTCCTCGGCTCGCTGCTGCACTGCTCCTACGTCCGCGCCCACCGCATCGACTTCGACGACGAGGCCGCGATCCTCTACCTGGCCCGCGCCGCCGCCCTCGCCCGCCTGTCACGGGAAGGTGCCCGGTGAACACCCCGCACCCCGCCCTGGACCTGTCCGACCGGATCGCCGACCTGCTCACCGACCCGGCCTCCCTGCCCAGAGCCTGGACAGCACACCCGTCCTGGCGCCAGTCCCTCGCCCACGGCGCCCCCGGCATCGCCCTGCTCCACGTCGAACGCGCCGCCACCGGCAGGGGCCGTTGGGAGACAGCGGCCACCTGGTTGTCGCTCGCGGCAGACGGCCCCGTCACCAGCGGCCCGGACAGCTACCTCTACTACGGCGCCCCCGCACTCACCCACGCCCTCGACTGCGCCGCCAGAGCCCGCCCCGGCACCTACCGGGCCGCCCTCGCCCACCTCGACCGCGCGATGTCCACCGACGCGTTGCGCCGCTGCGCGCAGGCCCGCACCCGCCTCGCCCGCGGCGACTTCCCGGCGCTCGCCGAGTTCGACACCATCCGCGGCTTGGCCGGCCTCGGCTCCCTCCTGCTGCGTCGCGAACCCGACGGCCGGGCCCTGCGGGAGGTCCTGGCCCACCTGGTCCGGCTCACCGAGGACGTCAAGCACGACGGCGACCTGCTGCCGGGCTGGTGGACCATTGACGGGCCCGCCGGGAAACCCGACCGGCGCTTCCCCGGCGGACACGGCAACAACGGCCTCGCCCACGGCATAGCCGGACCCCTCGCCCTGCTCTCCCTCGCTCTCCTCCACGGCGTCGAAGTGGCCGAACAGCGGGAGGCGATCCGCACCGTGCTGGCCCACCTGGGACGCTTGCGTAGCGGCCACACCTGGCCCTACTGGACCACTCGTGACCACCCCCACCCCCGACACAAGCCATCGGTGCAGCGGCCGAGTTGGTGCTACGGCACCGCCGGCCTCGCCCGCGCCCAGCAGCTCGCCGCCCTCGCCCTCGACGACCAGCGGCTGCGCCACCAGGCGGAGGAGGCGCTCGCCTCCGCGCTGACCGACCCGGCGGCCCTGGCGGCGACCACGGACCTGTCCGCCTGCCACGGCTTCGCCGGGCTCGCCCACATCGCCCACCGGGCCGCCGCCGACGCCGATCCTGCGGGCGCCGCCCGGCTGCGGGCGGCCACCGCGCTCCTGCTGGACACCGCCCACCCACCGCACGCCGACCCCGACCGGCAGGCCCGGCACCTGCTCGACGCCGCCGGGCCCGCGCTGCTGGAAGGCGCCGCCGGCACCGCGCTCGCCCTGCTCGCCCCCGCCACCGGCACCGTGCCAGCCACCGGATGGGACAGCTGCCTCCTGACCGCCTGACCAAGGACGACTAATGACCACCTGGATTCAGCACGACCTCGCCTTCCCGGACCCCGCGACCGTCGAGCAGACCGCCGCCCACCACCTCGCCCCCGTGCTCGCCTTCGCCCAGCACTCCGGCGACTTGGAAGGCTGGTGGTACATGCGCAAGGCCGGGCTGCGGCTGCGCTACCGCGCCCCGGCTCCCGTCCCCGTCGTCACCGGGCTCCTGCACAACCTCTCCGAATCCGGGCTCCTCGCCGGCTGGGCCACCGTGGTCTACGAGCCCGAGACCGCGGCCTTCGGCGGACCCGAGGCCCTGGATGTGGCCCACCGCCTCTTCCACACCGACAGCCGGTACCTCCTCACCCGCGCCATTCGACCGGGCCCACCCGCCCTCGGCCGCGCCGAGACCGTCACCGTCCTGGTCTCCGCGATGCTGCGCGCCGCCGGACTCGACTGGTACGAACAGGGCGACGTCTGGGGCAAGTTCGCCGCCCTCCGCGACGCCCCCGCACCCGTCGGACCGGAACAGGCGGCCCGCCAGGCGGCCGCCGCCAGGCACCTGATGCGCCTGGACACCCGCGCCCTCACCCACCACGACGCACCGCTCGCCGGCCGTGCCGCCTGGGTCGACGCCTTCGAGCAGGCCGGACAGGACCTCGCCCGCCTCTCCCGCGGCGGCCGCCTGACCCGTGGACTGCGCGCCGTCCTCGCCCACCACCTCCTCTTCCACGCCAACCGCGCCGGACTGCCCACCGAGCACCAAGCAGTCCTCGCCGCACGGGCGTTGGACGCCGTCTTCCACTCCGATGAGGGCCCCGCGCCCTCGACCGCCACCAACACCGCAACCACTAAGGTCACCGACATGACTACCCTGAGCGACGAAACCGGACCCTCCGCCGCGACCGCCGACCAGTTGCGCGACGCCCTCACCACCCGCCTGCTCGACCAGCACGCGATCCGCACCACCCCGGTGGAGGACGCCTTCCGCACCGTCGCCCGCGAGCACTTCCTCCCCGGCTTCCCGCTGGAAGCCGCCTACGCCGACAACCCCGTCTACACCAAGGCGGACGGCTCCGGCGCGCAGATCAGCGCCGCCTCCCAGCCCAGCATCGTCGCCCTGATGCTCGAACAGCTCGCCGCCCGACCCGGCCAGCGCGTCTTCGAGGCCGGCGCCGGCACCGGCGTCAACGCCGCCTACCTCGGGCGCATCGTCGGCCCCGACGGCCACGTCACCACCGTCGACGTCGACGAGGACCTGGTCGACGGCGCCCGCAAGCACCTCGCCGACGCCGGAGCCACCAACGTCGAGGTGCTGCTCCGCGACGGCGCCCTCGGCCACCCGGACGGCGCGCCCTGGGACCGGATCATCGCCACCGTCAGCACCAGCGAGATGCCCACACCGTGGCTGGAGCAGGTCAAGCCCACCGGCCGGATCGTCCTGCCCCTGCGCCTGCGCGGCAACGCCTCCCGCACCGTCGCCTTCGAACGCGCCGCCGACGCCTGGGTTTCCGTCGACGACCAGCTCGCCGTCTTCATGCCACTGCGCGGCAGCATGGACGACGCCCGCCGCACCCTCGACCTGACCGGCACCGGCGACGTCACCCTCCAGGTCCACAAGGACCAGAGCGCCGACGCCACCCTGCTGCTCGGCGTCCTCGACACACCCCGCCACGAGACCTGGACCGGCGTGACCATCCCCGCCGGCACCACCTACGAGTACCAGGACCTGTTCCTCGCCCTGACCCTGCCCAACTCCCTGCTCCGGATGGCCGTCAGCGCCACTGCCCGCGAACACGGCACCGCCGCGCCCATGTTCGGCTGGGGCGCCATGGCCACCGTCCAGGGCGCCTCCCTCGCCTACCTCACCCTGCGTCCCGGCGAACCCGCCCCCGACGGCCGCAAGACCTACGAGACCGGCGTGATCGGCCACGGTCCCGACGGCGCCGCGCTCGCCGAGCTCGTCTCCCAGCGGATCCGCACCTGGGACGCCGGCTTCCGCGACCGCACCCCGCGCATCGCCCTCCCCGACACCCCGCCCAGCGCCGACCCTGCCGCAGGCCGCTTCGTCCTCGACCGCCCCCACCACCCGATCACCTGGGAGTAGCCGCCGTGCACCCGACCGGACCCACCGCCCAGCGCTTCCCGCTGGTCCCGAGGATCCGGCCCGCGTGCCTGCCCCTGAACGCCCGTGTCGGCCGGCTCACCGAGCTGGCCGACACGGCCTCCCGGCAGAACGACGCGGGCCTCGCCTCCACCGTCCTCAACCAGGCCGCCCTGCTCGCCTCCGACCTCGACCTGCCCGAGGAGGCCCGCGCCCTGTGCCACCGCCACGCCACCCTCTACCTCACCCGCGGCCCGCTCTCCGCGATGAGCGCCGTCCGCGGCCTCGAACCCCTCGTCAACCTCGCCCGCCTCCACCTGCGCGCCGGCCGCCACCAGCACGGCCACCAACTCCTCCTCGACCTCTACCGCGCCGTCACCACCTCCACCGAGACGAGGGTCGACGGCATCACCATCCCCGCCCGCCTCACCGCAACCGACCAGCAGCGCGCCGAAGTCCGCCAGTGGCTGTGGCGAGTCGTCATCGCCGACGGCACCCGCGCCCTCACCACCGCCGGCCGCTGGCACGACGCCCTGCGCCACATCGAGGAACACCGCGGCATCGGCCGCCGCATCCTCGACGGCCGCCAGACCGCCGTCCTCGCCGCCGCCACCACCGGCGACCACCCCACCGCCCTCGCCCTCCTCCACGACACCGAACCCGGCGATCCGTGGGAGGACGCCGTCACCGCCGCCCTCACCGCCCTGTGCCGCCCCGGCGACCAGCACGCCGCCGAACACGCCGCCGACCTCTGGACCGCCCTAGAACCCGGCGACGGTCTCGCGGTGTTCACCACCCGCCTCGCCCTCACCGTCGTCGACGCCACCACACCCGGCACACCAGCCGCCCGAAACCTCGCCCTGGCCACCGCCGACCGGACAGAAAGATCCGGCGACGGCTACGCCCTACGCGACCTCCTCACCCACCCCACCATCCGCACCGTCCTCGCCCCCCACCACACAGCCACCCTCGAACAAGCCCTCACCACTTACGCGTTGGGAGGAAGCAGCATGTCCGAGGAAATCCGCGAGCGCTTGGATGCCACAGTGGACAGCGCTACCGCAGTGCTTGGAAACACCGTTTCCTACCTAACGACCTCGTGCGTGGTTTAAAGATTGTTCCGTAAGGCTGGGATCGGGGCATTTCTCCTGTATGGGTGGGGTGCTGAGGGTTGAGCCGTTGTGGGTGGAGACATTCACAGGTTTGCGGATGCGGCAGTTCGAAGGCCTGGTGAAGGTGGTGCGGGAGCGGGGCGGCAACGGGCCCGGTGGGGGTAGGCCCTGGTGTCTGCCGTTGGCGGAGCGGGTACTGCTGGTGGCGGTGTACTACCGGACGAACCTGACGATGCGGCAGTTGGCGCCGCTGTTCGGCGTCTCGACTGCAACGGTGTGCCGCGTCGTGCAGCGTCTGGGCCCGCTGCTGGCGCTTGAGCCTGTGCGGCGGCCGGCTCCGGGCGTCGAGCGGTTGTGGATCGTGGACGGCACCCTCATCCCGGTCCGCGACCGCGGCGTGGGCGCGTCCAGCCGCAACTACCGGTTCTCGGCGAACGTGCAGGTCGTCATCGACGCGGAAACCCGCCTCGTGGTCGCCACCGCCCGCCCTGCCCCGGGCAACAAGGCCGACGCCCACGTCTGGCGGGCCTGCGACCTGCCCGCGCGGTGCGCCAACGCCACGGTCCTGGCGGACGGCGCCTACATCAACACCGGCCTGGTGGTCCCGCACCGCAGACGCGCGGGCCGCCCCCTGCTGCGGGCCCAGGAGGAGGACAACGCCGAACACCGACGCGTGCGCGCCCGCGTCGAGCACACCTTCGCCCGCATGAAGAACTACAAGATCCTCCGCGACTGCCGACAGAAGAACGACGGCCTGCACCACGCGGTGCAGGCCGTCGCCCACATGCACAACCTCGCCCTGACCGGATGAAACACCAGGTCAGAGCGCACTTCACCCTGCCCTGCCACCACCTTCTGCAACAACCTTTAGCGGTGCTCGTGGTCCTCCCGTTGGTAGAAGCAGCTCTCGAAGAAGTCGTCGACGAGTCGGACGTCAGCCGGCAGGCTGCGTGCGATCGCGGTGATGTCCTTCCCGGGCAATGGTGGCCGTGGGGCAGTGGCGTGGCCGTCCGCTGAAGGGCGTGGGCTTGATCCGCTTTGACGAGCTTGTTGGCATCAAGTCCCAGTCGTCTGCATGCCGTTCTGCACGTTCACTCGTACATACCTCTGCACTTCAACTCGCACGCCGACACCTGGCCATGCGGTGCGACAAGCTCGCCATCGCCTTCCAGGCGGCACTCCACCTCGCCGCGATTCTCATCTGAGCCCGGCGGTGAACGACCGTCGGTGATCGTCCGCCCGATGTCACCGTGCGCGCCGTCACGCTCCCGCACCAGGGGGCGATTTCGCGCCCGACGGTGCCGTACGAGCCCGTTGGGAACGGTCTCGCCCGCACAGGCTTCGGCGCACCGCTGTGGAGGAGACGAGTGCCACGGCATGCCCTGGGAGGCGGTTCGCAGTGGTCACGGTCCACGGCTGGGAGCGGCGGCCCGGGGACAACCAGCGGCCGGGCAGTTGGTGTGGCTCTGGGGTGGGTGTGGTGTGCGCCGGGTGCGCCGGTCGTGAACGCGCCATCTCGGGCGGTTCCCGGTACGGGTCCGTCCGCTTGCCCGGAGACTGTTCCAGGCGGGCCGCCCACGGGCTCGGCCCGCTCACCCGGGCCGGGGCGAACTCCCTTGTCGTGTCTGCCTGTTGAACTGCCGTTTCGTGCTGTTCCTGTCGCGTGGCGGCGGCCCGCCGGGCGTATCCGCCCCGGGGCCGCCGGGCGCGGCTTCCTTGTGCCCTGGAGGGGATCTTCTTGTCCGCATCAGTCCTGCCCCGCCCTGCCCGCGCCCGCTGGCGCCGAGCCACCGGCGCGGTGTCCGCCCTGGCGCTCGCCGCCGCGGGCGTGCTCACCGTGGCCGCCGGCCCGGCCTCGGCGACCCCGACCCGCACGGTCGTCTACGTCGCCAACCAGAGTGGTAACAGCGTCAGCGTCGTCGACCCGGCCACCAACACGGTGACGGCCACGATCCCGGTCGGCTCCTCGCCCCGCTCGATCACGGCCAACCCGGCCGGAACGCGCCTGTGGGTGCCGAACTACAGCAGCAACAACGTCTCGGTCGTCGACACCGCCACCAACACGGTCGCCGCGACGGTCACGGCCGGGGCCGGCCCGGTCAACGTGGCGTTCAGCCCGGACGGGGCCAAGGCGTACGTGGTCGACTTCCGTGCGGCCGCGGTCTCGGTCGTCGACACCACCAGCAACACGGTCACCGCCACCGTGTCGGTCGGCGCCAACCCCTACGGGATCGAGATCACCCCCGACGGGTCGAAGGCCTACGTCAGCAACCAGCTGTCCAACACCGTCTCGGTCATCAACACCGCCACCAACACGGTGGCGGCCACGATCCCGGTCGGCACGCTGCCGATCGACATCGCGGTCACCCCCGACGGGACCAGCGCCTACGTGGCCAACCTCAACGGCCACAGCCTCTCGGTCATCAGCACCGCCACCAACACGGTCACCACCACCATCCCGCTGGCCAGCACCGCGGTCGGCGTGGCGATCACACCGGACGGGGCCACCGCGTATGTGACCTTGAACGGCAACAACACCGTCGCGGTGGTCAGCACCGCGACCAACACCGTCACCGCCACCATCCCGGTCGGCTCCTCACCGCAGTTCATCAGCATCGACGCGGCGGGCACCCACGCCTACGTCACCAACGGCGCCGGCAACACGGTCTCGGTCATCAACCCCGCGACCAACACCGTGACCGCCACTGTCAGCGGCGGCTTCAACAACCCCGGCGGCGTCCACGCCACCGAGGTCCCCATCCCCGCTCCGACCGTCACCGCCCTCTCCCCGGCCCACGGCCCGGAGATCGGCGGCACCAGCGTGACCATCACCGGCACCAACCTCCTCGCGGCCACCGCCGTCACCTTCGGCACCGTGCCGGCCACCTCTTTCACCGTCAACAGCAACACCCAGATCACCGCCATCGCCCCCGCGCAGGCCGACGGCACCGTGGATGTCACCGTCACCACCGCCTCCGGCACCAGCTCCGCCGGGCAGTACACCTACGACAAGTCCGCCCCGGCCGTCACCGGCCTCAGCCCCGCCTCCGGGCCGACCGCGGGCGGCACCACGGTCACGATCACCGGCACCGACTTCACCGGCGCCACCGCCGTCGCCTTCGGTACCACCGCGGCGAGCGCCTTCACCGTCAACTCCGACACCTCCATCACCGCAACCGCCCCCGCCGGCGCGGCCGGCACGGTGGACGTCACCGTCACCACCCCGGTCGGCGCCAGCGCCACCGGGCCGGCCGACCAGTACACCTACGTGGCCCCGAACGCCGACCTGGCCACCACCGTCACCGACTCCGCCGACCCGGCCGCCCTCGGCGACACCTACACCTACACCCAGACCGTCACCAACAATGGCGCCGACACCGCCACGGGCACCGCCTCGACGCTAACCCTGTCCGGTGCCTCGGCGGCGATCGTCTCCGCGACCAGCTCCCAGGGCTCCTGCACCGTCTCCGCCCCGACCGTGTCCTGCACCCTCGGCACCCTGGCCAACGCCGCCTCCGCCACCATCACCGTGACCGTCGAGCCGCAGGCCACCGGCACCGTGACCGCCACCGGCACCACCACCTCCGCCATCGGTGACACCACCCCGGCCAACAACACCGCCACCCAGACCACCACCGTGAACAACGGCCACGGCTGCACCATCACCGGCACCCCGGGCAATGACACCCTGACCGGCACCAGCGGCGCCGACGTCATCTGCGGACTGGGCGGCGACGACACCATCAACGGGGGCAACGGCGACGACATCATCTACGCCGGGTCCGGCAACGACACCGTCGACGGTGGCAACGGCGACGACGTGATCCACGGCGGCGACGGCAACGACGTCATCGGCGGCGGCAACGGCGCCGACTGGCTCTACGGCGAAGCCGGCAACGACACCAACTACGGCGAGACGCTGCTCGGCTCGCTCCTCTACCTGTTCGACAACGGCAACGACCACATCTACGGCGGCCCCGGCAACGACGACCTCGACGGCCAGAACGGCAATGACGTCCTCATCGACACCGACGGCACCGACATCATGAGCGGCGGGACCGGCAACGACTCCATCGACGTCCAGGACGGCACCGGCGGCGACAGTGCCAACGGCGGCCTGGGCACCGACACCTGCACCGTCGACACCGGGGACACCACCACCAGCTGCTGACCCCGGCACAGCACACCCGCACGAACCGGTGGGCCGGACTCCCCGCGAGGAGTCCGGCCCACCGGCGTCAGACTCCCGGATACCTGGACCAGCCCGCCCCCACCGGCAAGCGGCGGAGCACAACCGCCGTCCCGGGATTCGCCGTGGCCACACCGTACGTGCTGGAAGTCGTGGAGACCACCGGGGTGGACCAGCTGTTCCCGCTCCCCTCGATTCCAGAGCCACCGCGCCGCCTTCCCACCAAGCCCGGCGCCACCGCTCGACCGATCGCACCGTGACCCTCAGGTCAGCCGCGATCTTTCTGTTGCCGTCACCACGCTCGAACCGTTCAGCGGCATCAAGCCGCATCCGCTCCCGGCGCTGCTGTTCCTAGGCAGTGAAGCCGCCCCCTGCGCGTATCGCACAACGAGGGCATCCCCACGGATCGACAGCTCTCAGCGCCTACGACAAGGCGAGTTCAACCTGAGTAGACGGCGTTTCACGAAGCCCGTGCGGAGCGTCCGCGCCAGGCCGTGTCGTACGGCGAGAGCCGATGTGTTGAAAATGACAGCCCGCTGAAACCGCCGCTCACCCAACCCGCCCGCCCCCTCGCCTGGTCACCGCCGTGACCTGTGGCAACCTCCGGTCCTTGGCACTGCCCGCTGCCGAGCGTGCCCGCCTGACATCGCGGAGCCGACCGTGGCACCATGCGGCCGGGAAGCCGGTGAAGAGGCCCGTGTGCCCGTACGCGGAGGGAGGACGTCCATGACACCGCCGCGCCGTCCGAACGATTCGCTGCGGGCCCTGCTGGCGGAGGCCGACTGGAGCGCCGCCGAGTTGGCCAGCGAGGTCAACCGGGCCGGACGGGAGGCCGGAACCCCCTTGACCTTCGACCGGCGCCGCCCGGCTGGCCACCACCGGCGTCCAGCTGTGCCAGGGCCAGGCCGCCGACGTCGACTTCGAACACCGCACCGACGTCACCGTCGACGAATACCTGTCCATGGCCGCCGACAAGACCGCCGCGCTGGTCGGCTGCTCGACCGAACTCGGCGCGCTGCTCGGCGGCGCCACCCCGGACCGGGCCCGCAGCCTCGGAGACTTCGGCCGCGGCCTGGGCCTGGCCTGGCAGATCGCCAACGACCTGCACGGCATCTGGGCGGACCCCCAGGCCACGGGCAAGTCCGCGTACGCCGATCTGGCCCGCCGCAAGAAAACCCTGCCGGTCATCGCCGCCCTGGCCTCCAAGACCCCCGGCGGAGGCCGGCTGGCCCGGTTCTACGAACCCGGCGCCCCCGACGGTGACCCGGCCCTCATGGCACAGCTGATCCAGGACACCGGCGCCCGATCCTGGGCCGCACACCGGCTGCGGCACCACCTCGCCGAAGCACTCCACCACCTGGAACTCGCCTCCTGCCAGGACGGCCCCGCCCGAACCCTGAGGCACCTTGCCGATCTGATGGTTCAGACCAGCCCCTGAACCGACCGGAGCGGTACCCAGAAGGTGACCTGCAATCAGCGCCGTTCGCATGTAGACCGTTTCACCGTGCCCCCGGCGCGCAAGGATCCCGGCTCGCGCCGCCCCTGCGGAGGAAGCCCGGTGAACGCTCCTTCGCGCCCCCAACCGATTCGCGACGCGCCCCGAACGGGAGACGAACTTCCCCCATACCGGACACCGAGCGCTGTCGTCGGCAGGACCCCGCGCGGCGAAGGCGCGCGCTCGGGGAGCCGATCCGCAGCAGCGGTCTGCTCGGGCAAGGGACCGTCACCCGTGACAGGTCCAGGACAGGGGAGGGGACAGAGAGATCCACCGATGAGTTGTCCTGGGAGGGACGCATGCACAGCTCGCGGCTCACCGAACGCTTCCCGGCCCTGGCCGATGAGGGCCTCCTCGTACCGTCCTCCTTCGACCACCCCGAGCGCGGCCCGGTGCAGTGTCCCTCCGCGCCCCTGGTCTCCGCGTGGCTGGACAAATGAGCGCGCCCAGGGCGTCGGCGCGTAGCGCGTTGGCGCAGTCGTTGGGCTTCGGCTTTCCGCGCCGGACGGCGATCTGGCCGGTCGGGCCGGGGCGGCTGCGTCGGCCCGGTCCTCACGGGCTCGGCGGAGCGGGCGGACGGGCGGGCTGGCTGGCTGGCTGGCTGGCTGGCTGGCTGGCTGACCATCTCGCCCCCCTGCAGAAGTGGGCCGACCGCACTGCGAGCTGGGGTCTCCTACCGTTTGTGGCCGTTCCCGTATCCGTTCGGATGCAGGACCACCTTGGTCCAGCCGTCGTCACGGGCGTCGAAGTGCTCGTAGGCGGCGGGGGCCTCGTCCAGTCCCAGCTCGTGGGACACGATGAAGCTCGGCTTCGCCTTCCCGCCCGCGATCAGATCCCGCAGGGCCCGGTTGTACTTCTTCACCGGCGCCTGCCCCGTGCCCATGCGCTGGCCCTTGAACCACATCATGCCGAAGTCGATAGGGACCTTGCCTTGGGCCTCCAGCTCGCCCTGGGCCTCCGCTCCGCCGGGGTCCTGGGGCAGGAACACGCCCACGACGCCGATGTCACCCGTGAACCTGACCGAGTCGATCAGGCCGTTGAGCGTGAGCCCGGCGTCCTCGTGCCCCTGGGGGTCGTGGGCCTGGTAGCCGACGCATTCGCAGCCGTTGTCGGCGCCCAGACCGAGGGTGGCCTCCTTGACGACCTCCGCCGGTTCCTGCTCGGCGGTGTTGATCGCGATGGCCCCGATCTCCTCCGCCATGCGCAGCCGGTCGGGCTGGTGGTCTGCCACCCAGACGCGCCCGGCGCCCTTGAGGAGGGCGGAGTAGGCCGCCATCAGCCCGACGGGGCCGGCTCCGAGGACGAGGGTCTGGTCGCCCGGCTTGACGTGGGCCATCTCGGTGGCGTGGTACCCGGTGGGGAAGATGTCGGCGAGCATCACGTAGTCGGTCTGCCGCTCGGCGGCGTCCTCGCCCAGGCGCAGCGCGTTGAAATCGCCGTAGGGCACGCGCAACAGTTCAGCCTGGCCGCCTTGGTAGGGGCCCATGTCGGCGAATCCGTAGGCGGCTCCCGCGAGGGCGGGTTCCGGCTGCATGGTCAGGCAGTAGTTGGTCAGGCCCTGCTCGCATTGCTTGCAGAAGCCGCAGGCGATGTTGAAGGGCAGGACCACGTACTCCCCGACCTTGACCTTGCTGACGGCGCGGCCGGCCTCCACGACCTGGCCGAGGTTCTCGTGCCCCAGTGTGCGGCCGGACTCGAACGAGGTGCGGCCCTCGTACATGTGCAGGTCCGAACCGCAGATGTTGGCGCTGGTGATCTTGACGATGATGTCGCAGGGGTGCTCGATCTTCGCGTCCGGTACGTCGTTCACTTCGACCGTTCGTGGTCCTGCGTATACCGCTGCCTTCATGATGTGCCCCTTGGCGTTGTGGCAGTGCGGTGATGGGGATGACACTGAGGACTCGGCTCTCGCGTGTACGGCGACGGGGGCCGTGACTCCGGCGCACCTCTGGGAACCGTTCACCCAGGGGAGGGCAACGGTGCTTCCGCTGCCGGGTCGCTTACGGGAGTTTCGGCGCTCCGGCAGCACTCCGGCAGCGCTCCGGCGGGTACCCAGGGGCCCCGGGGTGAAACAGCCACGCAGCCTGGGGGCGCCTTTGGAGTGCCTTGGCACGGCTGCTGCTCCCCCCTGGCCGGTGCCACCGCCGCACATGGTTCAGGACTTTTCACTGTGGATGACGGTCTCCTCGGGCCGGGTGGCTCGCGGCGGGCGGGCGGAGGGCGGCGGTCCGCTCGGGCTCCGGGGCCGCGGCGACACGACCGGTCAGGTAGCGGCCGGTCCCGCCGGGGGGCGGTCCGTGAGCGGGCCGGTTCCGCCGACCGAGGCGGCCTGGAATCCGGTGACGTGCAGGAGCCGGCTGCCGTCCGGTGCGAGTGCGCGGTACTCGTCGAGCAGGGGGTCCCAGTGCACCGTGATGCCGCCGGGGTGGGCGTGGGCGAGCAGGAGGTCGCCGCCCGGGAGGTGGAGGTCGATGGCGGCGATCCGCTGCGGGGCGACCACCACCGAGGACCGGTCCGGTGCCGGGAGGAGGGTGCGGGTGCGCAGCGCGGCGCAGGCGAGGAGGGCGGGGAAGGCGGTTCGGCCGAGGACGGGGTGGTCGTCGAAGGCGGTGGGTGGTGGTAGCCACAGGGCGGTGGGGCCGTCCGGTGTCCGCTGCCAGCGGCGGGTGTTGGCGAAGGGTCCGGTGAGGTGGATCGGCGAGTCGGGGTAGTAGTAGGGGTCTGGGGGCAGGAAGTGCCCGGGCGTGGCGGGCCGGGCGGGTGGCCGGGGTGGCGGCGGCCGGTCGAGGAGGACGGTGGCGCGGAAGTGCCGGCGCCGGGGCAGGGGCGCGCCGCTGACGTGTCCGCTGCCGTGCAGGTCGATGGTGACGGTGCGGACGTCGTCGGGGTCGTGCCGGGCGGTGACGGTGTAGGTGCGTCGGGTCGGCCCGTGGGAGCGGCGGACGAAGCCTTCGAAGGAGGCGTCGCGGATCGCGGTCGGCGTGTGGCCGGGGCGGAGTGCCACGGCGGCTTCCGCGGCGATGGCCAGGAGCAGGGTGCCGGGCACGGTGGGTCTCTGGTGGACCAGGTGGTGCTTCAGGTAGTCGTGGGCGTGGTCGTCGAGGTCGAGGGTCCAGGAGAGCGAGCCGTTGGGCCCTTCCCGGGCAGGCCCGGTGAGGAACGCGGGCGCCGTGTCGGCGGCGCGGGCGCGGGCCCGTACCGGACCGGGGGTGACGGGGCCGGCGGTGGCGGGATCGGCGGGGTCGGCCAGCAGGCCGGGGAGTTCGCGGGTGAGTGTGCTGCGCTCCTTGGTCCCCAGGTACACGCAGGCCCCGGTCGCCTGGGGCGAGGCGGCTGCGTCGAGTTCGGCGAGGACCATGGCCACGCCTTCGACGTCCGGAACGGCGGTGAGGCGACCATCGTCGATCAGTCGCTCCAGGAGGGCGGGTTGCGCGGCGAAGTAGCCACTGTCACGCCACAGCGGCAGGCCGATGGTGATCTCGGGGTCCTCGGCGCCGGGTCGGCCGGCGGCGAGGAGGTAGGCGTTGGCCGGGCCGTAGTCAATCTCGCCGCGCAGCGGGTAGTAGGCGGCGACGGAGGCGATGTTGCACCACAGTCGGGGGCGTAGCGGTGCGCAGGCGGTGCGCAGGTTGTGGTAGCCGGTGATCTTGGTGTCGCGTACGAGGCGGAAGTCGGTGAGCGTTTTGCGTTCGAGGGGGGCGGTGCGGCTGCGGGTGGCGGCGTGCAGGACGAGGTCGAGCCGGTCGTGCTCGGCCAGGATCCGGCGGGCCGCGGCCTGGACGGCGCTCGGGTCGGTGATGTCGTGGGCGAGGTAGTGCACGGTGGTGCCTGGTGCCTGCTGGCGCAGTCGGGCCAGGTTGCGTGCGGCGCGGCGGCCGGCCAGCAGCCGGTCCGCGCGGCGGGCGGCCGCGGCGACGTCCGGTGCCCCGTCGTGCAGGTGTCGGGCGATCAGGTCGGCCCGGAGGGCGGGGACGTCGCTCTCGTCGGTGGCGAGGAGTTGGGCGGGGAGCGCGTCGAGGTCGGTGGCGCCGAGCAGCCAGATGGTGTCGGGGCGTTCGCGGGCGGCGAGGGCGGCAAGGAGGGTGGTGGTGACTCCGCCGGTTCCGCCGCTGGCGAGGATGGTGCGGAAGGAGGCGGGTCGGTGGGCGGACGCCAGGGGTGCGGGAACAAGCTGCCGTACGGTGCGCCGGGCGCCGTCGTAGGCGGTGGCGGGCCTGCCGTCGGCGCTGGTCCATTCGCGGCTCAGCCGCTGCCATGCGAGCTCCGGGTCGTCGGTGTCCGCGGCGACGGTGCGCACGGGTAGATCGGGGTGGTCGGCGCGCAGTGCGGGGACCAGGGCGGCCAGCAGGGCTGCTTCGGGGTGGTCGGCGGTGCCGAGGGCGACCGCGCCCAGGGAGCCGGTGCGCCCGGTGCGCCGGGTGTGGGCGAGGGCGGTGAACAGCAGTTCGTGCAGGCGCCGGCCGGCGTCGGTGGGCGGGGCGGGCCGGGCGGAGGGCCTGGTGACTACGCGGATGTGGCCTCGGGCGAGGTCGACGGCGGCGTCGATCGCTCGGGGGCCGGGGCGGTGGACGTCGAGCGCTTCGGGGTCGGTGCACCACAGGGTGACGGGCGTCCCGGCCAGCAGGGCGGCGAGCCGGACCGCCGTGGCGGCGTCGTCGGTGAGGACGAGGGCGTGCGGTGGAGCGGGCGCAACGGCACCGGGGCCGGGCCGCCAAGGGAATGGAGCGGCGCGCAGGACGTGACGCCGCGTCAGGCGGGGTTGCCGCGTGCCGGGAGGCGGCAGGCGGAAGACGGGGGTTCTTCCGCGGTCGGCGGTCGCCGTCCGGGCCAGTCGGGCGAGCAGGTCGGCAGCGTCCGCGGCGGCGTGCAGGCCGTGCCCGGACGGCGGGGTGTCCGCAGTGGGCGGGGCGTCCGGCGACGCGGGAACGAGGTGGGCGAGGACCGGCCACCGGTGGCGTTCGGCGGCGTCGACACGCGCCAGAGCGAGGACGAAGACGCCCTCGCGGCGGGTGGGGGCGCTCTCGGGACCGGGGCGGAGCGCTCCGGCGTCCGCGGCGACGACCAGGGCGAGGTCGAGGTCCGCGGTGGCCAGGTAGGCGGCAGCGGTGTCGAGGGCGGTGGCGGCGGAGGTGTCGCCGGTGTCGAGACAGATGCTCGCACCGCGCAGGTCGTAGCGGGCAGCGATCCGGGAGGGGATGACGTTGGGCAGGACGCCGGGCATGGCGTCCGGGCCGGCCGGCGGGGTCCGGCGTTCCACCTGTTCCAGCAGGCGCTGCACCGCGGCGAGCGCGTCGGGCCGGTCCGCGAGGGCCGCGGACAGGGTGGTGGCGTGGGCGCGCAGGGCGTAGTCGGCCAAGGCGGCGGGCACTCCGGCGTGGGCGGCGATCACCCCGGTGCGGTCAGGGCAGGCCTCCCACAACGGACCGTGCTCGGTGGCGAAGCGGTGGGTGGCTTGCAACGCGAGGACCTGAGCCCGGTCGACGGCGCGGGCGGTCGGTGCGGGAAGGCCGACTTCCGCGAAGGCGGGCAGGTGCTCGGGGTCGTGGGGGAAGCGCTCCGGTGGTGCGGGTCCGTCTCCGGTCAGCCAGTCGAGGATCGCTTCCGGACCGGGTCCGTCGGGCAGCAGGGCGCTCCAGCCGACCAGGACGACCGGCTCGTCGGCCGGGGCGGGGCCCGGGTCCTGTCCGAGCCCTTCCGTCGCCTCCGGCGCGTCGGCCAGCAGGAGGTGGGCGTTGGTGCCGCCGAATCCGAAGGCGGAGACGCCCGCGGTGCGTGGCCGGTCCCGGCGCTCGGTCCAGGGGGTCGGGGTGGTCGGGACCCGCAGGCGCCCGAGAGGGCGGGGCGGTTCGTCGAATCCGGGCTGTGCGGGGATCGTCCGGTGCTGCAGGGCGAGCAGGACGTGGGCGACGGACGCGGCGCCGGCGGCCCAGCCCGCGTGGCCGACCAGGGTCTTGGTCGCGGTGCAGGTCCAGCCGGTCCGGGGGGCGTGGGCGGAGAGGGCCTCGATCTCGGCCGCGTCTCCGGCTCGCGTGCCGGTGGCATGGGCCACCATCCAGTCGACGTCTTCGGGCGCCAGCCCCCTTTCGTGCCAGGCGCGTTGCAGGGCGCGGACCTGGCCGCCGGGGTTCGGGGCGGCGATCGAACGTCCGCGGCCGTCGGCGGCGGCTCCGAATCCGGCGAGGACCGCGAGCACCGGGTCGCCGTCCTTCCTGGCCCGGCGCAGCGTCTTGAGCGCTACCAGGACGGCTGCGTCACTGAACAGGGTGCCGTCGGCCCGGGCGTCGAGCGCGAGCAGCCGCCCCTGGGCCGACAGGCCGTTGATCGCGGAGAACAGGACCTGCATGGTGGGTTCGAGGACCGACACCCCTCCGCACAGGGCGATGTCGGCCCGGCCGGTGCGCAGGTGCCTGGCCCCCAGGTCGATGGCGTAGAGCGCGGACGAGCAGGCGGTATCGACGGTGATCACGCGGGTGTCGGCGGGCAGCAGGTCCTCGACGGCGGCGCGGACGGCTTCGGGGGCCTGCGGGCACTGGGGCTGCGCGAAGGGCAGGGCGGTGCGCAGCGCCCGCACGAGCGGGCCGTCGCCGCCCGGGGCGGAGCACCGGCGGACCAGCAGGTCGGTCAGCACGGTGTGCAGCAGTGCCTGGCTGCCTCCCGGCCAGGCGCCCACCGCGCACACCGCGCGACCTACCCGGTCCACGCGCACCCCGGCGGTCGACTGGCGGGCGCACTCGCGCAGCCAGCGGACCTCCAGCGGCTCGCCGGGTTGCGGGGCGTCGTGGATGTAGCCCGCGACGGGGGCGTACGTGCGGTCCGGGGTCCGCCGGTCGGTGTCGAGGAAGTGTTCGAGGCGGAAGCGGCCGCCGGGCCGGCTGAACGGGTCGCGGGGCCGGTTCAGCAGGTCCCAGAACTGGGCGGGGTTGTCGGCCCCCGGCAGCCGCAGTCCCAGGCCGACGACGGCCACCGGCTCCGTTTGCGCGTCGCTTTCCGGGCGCGTGCTCACGTCCGCTGCCCGGCGGCGGTGGGGGCGAGCAGGCGGTCGGCGATCCCGGCCAGGCTCCGGGCGCCGCCCGGGCCGTCGGCGGTCGGCCGGGGGACGCCGTACCGCTGGTGGACGTAGGAGATCATCTCGGTCTGCCGCAGGGAGTCGACGCCGAGGTCGGCCTCCAGGTCCGCGTCCTCGGTGACCACGTCGGGCGGGTAGCCGAGCCGTTCGGCGTAGAGGGCGCGCAGTTCGGCGATCAGCGTGGCCCGGTCCGGCAGTCCGTTCGGACCGGTGGGCGCGCCGGAGGTGCGGGGCGCGGTCGGCGTTTCCTGGGCGGGGATGCCCTTCGCCGGCGGTCGTGGGGCGTCCTCCTCGGCGGTCGGCGGGGCGGGCGGGGGCGAGGGCGGGGGGTCAGCGGCGTTCCACCCCGGCGGTACGGCTCGGGGCGAGGGCGGCGGCCCCGGCGGCGCGGCCAGGGCGCGCAGGGCCTCGCGGGCCTCGTCCGGGAGCGCGCGGCGCGTGAGGGGGGCGACGGTGACCGGTGCGCGCAGGGTCTGCGCGGCCAGCCGGGTCACGATGTCCTTCGCCCCGCATTCCACGAACACGTCGACGCCGTCGGCTTCCAGCGCGTACAGGGCGGCCCGGAAGTCCACGGGCTCGACCATGTGGTCGGCCGTCACCCGGCGCAGGTCCGCCACCGTCTCCAGGTAGCGGCCGGCGATGGGAGAGTAGACGCGCTGCTGCGGAGGGCGGGCGGGGGTGGCTTCCGCCACGGGCCGGAAGCGGTCGGCAGCGGGCCGCATCCACCTGCTGTGGTAGGGGTAGGCCGCCCGGATCCGGAACGCCCGGCGGCCCAACGCCTCAACGACCCGCGCGGCTTGGGCCAGTTGCGGATCGGGCCCGGCCAGGACGCACTGCGTCGGCCCGTTGACGACGGCCACGCTCAGCGACCAGTCGTCGACGGCGGCGGCGAGGTGGCGGGCGCGGACGGGGCCGGTGTCCACGGCGAGGAGGCCGCCGGCGGGTATGACGGAGCGGCGACAGATCCGGTCCCGTTCGCAGATCAGCCGGGCCGCCTCGGCTGGCGTCCACGCGCCCGCGACCGTCAGGGCCGCCCACTCCCCGAAGCTGTGCCCCACGAGCACGTCGGCACGCACCCCTTCGTTGCCGCACACCGCGGCGACGGCCAGGGACGCGGCGAAGATGGACAGGTGGAGGGCTTCAGGCGAACGTTCGAGCAGGGCCTCCAGGTCCGGGGCGTCCACGTCGAGCAGCAGCTTGGAGACGGGCTGGACGCCGAACTCCGCGCAGACGCCGTCGATCTCGCCGAGCACCGGGACGACGACGGGATGGGTCTCGGGGAAACCCACGAGCAGGCCCGGCAGGTAGGCTCCCTGGCCGGGGAAGACGAAGGCGGTGCGGGGCATGGGGGTCGTCACCTTTCTTCGGGGACCGCGCCCGGGACGCCGGGGGGTTGTTCGTCGGCGGGCAGGAGCCCTCGATCGGCGAGGACGTCGTGGATCACCGCCGCCGCCGTCAGGGCGCGGGGGAAGCCCGCGTAGGCGGCGGCCTGCAGCAGGGCCTCGGCGATCTCCTGCGGCCGGGTGCCGACGTTGAGGGCCAGGTGGACGTGGATGCGCAGGTGGTCCTCGCAGCCGCCGAGCGCGATCAGCGTCGCCAGGGTCAGCAACTCGCGCTCGCGGGGACTCAGACCGGGGCGGGAGAGCACGTCCGAGTAGACGTTCGTGAGCAGGGCGTCGGCGAGGTCAGGGCTGAGCCGGCCGAGGCGTGCCAGGTACCCGTCGGCCAGTTCCTCTCCGGCGAACGCGCGGGCGGTGGCCAGGCCGCGTTCGCGGCGGCCAAGGGGGGGTGTGGCGTCCATGTCGGACTCCTGGTGGGTCTCGGAACGATGGAACGGTGCGGCGTCGGGAGCCCCGTCCGGGAGCGGCCAGCGGAACCGGGCCGGGTGACGGACCCGCTGAGGGGCTGCCGCGACCGTGCTGCGCAGGGTGCCGGGGCGGGCTGAGGGGTGATCAGCGGCCGTGCGGTCGGCGGTCTCGGCGCCGGCCGCGCGGAGTGCACCGCGTTCGATCCGGAGCAGGGAGGTTCTCGGCTGCTGCCGGAAGCAGCCGGGGAGCCGAAAAGGGTCGCGAAACTGCGACCGGCTGTAAAGGCCCGGACGGGGCACGAGTCGCCGCAGTTGTGGCTGAAGGGGGTCGGCCGTCGGTGGATCGCCTCGCATGTCGCGCCAAACCCGACACTCCGTCAGTTGCTCGATTCGGGCAGGAGGGACCACCACCATTCGATTACCGGAATGTCGACCGGGCGGGTGCCGGTGTCGGTGGGTGTGGTGCTGAAAGTGGTGGGCAGTTGCCCGGAGGCGCCGGAGCGGGTGTAGCGCGTGGAGCTGATCTGCCAGTCCAGAGCGGCGCGGATGAAGCAGCTCAGGCTCTTCATGTACCGCTGGAGTTGCGGGCTGGCGGTGGGGGTGAGGTGCTCGCGTAGATCCAGGAAGAGTCGCAGGACCCGGTCGCGCTGACCGACAGCCACTTCCAAGGCCTCGCTGGGGCTGAGCCGGTGGTGGTGTTGGAGCAGCCGGACGACGTTGAGGACCCAGTAGCCCTCCGCGGTTTCTTTGGGCAGGGAGAGCAGGTCGTTGTCCCAGCAGATGATGAAGCAGGCCATTTCACTCAGCGCGCGCACCGGGGTGCTGTCGCGTTCGTGGGGCTGGAGTTCGTAGCCGTGGCCGATCTCCAGCAAGGGGAGCAGGACGGAGACCGCGCCGTTGTACAGGCGCATGAGCGTGTAGTCGTCCAGGCTCGGGACGCTGTCGCGGCTGCGGTGGGCGGCCTCCCAGATCACCGACAGGAAGTACTCGCGCAGCGCGTTGACCCACCTGGCGGCCTGACCAGCGGTGGCGTACCGGTCGATCCTGCGGCGCACGTCACGCAGGCTCTGCGTGAGAGGGTCTCCCGCGAGGGTGGTGATCTCGGGATTCTGAGCGATGCGTAGGAGTCGGGCGAGGAGGGTGGTCAGCTCAGCGGGACGGCTGCCGAGCTCGCCTTCCTCGCAGTGCCCGTCGTCGACCACGAGGAGCCACAGCACTATGTCACTGGCGATCCGTACGACATCCTGGTCGCCATCGGGCAGGATCCTGGCCGCGAGCGCTCCCAGGTCCTGGCGGAGCAGGCGTTCGCGCAATTCGTCGTCAGCGATGCGCAATCGCCGGGCCCAGGCTGCGGTCTCATCGTCGATCGCTGTGTGGCCGGGGTGGATGGCGGCCGGGAACGGCATGTACAGCGACGAGATGTCCGCCGGCTGTCGGGAATCTGTAGAAGTGCCCATGGCATATACCTTGTCTGTGTGTTACTCGCCGGCGCGTACCCACCTGGCAGGGCGCGGAGCCCGATCCTGGCTACTGGTGTCGGTACGCCTCGGCTTTGGGAGTGGGCTGTGGATGAGTGCCGGTGATGACCTCGAGGAGAGTCATGCCGTCCGCCAGGGCCCACTCGCTCATCTGAACGGGGAGGGCGTGTATCACGGGTATGCAACTGACAGCGGGTCAAGGCCG
Organism: Kitasatospora sp. NPDC015121; assembly: GCF_055562955.1. Classification (NCBI taxonomy): domain Bacteria; kingdom Bacillati; phylum Actinomycetota; class Actinomycetes; order Kitasatosporales; family Streptomycetaceae; genus Kitasatospora; species Kitasatospora sp. NPDC015121. Next base: position 104,525 of record NZ_JBVHEH010000018.1, read on the forward strand.
CTGAGGACTCTGCGTAAGGCGGTATCCGGGACAGGCGGCATCAGCCGATGCGGGACGAACAACAAAACGGTGCGTCGCGCGCCGTTTTGCGGCTGACCTGGTCGACCCGCGAGACGGTCCGGATGTATGTCGGCTGTGACTGCACCGGTCAGCCGACAAGTCGGCCTGGTGGAGAGGCGCCGGCTTCGCCGTAGCACTCCGGCAGGATGGGGCCGTCGTCGGCGGTCTTCCCGGCCGGACCCCGCAGCATGGCGCCGCTCGGGGCAGAGCTCAGATACAGCGGTCACCGGTAGCCAGGAGCACGGGGCGGCGCACCAGCAGTCCAGGGCGTCGCCGCACGTCCGGAAGGCTGCTGGGCGCAAGCCCACGGGGAATCCGGGAACGGCGTCGGCATGGGCCAGCGTGAATCCCGCGAGGACGTCGGGCGCGCCTGTGACTGCTTTTTCTTCGCGGTCTGACATACGTGCAGACGGATGCGCCGAGGGGAACCGGCCAACAAATGTGTGGCACGGCCCATCGATATCGGATGCGGTGACGAAATTTCCTTGCGGGATGTTGCGGCCGTGTCGTTCCAGGGAGGAGTTTCCGCGCTTCATTGCGCCCCCTTTCGGCCAATCGGAAATTTAGGAATCACCCGCTCGCGACTGGGTGAAAAATGCTGCGCACGAAGCGGCTGGATTTGGGTATTCCAATTTCAAAGCCTGCGGATCCGCCATTCGAGTCGAGGGTGAGGGGATGGTTCAAGCACTCGATTGGGAGTCATGAAATCTTTCCGTACAGATGCCTGCCAGTGTGCCCGCCGAGCGGCTCCACTTCTACGTGATCCAGGACTTTCGGCGTTGAAAACGGCGCCGCGCTGAAAACTAGGCCGACTGCCCCCGCGGCCCGCGCCGGGGCGCGGCAAGAGTTGCCGCCCGGCGGTGGAGCGTGTCCCAGGGGATTGCCTTGCCGCACGCCTTCCCGCGCAGGCGACCCGCCCCGCCGAGGGCCGGCGACTTGCCTGCGGGTGACGGCCCGGACGCCGTCGAGCAGGTGGTCGTGCCGGCTGCTGTGCCGCGTGAGGGCGCGCCGGTTCCCCGGGTTCGTGGCACGCTTGCCGCGCTCGTGACCGAGGCGTTGTCAGCGGGTCCGGCCGGAGCCGAAGACCGGCTCGACGCCGCCAGGTGATGCCCTTGTACGGCGCCAACGCATTCCCTTGCGTCCTCAACCGCTTGCGCGCCTGATACCGCCCTGGAGTCGGTCGCGGCGGGCCGGAGGCGGCGACTCGATCCTCGCCCGCGGATTGTCGTCCGCCCCTGCGGCTTCTTGACCGCGCCGTCTCGCGCCGAGGAGCAGTCGCATCGGTGATGCCACGGCCCCTTGAGGAATTTTATCGGAAAAAATCACATGGCCAGAAAGTTTCCCCGGCGGACCGTGCAGACTTGAGAAAATCCCAAAAAATGCAAAGTAATCACCCGGGGGGAATCATGTATCCGAGAGAGATTCTGGCAATCCGCTCCGCGTCCGGCTCCGAAGCGCGGGTACCACACTTCTATTCGTCGTCATGCCGCTAGGAGGCGGAAAAAATGGTCGGTCGGACTTCGATCACGGAAGAGTTCACAGCTGCACTGCCCCTCGGCGATAAGGCCCTGGTCCTGTCGAGCTTCTGGCATCCTGAGAGAGGCTTGGTCTCCTGCCCGGCCGCCCCGCTGCTGGCGGCGTGGCTGCGACGCCGCCAAGTCGTCACATCCACGGACTCGCTGCCGGCTGCCACTGCCCTGCGCAGGACACGGGACGGCGAATCCAACCTGATTGCCACCACTTTCCTCTCCGCCGACGGCTCGGCCATCGGCCTGGCGGTGGCCGCGAACGAAAAAATGCTGCCCCGCGCACGCGTCGCCGTCACCGCGTGGTCCGCCACGCTGCGCACACGGCGAGTGCTCCTGCCGGTCGCCGCCGAACCCTGCGGATCCTTCAACCAGCTTGTCGCACAGCTCCCCCGGGCGCGCGCCGCCGCCCGACTCGGCGACGACTGCCCGCACGTGCGGCACGCGTCCGACGCCGTCCGGCAGTTCCACGAACGAGGAGACGAGGTCCTCCTGGTCGGCCCGGGCCCCCAGCCACCAGGTGCCGTGGAAGCCCCCAGCGTCCGTACTGTCGCGGTGCCCTCTTCCGTGGCTGCCCGGACCCTGCGGGTGGCCGATCCGAACGCGCTCTCCTTCGTCCTGCGCCCGTGCACCCCGGTCGAGGACGCGGCCGAGATCCTCACCATCCTGCGCGATCGCTTTCCCCGACTGCGCGGGCAGCACCCCGAGCAGTGGTGCCACCGCACCTCCGCCATCCGCTGGGCGCACCGGGCGGTCGCCGCGGCGAGCGACCTGACCCTCCTGCTCGGCGGTGCCGAAACAGAGCTCCTTGCCTCGGAAAAGGGTCCCGTGCGCCGGATCGACGGCCTCGTCGACCTACGTCCGGTCGAGCTGGCCGCTGCCGCGACCATCGGCCTGATCCCAGCCGGACCCCGGAACGGCGCGAAGGACTCGCTGCTGGACGACGTCCTGCGGGCGCTCACCGGACTGGGCCCGCTCAGCATCGTCGAGCACCGGGTCCACAGCGAGGCCGTCCCCACCCCGACAGCCCCGCACTCCGGCTTCCCCACACCGGCGTCCGATGAAGCATCGACTGGGCGTGCGTCCGGTCACGACCCCCGGCATCCCAGCTGATCGCGCGCTCGTGAAACGCCGTCACAGACGGCGTTTCACGAAGCCCGTGCGGAGCGTCCGCACCAGGCCGTGTCGTACGGCGAGAGCCGATGTGTTGAAAATGGCAGCCCGCTGAAACCGCCGCTCACCCAACCCGCCCGCCCCCGCACCTGGTCACCGCCGTGACCAGTGGCAACCTCCGGTCCTCGACACTGCCCGCTGCCGAGCGTGCCCGCCTGACATCGCGGAGCCGGCCGTGGCACCATGCCGCCGGGAAGCCGGTGAAGAGGCCCGCGTGCCCGTACGTGGAGGGAGGACGTCCATGACACCGCCGCGCCGTCCGAACGATTCGCTGCGGGCCCTGCTGACAGAGGCCGACTGGAGCGCCGCCGAGTTGGCCAACGAGGTCAACCGGGCCGGACGGGAGGCCGGAACCCCCCTGACCTTCGACCGTTCGACCGTCGCGCACTGGCTCTACGGCACCCGACCGCGCGGCAGCACGCCCCAGCTGATCGCCGAAGCCCTCTCACGCCGACTGGGCCGAACCGTCACCCCCGCTGAAGCGGGCATAGCCGCCGCCGCGCCCGCCGCACCGACCCGGCCCACCGCCCCGGACGAGGCGGTCGACCTGACGCTGCGCCAGCTCGCCGGCCCGGGAGGGAAGACGGGACAGCGCTCCGAGGAACTCGCCGCCTACTCCATCGCCCTCCTCGACCTGCCGGCACTCAACGCCACCGAACGAACCGGCCGCCCGGACCTCCCGCACCTCCCGGGACCACGGACGCCGGCCCCGGGGCGCGCCGGCCGGACACCGCACCGCGCAGTGGACCGGTACGACATCGAGGCGGCGAAGACCCTGTAGGACTCGCTGCTCTTGTCGTAGATCGTTCCGTCCGGTGCGCACTCGTTCCGGTAGACCTACGGCACCGCCGCGCCCAGGAGCAGGGTGACACCTTCGTCGCCCGCCGGCCCTCACCACCAGCAGCAGATCAGCGTCGGCCGCGAGGTACCGGAGCTGTCAGCCGATCGCCTTCATCTCCTGGCGCAGTTCCTTGATGCGGAACACCGTCCGCGCCGGTAGCAGGTGCAGCTCGCGCATGCTGAGCCCCGGCAGCACCGTCCAACCGATCTCCTCCCCGGTGATGGTCGGAAGCGGAGCCGGTGATCTGCTGCCAGCGCGCGGTGGCGTTCGCCCGGGACGGCACAGCCCTTTGTCCCGGGTTCTGGGGGCACCAACAGGCACACTGGGCAGGAGAGGGCACTGCGTTGGGTGCGGGTGACCAGGGGGCACGGACGGACGAGGTAGAGACGGAGGTGTCGAAGTGCTGCCCCGGTCGCTGGTGCCGCGCTCGGCACGCGCGGTGATGCTGCTGAGCGTGCTGGTCGCCCTCATCCTGGTGGCGGTGGACGTGCTGATCGCCTCCCGGGTGCGTACCGGGCTGTCGAGTGAAGCAGACCGGGCCACCACGGCCGCGCACAGCGTCGGGCGCATGTTCACCGTTGTCCACGCCGCCCAGGAGGACGGCCGCGCCGCCCCAGGCGGCGCGGAGACGCCGGTGCCCGCCAAGTACGCCGCCCCGGCCCGCGCGCTGGCCCAATCCATCACGTCCGATTCCCGCGCCCTGGGCCTGCACCAGCAGGCCCTCGCGCTGGACACCGCGCTGGAGTCCTGGCTCACCGCTCCGGCCGGCGGCCTGCACCCCGTCCTCGCCGCCGCCGACGCGCTGGTCGCGAGCCTCGACCGGCACCGCGCCGTCGACCGTGAACGCGCCGTGCACGCCCAGGAGACCCTGTTCATCCTGCACTGCGCCTGCATGCTGGCCTTGCTGATCATCCTGGGCGCCGTCTCCTACACACTGTGGCGGCGCATCGTGCGCCCGCTCGCCGACCTGGAGGGCCACCTCGCCCGCACCCGGGCCGGCACCCTCGGGGCCGGACCCGCCGCTCCGGCAGACGAGCCGTGGCTGCGCGGAGTATGGGGCGAAGCGGAACGCACCCTGCTGCTGCTCCAGGAGTCCCGGCACCGGGCGGTCAAGGCCGACGAGGCGCTGCGCACCGACGCCGCCACCACCTACGGCCTGCACCGCATCCTCGCCGCCCAGGACCACCCAGGTCCCGGCGTCACCGCCCGCGGCACCGTCCTGGCCGCCGAGGGCGTCATCTCCGGCGACTTCATCGAGACCCTCTCCCTGCCCGACGGCACCACGGCCCTCGTCCAAGGAGACGTCTCGGGCCACGGCGTCGAGGCCGGACTACTGGCCGCGCAGGTCAAGAGCGCCGTCGTCGCCGCCCTGCGCCTGGGCCGCGCCCCCCAGAGCGCCGCGGCTGCGGCCTGGTCCCTCCTCACCCACGAGGACGAACGCTTCACCACCCTGCTCGTCGCCGTCCTCGACCCCACCGCTCACCGCCTGACCTGGCTCAACGCCGGCCACGAAATCGCCCTGCTGCGCCGCGCCGACGCCGCCGTGCTCGCGCTGGAGACCACCGGTCCCGTCATCGGCTCCTTCATCCTCGACCCCCACGGGGCCTGGGAGGTGCGGGAGAGCGCCTTCGAACCCGGCGATCTGCTCGTGCTGGCCACCGACGGCCTGACCGAGGCCCGCAACAGCACGGGCGCGATGCTCGGCCGCGACGCCGTCACCTGCCTCGTCGCCCGTGCCGGGACGGACCCTGGAGAGAGTGTGCAGGCCCTCTACCGGGCGGTTGCCGAGCACGGCGCCGACTGGGAGCGCGACGACGTCACCGTCCTGGCCGCCGCCCTCACCCCCGGCACTTGAACGGCCGCCCGCACTCCGTGACGCCCCGCCTTCAGTCCTATGACCGGTCGGCGGGGCATCACGGTGGGGCGTGAGGGCCCTGCGGGCCGAATGGAGATGTCGCAGTCCTCACCGGCTCAAAAGGCCCTCACTCATTTCAAGATCACCCCACCGTGAACCCCGCCACCGACCTCCGTGGTCAGTACAGGTCGGCCCGTCGCGGGCGAGGGCGGTTTCTTACTCAGATTGAACTCGCGATGTCGGTTGTCACGGTGGGGCAAGGGCTAACCCGGTTCCAGTCAGGCAACCGTCGATGAGGTGCGGGCGGTACTGGATCTTCCGCAACCTTCGTCTGACCGTCCGCACCAGGTGCTCCGGGTCGGCGAACGCGACATTGGCCAGGAATCCCCGCCGCAGTAACGATCCAGATCCCCTCGACCGGGTTGAGGTCGGGTGCGTACGGAGGCAGCTGGTAGACGGTGAGCCAGTCCTGGGCGGCCATGAACTCCTTCATGCCGGCGGCCAGGCCTTCGGCCGACACATGGTGGGATGCGGCCATGGCTCGGTGATCAACTTGGCGTCGATCGTCGGCACCACCGGCTTCCCCTTCGCCTCCCACTACGCGGCCACCAAAGCCGCCATCATCTCGCTCTCCCAGTCGTTCTCCGCCGAATGGGCTGCCTCCGGCGTCCGGGTCAACGCACTGCTCCCGGGCTGGCACCGCACAGAACTCACCGGGATCCTCCATGCCGACCCGGAGATCTCCGCCAGCATCGTGGACCAGATCCCACTGGGCCGCTGGGGACAGTCCCAGGACATCGTCGGCGCGGCTCTCTTCCTGGCCGGCGACGCCTCCTCCTTCGTCACGGGCAGCCAACTCACGGTTGACGGCGGGCAGAGCGCCTACATGGGCGGCCGCACCGCCATCGACCTGCTCTCCCTCGGCCGGGTCTCCAGCTCCTGACGCCTGCTCAGCTCGACGTGCTGCCAACGCGCATCGGTAAATTCTGCAACACAGCAGGTACCGGTAGAAGGGCGGACTTCACTTCCGGCCACCGGCCGCTTCCGACGGACCTGGTCAGCGGCCGCCCGCTGGTAGACAGTGAGCCTGCCACCGTCAAAGTTCTCGGGGCCTAGGTATACCGGCCCGCCCGGTCAGCGGCACATCGCCGACGCGTGGCACCACAAATCTGCAGCCGAGCTAGGACGGCCGCGACGAATCGCAAGGAGGCAGCTGGCGAGGAGGTGGTGCCGCCCTCTCCAGTAAGGCGTGAATGACCAGGAAGCCTCAGTGACAACTTCGACACGGCGGCCGCAACCCGCATGCCGCTCATGGCCGCGCTACGCCTGTCCTCCCTTCTCCTTCGTATCTGCTGCTTGATGCCAGTACGGGATTGGAGAGCCTGCGGCCGCACACCAGAACCGGCACGGACCCGAGGCAGGCCCTCGGGCCCGTACCGGAGCAACAGGCTCACCGAAGCCTCAGACCGCCCTCCGTGCCCCGATTGCCACGGTCTGCACGACGGTGTCCCAGCCCGGCGACTAGCGTTCGGCTCATACCCTCCCGAGCCCCGGAGTCCTCCATGACCGATCCGGTGTACGCCGAAATCGACCGCCGCAGTACCGAGATCGCCCCGCAGGTGGTGGCCTGGCGCCACCACCTGCACCAAAACCCCGAGCTCTCCAACCGCGAGAGCGCCACCGCCCAGTACGTCGCTGACCACCTGCGCTCGCTGGGCCTGGACGAGGTCCGCACCGGCATCACAGGCCACGGCATGGTCGGCGTCCTGCGCGGGGGCCAGCCGGGGGATAGGGTGGTCGCGCTGCGGGCCGACATCGACGCCCTGCCTGTCCAGGACCTGTCCGGCGTGCCGTTCGCCTCCACGGTGGTGGACCGTGACTACCCCGGGGGACCCTTCCCCGTCGCGCACGCCTGCGGCCACGACTGCCACACCGCGATGCTGATGGGCGCTGCCACCGTTCTGGCGGAGGCGCGCGACCAGTTGGCGGGAACGGTGCTGTTCGTTTTCCAGCCCGCCGAGGAGGGCCCTCCGGTGGACGAGCAGGGCGGCGCACGGGCGATGGTCGACGCGGACGCCTTCGCCGATCCGACCCCCACCATGGCCTTCGGCGTGCACGTCGCACCACTGCCCAAGGGCCACGTCGGCTACCGGGTGGGCAATCAGTTCGGCGCCTCTTGCCTGGTGAAGACCGTCATCACCGGACAGCAGGTACACGGCTCCACCCCCTGGGAAGGCGTCGACCCGATGCCCGCCGCCGGCGCCCTGATCACAGGCATCGGCCAGCTCTACCGCCAGGTCCCCGCCTTCGACCCCGTCACCGTGACCATCGGCCACATCGAGGACGTCGGCCGCTTCAACATCATCGGCGAGAGCGTCACCCTCTGGGGCACCATCCGCTGCTCCGTCGAAGCCGACATGGCCGACGTGCAGAAACGACTGACCATCCTGGCCGAGCACACCGCCCAGGCTTACAACTGCACGGCCGCGGTCGACTTCCTCCAGGTCGTTCCCGCCGTGCACAACCTCCCCGAATGGGTCGACGCCGGCCTGCCCACCTTCCGCCGCGTCGTCGGCGACGACCACGTCACCAACACCCCTCCCACCCTCGGCTACGACGACGTCTCCGAACTGGTCAACAAGTACGGCGGTCTCTACGTCCTGCTCGGCGTCCAGGACGTCGAGTTCACCCCCGACGGCGCCACGCGTCCCACCCCCGGCGGGCGAGGCATCGCCTACAACCACAATCCACACTTCTACGCCGACGACGACACTCTCGTCACCGGAGTCCGCCTCCATGCCCACACCGCCTACGACCACCTGAACGGCACGCTGGTGCCCCGCTGACCGAAGCGCTGGTCGCGCGGCCCTGTGCAAGGACACCGCGCGACCGGCGATGCCCAAAGGGCCACGGGTAGGCGCCGCCGCCCTGTAGATCCGTAGTGACGGCAGTCGGCAGATGCCGCAAGCTCACCTGACGCCGCCCCGGGACGGCTCCCTCGACGTGTAAGGGCACGGATGTGCCTACAGCGGTGGAGCGTACGGGGCGAAGCGCGAATCGGCTGGCGGGCCACCGCCGCAGCCCGCCGCGCCGCGCCGCTTCCGGCCTCGTGAGGGGGGTCGACTTAGATTGGCGCTGGTACACCGCCGAGCGGCATCCAGGAGCACGAGCATGACCGAGCCAGCACGTCGTCGCATCCACCCGGTCCCGGGGGGCCGCCGGTGAGCGCCGCGGTCCTGGTCGCGGCGCCGGACGGGGCCGCGGTCATCGGCACGGCCCAGCAGGTCGCCGACCTGGTGGCGACCTTCGCCTTCGGCGTATCCGGCGCCCTGCTGGCCGTCCGCAAGGGCTACGACTTCACCGGCCTGACCGTCCTGGCCTTCGCGACGGCGTTCGGCGGCGGCGTCATCCGGGACGTGATCATCAACAAGGGGGTCCCCGTCGCCTTCGTCGACCTGCACTACGTGTGGGTATCCCTGGCCGCCGCCGTGATCATCTTCCTCATCGATCCCCCCGCCCGCCTCACCCACTGGCCGCTGAACGTCGTCGACGCCGTCGGTCTGGCCCTGTTCTGCGTCACCGGCACCCTCACCGCCTACCGCAACGGCCTGGGCGCGGTCTCCTCCGCGCTGCTGGGCATCATCACCGGCACCGGCGGCGGCGTCGTGCGCGACCTGCTCGCCGGACGCACCCCCCTGATCCTGCGCCCCGACGAGGACCTCTACGCCATCCCCGTGGCCATCGGCGCCACCATCAGCGCCCTGCTGCTGCACTTCGGCCGCTACACCGTCTTCACCGGCGGCATCGCGTTCCTCGTCGCCCTCTCGGTGCGCCTGCTGGCCATGCGCTTCCACTGGCACACCAGCGTCGCCTTCGCCAAGACCCTGCGCCGGCCCAAGCGGTAAACAGGAAGCTGTCGGAAGGGCCGTCCCATCGCAGCAGCCCGCAGGGCCTGGTCGCGGCGCCCGCGTCCTCCACCGATTGGACGCCCGCGCTGGCGGCCCGGCACCCGTGTGCGTAGCGTCACCGGGTGTCACCGAAGATTCCGAGGAGGACGGTGTGGTCACACTCCTGACGGGCGCCGAAGTGTGGGACGGGCTGGCCGACGCGCCCCTGGGCATCCGCGACGTCCTGGTGCGCGAGGGCCGGATCGCCGAGGTCGCCGAGAAGATCACCGCTCCGCAGGGGGCGGAGGTGATCGACCTGTCCGGGCACACGGTGACGCCGGGCTTCATGGACTGCCACACCCACGTCACCGTCCAGCCCGCGCTGCTCGTCCCGGCCCTGACCCAGTCGGAGGCCACGCACACGCTGCAGACCCTCCCGGTGCTGCAGACGATGCTCCTCAACGGGTTCACCACGATCCGCGACCTGATGGGCGCCGACCTGGGCTACACCACCGTCGCGCTGCGCGACGCGATCGCCGCGGGCCTGATCGAGGGCCCCCGCATGCTGGTGGCCCCCCACATGATCTCCGCCCGCGGCGGGCACGGCGACTTCAGCGCGGTCCTCGACAACCAGTTCCAGAACCACCCGAGGCTGCTGGAGATGTCCTGCGCCGACGGCTGCGACGAGATCCGCACCCGGGTGCGCACCGAGATCCGCGCCGGCGCGGACTGGATCAAGTTCGGCGCCTCCGGCGGGTTCTCCAGCCCCTCCGACGACCCGTCGCAGACCACCTACAGCCAGGAGGAGATGGACGCCCTGGTCGCCACCGCCCGCGACCTGGGCGTGCCCGCCACCCCCCACGGCTACGGCGACGAGTGCGTGCGCCGCGCGGTGAAGGCCGGGGTCCGCAGCGTCGACCACGGCAACCTCGCCACCCAGGACACCCTGCAGATGATGATCGACCACGGCGTGTTCCTGGTCCCCACCCAGTACACGATCCTGGACGACGCGCGCCGCGCCGACGACGACGCCTACTGGGCCGGCACCCCGCTCTACAAGCGCCGCAAGTTCCAGAAGTACCAGAAGGCGCTGCTCGACGGGGCGGAGGCGGTCGCCGCCAGCGACGTCAAGATCGTCTTCGGGACCGACGCCGGGATGTTCCCCCACGAGGAGAACTGGAAGGAGTTCCCGATGATGGTCTCCACCGGCATCACCCCGGCCCGCGCGCTCAAGGCCGCCACCAGCGTCGCCGCGGAACTCCTGCAACTCGACGACCTGGGCGTGCTCGCCCCCGGCAAGACCGCCGACATCATCGCCATGCCCGGCAACCCCTTCACCGACATCAACGTCACCGGCCAGGTCGACTTCGTCATGAAGGAAGGCACCGTCCACAAGCACCCCTGACACCCCGCCGGAAGTGCCCGGGTACGGCCCCGGCAGCACGCCGAACACCCCGGAAAGCCCCGTGCGGACTCCGCCCCGCCAGCCGGACGGAGCCTGCGGGGCGGAGTCCGGCGAGGCAGATGGTGGGGCGGGGCCGCAGCGGGCGTCCGGGCCGCGCCCCTGCACCAGGCCGCCGACGCGGACCTCCGCACCACAAGGCCCCGCCAGGAGCCCCGTGCGGGACCGAAGCGGCACACCGGCTCGCCCCCGTCGGGCCGGATTCCGAAAACCCGAACCGGTCGAAAGCTCCTTTTGCGGCTGCCCGGACAGTCCGCAAAACTGCTCGAAGGCCCTGCCGAGGAGGATCGGACGGGCTTTCCTTCGCGCCTTTCCCGCAAGAAGGAGAACAGAGAGAAAAGCAATCCCGCAGGCCGTATTCGATCGTCCGGCAGCCCTTCTGCATAAAATCGAGAGGTGGCAGTCATGGCCGAAGTGACCAAGGATGTTTTCTGCTTCGCTGGAACCGAAGTCAACTGGGTCCTGCTGAGGGAAGGGGACGATCTGACCCTCATCGACGGCGGATGGCCGGGCGACGTCGACGCGGTCGAGGAGTCCATCCGCTCGATCGGCCGCCGGCCCGAGGACGTACAGGCCATCCTCCTGACCCACGCCCACATCGACCACATGGGCGCGGTCGAGTCCTTCAACCGCCGCTTCGGCACCCCCGTCTACGCCGATGCGATCGAGGTCCACCACGCCCGCCGCGAATACCTCGAACAGGCCAGCGAGGAAAACGTGAGGCACGGCCCCATGCCGCAGACCATGCAGTGGGCGGAGAAGGTCCAGAAGGTCGGCGCGTCCCAAGACCTGAAAATCGAGGACGTCAAGCCCGTGGGCGAAGGGGCCCTGGACATGCCGGGCCGCCCGTTCGCCGTGTCCACCCACGGCCACACCTCCGGGCACGCCGCCTTCCACCTGCCCGACTCCAAGGCCGTGATCACCGGAGACGCCCTGGTCACCGGACACGCCGTCTCCACCCTGAAGGGCCCGCAGCCCTGCCCCTGGTTCTTCGCCCACTCGCTGGAGGACGCGCTGAAAGCGCTCGACACCCTCGAAGTCCTCGACGCCGAGTACATCCTGCCCGGCCACGGCGACCCGCTGCACATGCCCATCGCCCAAGCGGTCGGCATCGCCCGCGAAAACGCCCGAAAAGGCAACTACGTCAAATCGCAGGAGGGCTGAAACCACCATGGCGCGCATCGACCTCCCCACCCCGGAGAACATGTCCCCAGCCGAGAAGAAGGCCTACGACACGTTCCCCGCGAACCTCACCCGCGGCCTTCTGCGCATCACCCCCGAGGTCACCCAGGGCTACTTGTCGCTGGGAGGAGCTTTCCACGACTCCCCCCTGGACGAGAAAATCCGCGAGATGGTCACCCTGCGCATCGGCACCCTGAACAACAGCGCCTACGAGCGGATGCAGCACATCGACATCGCCCGCTCCGTCGGCATCACCGAAGCCGAGATCGACGCCGTCGAAGCAGGAAAGTACGAAACCCTGACCCCCGGCCAGGCGGCCGCACTACGCCTCACCGACGACCTGTACGACCACCCCAAGGCCGACGACAGCTTCGACCAGGCCGTCAAGGAACTGGGCACACAGGCCGCCGCCACCATCACCCTCCTAGCCGGCCACTACATCATGACCGCCCGCTTCCTCGAGACGCTCGACATCGACCTCGACAGCCAGGCCACGAGCTGGGACGGGCCCTGACCCCGGCCATCACCGTGGAACGAGCCGGTGCGCCCGATCGCCCCGGGGGGCGATCGGGCGCACCGGCCGTCTCAAAGCCCCTGCCAGCGCATGTGTCCGCCGGTCACGGTGAGGTGAGAGCGGTCGGGGCCGACCCGCCATGAACACAGCGAATCTCCGGTCGAACGCGGTGGCCCGCCTAAGACCGTGTCCTATGTGGTGGGGCGGATCAGGCGTTTGTAGCAGCAGAGCGTGGCGGCGAGGCCGAGGAAGGCCAGGTAGTTGCGGGGATCGCGTTCGTAGCGGTGGTGGAGTCGGTGGTAGCCGGTCAGCCAGGACATCGTCCGCTCGATGACCCATCTGCGGCGTCCGAGGCGCTCGCTGGACTCGATGCCCTTGCGGGCGATGCGGACGCCGATCCGCTTACCGCGCAGCCATTTCCGCAGATGAGGGACGGCGTAGGCCTTGTCTGCGTGCAGGCGGCCGGGCTTGCGGTAGCGCTCGCCCCAGGTGTCCTGTCTCATCAGGCAGGCCTCGACCATGGGCTTCAGCGCTTTGCTGTCGTGGGTGTTGCCCGCGGTGACGGCGACGACCAGGGGCAGTCCGCCCGCATCCGACAGGACGTGCATCTTGGAACCCGGCTTGCCCCGGTCCACGGGGCTCGGACCGGTGAGTCCGCCCCTTTTTTGGCCCTGACGTGGGCGGAGTCGAGGACGATGCGGGAGACGTCCAAGAGGCCGGCGTCGCCGAGGCGTTGCAGAACCGCCTCGTGCAGCCGGCCCCATACCCCGGCCCGCGACCAGATCAGGAAGCGGCGGTGGACGGTGGACTTGGAGACCCCGAAGCAGGGCGGCAGTGCACGCCAGGCGCACCCGCTGACCAGCACGTACACGATCGCCGCGAACAGCGTCTCGTCAGGCGTGTTCTGCGCCCCGCCGCCCTGAGGCCGCACCCGATCCGGCGGGATCAGCGGCCTCGCCAACTCCCACAACCCCTCCGGAACAATCCAACTCCACGTACCCCGCCCCATGCCCCGACCAACGAGCCACCACCACATAGGACACGGTCTTAGTGGGCAATCACACGACAGCTGCAGAGCCCGACGCGCAGCAGGCTGCGACCAATCGCCCCAGTTCAGCCGACCGCTACTCCGTTCCCCTCTGCCCACTTCTTGACGAACAGGTGGTGCGGAGCGTCCCAGGCTGCGAGGTTGATCGCCCCTTCGCGGCTGAGGTGGGGGGCCTCTGCTAGCCCGTAGTGCTGGAAGAGGTCTCCGAGCAGCAGGGAGGCCGCTTGGACCATGCCGGTACCACCTTCCGCGAGTTCGTCGAGCAAGGCGTGGGCTTCCCCGGTCGCGACTCGTCGGGCGGTGCTCCCCGCCGGTAGGAGTCTCCGCGAGGCAGTGTGGAGTCTGCCGAGACGAACCGGCTCAGACCGCTCCGGGAACGAAATAACGCTCATGGCGGGTCTGGTCCGGCTGACCAGCCGGGCCCGGATCGCTGCCGTGCCCGAGGTACCCGTGCGATTGACGGCATGCTCGGCCAAGTGCCGGAGCGCGGAGAGCACTACGGTGACGATCTCGTCGGTGTTCACTACGTGAGGTTGGTTCGGCAGGGCGGGGTAGGTGTCCAAGAACCATCCCCAGCCCGCGGATCCGTCGTGATGCAGTTCGACGGCCCGGCTCGTCGGCACTCCGTCCAGCAGAACGATCCTGCGTGGCCCCACTCGTGACTCGCTGAAAGCCGCGCTGTCGCGGCCAAGTACCGGCGTGGCCCGGAGTTCCTGTTCCGTGACGCCCCGGACGCTCCGGCTGTCGATGGCCATCTCTCCCGGTACGTCCGGCACCAGAGTGATCGCCAGGAGCGCCCATTCCGCACCGTGAGGCTCGCTGTAGCCCCTGAGTTCCTTCGCGGTCGCTTCGATGTCCTGGTCGACTTGCAAGATGCGGTCCGCCCGATCCGCCAGTTGCCGGAAGCGTCGGTGGTAGCCGGTGGCGACCTCGGATTCGGTCAGCCACCGGGTGGTGTCTCCGCTACGTTGCGGATAGGCGAGCCGGTGGTCCTGATTGTGCTCGATCACGGCGTGCGGAGCATCAGGGCTCCGCGGAACGACGATCAGGAGGATTCCCTGGGTCGACCCCGGCGTGTCCTCCTTGGCGATCAGTTCGATTCGGGGAGCGGGCCGGATATTGGAGGCGACGATCGCCCTGATCTGCCGGAGCCGGCCGTCGGTCAGCTCGACCGGCCGAACCGCTGTCGGAACGCGAGACCTCCGGTCATCAGCGAGGCCGAGTACGAGCACCCCGCCGACGGTGTTCGCCAGCGCTGCCACATCCTTGGCCAGTTCGGCCTTCCTGTCCTGCTCATAGTGGGTGGCCTTGTAGTCGAGGTCCTCGTCCTCGCACGCCTCCGGATTCCCGATCAAGGCCACCAAGTTCGCATAGGTGATCTGGTCGAGTGGCCCACCGAAGAGGGTTTCAAGACGACGGAATCGGACTGCCATGAGCTGACTCTAGCCCCGACCGCCGACAACTTTCCGGGTCCTCCCCGTACCGCTACATGCCTCACGATGGACCTGGCCCGGCGCCCACAACTTCTCGCCGACAGGTACTGACCAGCATGGCTGTCAAGGTTGTTGGAGTGAGTTCCAGGTGGCGGTGATCCCGTACTTGACGTCCAGGCGTAGACCCCGGCCCTTGCGAACAGCGATGTGGCGGATCATCTCCTTGATCATGGCGTTGCGCCGCGCCGGTGTGGCGTCGTCCCGGGCATCGAGGACCGCCCGGGGTGCCGCATCATCTCCGTCCGTGCCTCTTCCAACTCCATCAGTTCGGCCATGAGTTCGGCACGCTGCTTGTCGATGCGCTCCTGCTTTTGCCGCGCCGCCTCATAGTCGACCGCCCGTGCCGGCACGACGTTCGTGATCTCGTCCCCTTGGATGATCAGGTCCGCGAGCTCCGCCCGCAGCTCTTCTTCCCACCAGTCGGCGAGGTCGGCCCCCTCGGCGGCGACCGCGGCGGCGACGGCGCCCTGGGGTGCGTCAGCCTGCTCGCGAAGCCACGCCACCAGGCGGGTCTCGATGTGCTTCAGCTTGCCGTAGCCAGCCCCGGGGCAGTTGTCGAGTTCAGACTGGTTTCGGCACCGTCACGTCACGTCGCACGGTGCGGCCGCCTGCACATCTCGGGCCGACGCATCTTCTTCGCCCACAGCAGCAGTTGCATCCCGCCGCCTCAGTAGGGGCACCGCATCCGCCCGCTCACCGAGTACCGCAGGGCCGGTTGTTGATCGTTGCCCGTTTCGGCACCGTGCCGTGCCACTCCATGTGCCGGCCCCACAGGCGTTCAGCCGTGACGCAGTCGCCCGTCACCGGCTCGTACAGCCCCGGAAGATACAGGCCGAACGATTCCGGCCGTCTGCAGCGGTTGCGCCGCTTGCGCAGCACATCGTCCTTGTTCGGCGCCACCATACCCGCCAAGCCCTCAAGGCCGCGCAGCACGACATCAGTGGTGTCCTGACAGCGAAGCCCTGACAGACAACCGGCCCGATCCAGGCCCTCGGCTATCACCCAGCTGCCGGCACGGCCAAACCCCTACGAGAACGCGATCATCCAGGCTCGACCCCGCTCTGGAACATTGGAAGGCTAGTGGAAGCGATGGCTTCGCAGTTCATGGATGCCAGGCAGACGGCCGAGTATTTGAACGTCTCGCTGTCCTGGCTGTATCGGGAGGCAGCAGGCGTGGGCCTCATCCCCTACAGGTTCGGACGGGGCCGGAACGCCAAGATCCAGTTCAGGGTGTCCGAGGTGAACGCCTGGATCAAGCAGCAGCGCGTTCCTGAGTAACGGGCAGGAGTTCTGTCCGCCCTCCGAGAATGGCGGGCAGAACCCCTGCCGCTTCAGGCAACCAGGTCAAGGTTGAGAACCTGGGCGGCACGACTGATCGAGCCGGGCATCAGGTGGCGGTAGATCTTGAAGGTCACGTCGATGCTGCGGTGGCCCATCCACTCGGCGACGTCGGTGATCGGGATGTTGTGGGTGAGGCAGTTCGAGGCGAAGAAGTGCCGGAATCCGTACAGCACCATGCCCTCCGGCATCTCGAGTACCGCAGCAAGCTTGAGCCGCTGCCACTGGTTCTGCAGGTGGTACGTCGGCATCGGCTTGGACAGGTCCCGCGGGTGGCGGAGCAGATAGCCGTCGACCGTGCCGTAGGTGTCGGCGTACCACTCGATGGTGTCCTTCACCCGGGCCGGCAGCGGCACGTCGCGGTACTCCCCCGCCTTGCGGTGCTTGAGCGGCGCGTACTGACGGGTGGTCTGGTTGACCTGCTCGGTGATCCGGTAGACGTCGTCGGCGACGATGTTGCGGACGTTGACCGCCAGCGCCTCGCCGTTGCGCAGTCCGCAGCCGCTCATCAGGTCGGCGATCACTCGGAAGACGTCGTCACCAGCGAGGCGGAGGCCGGCCAGTTGCTCCGGTGACGGGATGACGGCGCGCTCGGGGTCGTACTGAGGCGGCACGACCCCCTCAATGGGGTTGTCGTCGTACAGCTCGAGGCGGTGAGCGTCCAACAGGATGGCGCGCAGTTTGTCGAAGACGTTCGCCTGGGTAGCCAGGCCGACGCCGTTGCGCTCCATGGTGGCGACGAAGGCGTCGACGACCTTGTGGTCGAAGGTGCCCATCCGGCGGCTGCCGAAGGCCGGCAGCAGGTGGTGCTCCAGCAGAGAGTCGAGGTGGCGCAGCGAAGCAGGGCCGAGGGCGCGCTGGGACTTGCGCCACTCCCCCACGTACTCGCGGAACGGCATCGGGGCGTACTTCTGGATCCGCTCGGCCTTGCGTTGGTTGTGCGGGTTGTACTTGCGCTCCTGGTAGATCTCGGCGAGCCGGGCCTTGGCCTTCTCCGAGGTGGTGAACCCGGACTCCTCGGTCTGGCGCCCGGCCGCGCTGCGGTACCGGATCGTGTACTCGTGCGGGCACCGCGGCCACCGGCTCTCGGGATGCTCGCACTCCTTGAAGAAGCTGCCCATGCCGCGGATGAGGTTGATCGTTGCCACTGCTGCTGACCCCCAGGCCGGTTTGCTGACCGTTTGCTGACCCTGGATGGTTGATCATGCCCCTGAGCTGGGAGGAAACGCCGATCACGTGATATGTGGTGGAACTTCATCGGCCGATCCAGCGAGGAGATCGCACAGGCACGGCTCGACTGGGAGCAGGCGGTCCGGTTCGGCGAAGTCCAGGGCTACCCGGGCGACCGACTGCCCGCCCCGGAGCTCCCGAACGTGACCCTCAAAGCGCGCGGAAACCGGCACTGACCTGCGAGAATCCATGGCCGGGGCGGTCACATCCGCAGGAGCGGGACTGCCGCTCCACGACCGCCTTCGGCCAGGACCCCTGCACCGGCGAACGTTGCCGGCAAGGGACTGGAGGGCAGTCGCGGTCGACCTCCCGTTTCCCGTCTACGGGCATGTTTTGCAGGATCCGGGTGGGTGAATGCTGACCTTTTGTCGACTTCACTGACCACCCGTCAGCTTCCTGCGAGGCCCCGCCAGGCCAGGTGGCAGGCCCACCGGAAGACTGATCGGACCGGCGCACGGGCGATCGAACCTGCGACTTCCCGGCCACCCCTGCGCGCCCTACGGGAATGGACACCCGGACTCCGCCCCACCAGAGGCGCGCACAGCCGCGGCGCGTCCGCTCCACGACGTTCCCGACCCACCGCGGCGTCGCCGAGATCAAGAGCAATCTGGCGCCCGAGCCCCTTACCAGCTGCCGAAAGACGGCCACCGCCAAGAGGGACAGGATGGAAAGGGCAGCCACCATGCTTCCGTCCTCGTCCGAACGACTTTGCCTCAAGCCGGTTATCAATGGTCAGCCCCGGGCGATCTCCAGCGATCGCTGCACAACGCAGGATCGGTTCGGGAAGCGCGCACCACCGCGCCCGCATCACGCATCGCCACCCTGTCTCGGCCAAGAGGCCAAGTCAACGGCTATGTGCGGAAACGGAGTTCAGGTGTCGGCGCGAGCGCAGGTGCTCACGTCGCTGGTGAAGCGCTGGTGGACGACGCTGACGGATCCGAGGCCCGAGAGCACCGCGACCAGGTCGGCGAGCTGGACGCCCGGGCGGGACACCGATCCCGTGGGCGGGCCCAGGAGAGCGATCGTCGCGGCCGGCGCCAGGTCGGCGGGCCGCAGGTCGGCGAGCGTACGGACGCCGACCGCGTTCCTCGCCCGGGGCGGGACCGGCGGCGCCCCCGGGACGGACAGGACGAGGTCGCTGTTGTGGACGGCGACTTGGAGGGCGTGGCGGTTGTCAGTGCTGCGGTAGCACCACTGGTCGGGGTGCTGGCCCCGCAGCGAGGGGAAGCGCTCCCGCAGGACGGCGACGATGCGGTCGGCGCCGCGGGTGTCGGTGCACGGCGCCAGCACGAACGCGAGATCGTGCGCACCGCTGACGGAGAGCCGCACGGCTGTCTCCACGTCAGGCACCGGGACCAGTCCCCTCCCTGCTCCGAGGCCGTCGGTTCGGCCGAGGGGCGCCCCGACCACCAGGACCGTCCGCCGCTCCGCCCGATGGCCGAGGACTGTTGCCCGCACGCTCGCACGATGGCAGCAGTCGTCCCCGTCCGGCACCGGAGGCTGCTGCGTCCCCGCCCCGGGCACGGCGCCGATGGTGCGGTCGCACTGGGGAGTGAACAGCGGCACGACGAGTCGACGGGTGCGCAGGCAGGCGCTCCAGGTGGAGACGGCCGTCGTGGCCGCCTCCACGAGGAGCAGCGGCGCGAGGACGGCGATCCCCGCCGTCCGGCCGTCGGAATCCGTGTGGGTGGTGGTGACGAGCCTGCCCGTGTGTGCTCCGGCCCCCTTGGTGACTTCCCGCCTGCTGACGGAGTCGACGATCCTGTTCGGCATCCCCCACCTGTCCAGCCACGCGGAGACCAGGGGCGCGGAGGGACACTGCACCGGGCCGCGCTCGGGGTGGTCGAAGGAGGACGGTACGAGGAGGCCCTCATCGGCCAGGGCCGGGAAGCGTTCGGTGAGCCGCGAGCTGTGCATGCGTCCCTCCCAGGACAACTCATCGGTGGATCTCTCTGTCCCTTCCCCTGCCCCGGACCTGTCACGGGTGACGGTCCCTCGCCCGAGCAGACCGCTGCTGCGGATCGGCTCCCCGAGCGCGCGCCTTCGCCGCGCGGGGTCCTGCCAACGACAGCGCTCGGTGTCCGGGACGGGGGAAGTTCGTCTCCCGTTCGGGGCGCGTCGCGAATCGGTTGGGGGCGCGAAGGAGCGTTCACCGGGCTTCCTCTGCAAGGACGGCGCGAGCCGGGATCCTTGCGCGCCGGGGGCACGGCGAAACGGTCCACATGCGAACGGCGCTGATTGCAGGTCACCTTCTGGATACCGCTCCGATCGGTTCAGGGGCTGATCTGAACCATCAGATCGGCAAGGTGCCTCAGGGTTCGGGCGGGGCCGTCCTGGCAGGAGGCGAGTTCCAGGTGGTGGAGTGCTTCGGCGAGGTGGTGCCGCAGCCGGTGTGCGGCCCAGGATCGGGCGCCGGTGTCCTGGATCAGCTGTGCCATGACGGCCGGGTCACCGTCGGGGGCGCCGGGTTCGTAGAACCGGGCCAGCCGGCCTCCGCCGGGGGTCCCGGAGGCCAGGGCGGCGATGACCGGCAGGGTTTTCTTGCGGCGGGCCAGATCGGCGTACGCGGACTTGCCCGTGGCCTGGGGGTCCGCCCAGATGCCGTGCAGGTCGTTGGCGATCTGCCAGGCCAGGCCCAGGCCGCGGCCGAAGTCTCCGAGGCTGCGGGCCCGGTCCGGGGTGGCGCCGCCGAGCAGCGCGCCGAGTTCGGTCGAGCAGCCGACCAGCGCGGCGGTCTTGTCGGCGGCCATGGACAGGTATTCGTCGACGGTGACGTCGGTGCGGTGTTCGAAGTCGACGTCGGCGGCCTGGCCCTGGCACAGCTGGACGCCGGTGGTGGCCAGCCGGGCGGCGCCGGTCGGACTGTGTTCCGCCAGGGCCTGGAGGGCCAGGGCTTGGAGGGCGTCGCCGGCCAGGACCGCCTGGGCGGTGCCGAACACCGTCCAGGCGGTCGGGCGGTGCCGGCGAGCACGGTCGTCGTCGATGACGTCGTCGTGCAGCAGCGAGTAGTTGTGGAGCAGCTCCACCGCGACCGCCGCCGGCAGCGCGTCCTCGGCCCGGCCGCCGACGGCTCGGGCGGACAGCAGCGCCAGTGCCGGGCGGACCGCTTTGCCGGGGCTGTGCTGGGTGGGGGCGCCGTCGGCGTCGCACCAGCCGAAGTGGTAGGCGCAGATGCGGCGCAGCGGGTCCGGCATCCGATCGACGGCCGCGCGCAGTGTCGGGTCGATCAGTTCCCGGCTCCAGTGCAGGGCGGCGCGGACCGCATCGGCAGCATCAGAGCTGTCGGGCGGATCGGCGTCGTCGTGGTCGTGTCCGGCGGCGGTGCCGGGGGGTTTGCCGGGCATCGGGTCTGTCACCTCGCATTTTCGTGCGTCAAGTCTTCGTGGTTGTTCGGGAGTCGGCGCCGGTCTCCGGGGTGTAGCGGCCGGTGTGGGTGAACCAGCGCAGGGATCCCTCCAGGAAGTCGCGGGCGGTGGCGAGGTACCTGCACACCGCCTGGTGTTCCTGGCTGTCCGGTCGGGCGCGTTGCTCCCAGGCCCGTGCGGTGGTGTCGAAGTCGCGCAGCCGACTGTCCCGCATCGCGATGACCTGGTGGCGGGCCGCCGTGTGGTCCAGGCCGTGTTCGCGGGCCAGGACGTCGATCAGGGTGCCGTGGCCGCGTGCGGCTTCGACACGGGCGGAGACCAGGTCGTTGGACCAGGCCAGGACGTCGGCCAGCGCGGCGCGCAGCTCGGCGGCCGGCCCGTCCCGCCGAGCTGCCGGCAGCGGGGTGCCGGCCAGCTGTTCGGCGAGGTCGAGGCTGGGCAGGGCGACGACGGTGTGGCGGCGCAGCCGCAGGTAGGCCGCCACGGTGACGTCTTCGCCGCTGTCCCGCAGCGCGGCCTCCCGGACGGCGGCGTCGGCGTAGTCGCGGAAGTCGGCGCGGAAGCGGTCGCGCCAGTCCGGTGGGGCCGGGGTGGCGACCTGCTGCCACAGGTCGGCCAGGGCGCTGACAGTCGCGGCCGCGTGCTGGTCCGGTGCGCTCCCGCAGTGGGCTGCGGTCGTGGTGCCGGTTTCGGGATCGGCGTCCAGCACCTTGATCAAGGGGCTGATCAGCTGGGTGGTCCGGTCCGCGTGGCAGGGAGCGGCCGGGTCGGGAGCGGTGCGGTCCATCAGGTCGTCGAGCGCGATGATCAGCGCCGCCCATGTGGCCATCGGTGGTTGGTCACTGCTCCGGGGCGGGAGCACCGACTCGACGAACAGATCCAGCCGCATCGCGGTCAGCCGGGCGGCTTGGGCACCGGGTTCCACCAGGCGGTGGCGCAGGGCCCAGGCGACCGCTGCGCGGGCTGCCGTCATCACGGGCTCCTCAGCGGGTGCGGACCTGGCGGGTCACGGTGAAGTGGAGGAGGTCGGCCAGATCGGCGTGGACGTCGGGCGGCAGGGCGGTCTCGTCCAGCGCGGCCAGGGCCAGGCCGAGCTGCTGGGCGATGACGCGTTCGGTGGCGGCCCGGCCGCCGAGTTCTTCCAGCAGGTCGGCGGTCTCGGCCAGGTCGGCTTCGGCGGGCTCCGGCCGGGCCATCAGGGCTTTGAGCCGTTCGACGCCGGGGCGTGCGGATTGGCTGGCGGTGATGACCGGCAGGGTGTTCTTGCGCTGCCGCAGGTCCTGCCGACCCGGCTTGCCGACCAGCGCCTCGTCGCCCCAGATGTTCTCCAGGTCGTTGGTGGCCTGCCAGGCGGCGCCGGCGTGGTGCGCGGCGCGGCGCAGTACCCGGCCCATCTCGGCGTTGCCGTCGACGAGTTGGACGGCGATGACAGCCGCTGTGCCCAGCAGTGCGCCGCCCTTGGCCTTGCAGACGGTGAGGTAGTCGGCCAGGACGATGTCGGCGGCCGGAGTGCGGTCGAAGGCTGGTTCGCTGGCGACGGAGGCGATGAGGTGGGCCGTTGTCGTGCTGAGTTCGGCGACGGCCGGGGCGATCGCGCGGGCCGGGGCGTGGCGGCAGAGGGTGTCGAAGGCGGCGGTCAGCAGGGCGTCGCCGGCCAGGATCGCCGGGCCGGTGCCGTAGACGGTCCAGGCGGCCGGGCGGGCGCGGCGGACCTGGTCGCCGTCGATGATGTCGTCGTGCAGGATGGTGAAGCTGTGCAGCAGCTCCATGGCCACGGCCACCGGGAGCGCGGCCTGCGGGTCGGCGCCGTGGGCCTCGGCCGCGAGCATGGCCATGCAGGCCTGCAGGGTGCGGCTGCCCCGGCCGGCGGTCGGCGTTCCGTCGGTCTCCCACCAGCCGTACAGGTGCCCGCAGATGCGGGCCAGGTCGGGCTGGAGTTCGGCGACGGCCTGTTCCAGGGCGGGGCGGACGTAGGCGCGGGCCCGGTCGACGACGGCCGGTGCGGGTGCGGCGGTGCCCGGGCCCGGGAGCATCCGGGCGGTGTTCACCGGGCGGCCCCCTTGCGGGCGGCGATGCGGATGTAGTTGACGCGGTTGCTGCGGTAGCCGTTGAGGTAGTGCTTCTCGATGCCGGTGGCCAGCTCGGAGTGGGCGCGGATCTCCCAGTAGGGGGTGGCGGCCTTGGTGAGGTCGTCGACCTGGTAGGGCATCAGGCCGGCGGCCATGAGGGAGCGCAGGTACTCGGCGCGGCTGTGGGTCCGGCAGACGTAGTGCTCGTCGATTCTCGCGGCCTCGACCGGGTCCTCGGCGACGGCCTCGTTGACGCACCAGGTCATCAGCACGTAGCGGCCGCCGGGCTTGAGCAGGCGGGCGAATTCGGCGAACGCCTCGGGCAGGTCGACGTACATGGTGGTCTCGTTGGTGACCACGGCGTCGAAGGCGCCGTCGTCGAATCCGGTGTCGGTCATGTTCCTCAGGTGGAAGCGCACCTGGTCGGCGACGCCGTGCTTCTTGGCCTGGGCGCGGGAGAATTTGGTCTGGTAGTCGCAGAAGTTGACGCCGTCGACGTCGCACCCCAGCGCCTGGTGCAGCAGGATCGCGGTGCCGCCGCGGCCGGAGCCGCCGTCCAGGACGCGGGCGCCCGGCGGGAGCGGGGCGAGCAGGTCGACCAGGTTGCCGACCTGCCGGGTCTCCATGCGGTGCAGCTCCTTGGCGATGGCCCGCTCCCGGGCCGTGCCGGACAGTTCCAGGACGGTGCGGTCGAAGTCGCCGGTGGCGAAGTGGTGGTGGTAGTAGCCGTCGGCGTGACCGAGCTCGAGGTTGATGGGGTCCTCCTGCTTGGCCTCGTAGAAGGCCAGGACGTCGGCCTCGAAGGCGCTGCGGGTCAGGGCGTTGGAGGGCACGGCGGGTCTCCTGCCTGTTCGTGGGTGGCGTGGTGCGATGGTGTGGGGTCGCGGTGAAGGACGCTGGTCCGACTCGACACGGCAGGAGTAGCCGCAGATCGACCGCACCGAATTTCCTCGCGATCACCATGGCGATTCCACTGCTTCTCAGAAATCCGACACCCGGGCATTTTCCGCCCGGGATCGGCATTGACCACCTCTGGATAATCTCAAGGCGCATCGCCGCTTGCTATATGCGGCGACCTAGGTTCACGTTGAATCCCCATGGGCGCTGAAAACCATCCCGGTCGGTCCCGCCTCGATTGTGCGCGCCAAGTGGCGCTGAGTCCGTTTCTGGACGGGCCGACGTCGCTCGTTCGTGCACACAGAGTTACTCGGGTCGACCTGCATGTCGTGTGCATAGTGACGCCAGGACACGGAACTGATGCCGTACGCAACGGACTTGTCCGACGGACAGTGGGCCCTGGTCGAGCAGCTGGTCACCGCCTGGGAGCAGGAGCGGCTGTCGCGGTCGGCAACCCGGGCTCCTGCGATCTGCGCGAGGTCGTGAACGCCCTGCTCCACCGGAACCGGACGGGATGTCAGCGGCGGCTTCTCCCACACGACCTACCGCCCTGGCCCACCCCCTGGCAGCGGCAACCCGTAGCGCACCAAGGATCCTCATCAGACTTCCAGCCGTGGTCCGCGACGGCCGCCCGCGGCCCGAGCCGCCGGGGCCGCCGGGAGGCACTCGCGGCCGTCAGAACACAGGCGGAGCCTGCGGCGCGTCCGGGGCCCGGGTGTCGACGGCCGTCGCGGCGGCGTCCACGGCGACCCCGACCACCACCAGCAGGTCGCGCACCGCCAGGCGCACCGCCTCGGTCGGCGGGCCCTGCTGCGGCGGTGCCTGGGCCGCCGCGGCGAGCGCGCCCCGCACGCAGTCCTCCCGGGCGGCCCGTCCCGGCTCCGCCGCCGCGTACGCCGACAGGGTCCGGGCCAGGGCGTCCACCACGGGCAGCAGGGCCTGCCGGTCCGGCCCCTCGGCGTCGGCGGTGAACCGGGCCAGGGTGAAGCAGCTGTGGGTGAGCACCCCCAGCCGCAGGGCCGCGCCGCTCGACGCCCGGACCGAGTGCCGCTGCCGCCGCCAGCGGGGCGTGCGCCGGGCCACCTCGACCATGTCGGTCCTGGCCCGGTCCACGTCCGTCAGCAGGCGGTACAGCGCGTGCGACTCCAGCGGCAGCAGCAGGTCCGGGTCGCCCGCGTCGGCCCGCGCGCCGAGCCGCAGCAGGCCCGCCAGCCCGCGGAAGGTCTCCGCCTCGGCGGCCCGGAGCAGCTTCAACGGGTGGGCGGGGAAGAGCAGTTGGCTGAACACCAGGGCGACGCCGGCCCCGACCAGCACGTCCAGGACCCGGTCGATCCCGGCCTCCCGGCCGGAGGCGAGCGCGATCACCGCACTGGCCGCGGCCTGGGCCATCGTCACCCGCTCGCCGTCCAGCGCGAGCGTCACCAGCAGGGAGAGCAGCACCGCGCAGCCCACCGCGAGGGCCCCGTAGTGGTGGCCGAACAGCGTGTACGCGCCCTGGCCGATCAGTACGCCCCCCACCACGCCGAGCACCACCCGGACCGCGTTGGTGCCCCGGCCGCCCAGCGGGGTGTTCAGCGCCACCACTGCCGCCATCGGGGCGAACAGCGGCAGGTGGTGGTCGAACAGCATCCTCGCCACCCACCAGGCCAGGGCGCACGCCACCGCCTGCTGGAGCACCGGCCACAACTGCCCGCGCATCCGCTGCCGCACCCCGCCCACGACGCCCCTCCAGACCCACCGCCCCGTCCCGGTGCGGGGAACCGGACAGGTCCCGCGTCCGCCGCCGGCCCACACCCGGTGGGGACCGGTCGGGCCAAGGGGTTCACTCGACCCGGGGGCCGCTCGGACGAGCAGGTCGTGTCGTGGCGGGCACCGGCTATCCATCCAGCCATGAGCACAGAGACCAGCGGGGCGCAGTACCGCCTCGTGGCCGGCGACTTCCATGCCACCGTCACCGAATCGGGCGCCGGGCTGCGCGAGCTCCTGCACCGGGGGGAGCCGCTGCTGCTCTCCTACGGACCCGACGAGCCCGCCCCGGCGGCGTTCGGGCAGCTGCTGATCCCGTGGCCCAACCGGGTCCGGGACGGCCGCTACGCCTTCGACGGGCGGACGTACCAGCTCGACCTGTCGGAGCCGGAGCTCGGCAACGCGATCCACGGGCTCACCCGGTGGGCGCCCTGGCAGGTCGCCGAGCAGGGGCCCGACCGGGTCACCCTGACCCACCGGCTGACCGGCTCCACCGGCTACCCGTTCCGCCTCGACCTGACCGCCGCCTACGCCCTGGACGCCGGCACCGGCCTCACCGTCCGCCTCACCGCCCGGAACACCGGCACCCGGACCGCTCCCTACGCGCACGGCATGCACCCGTACCTGACCGTCGGCGAGGCCGTCGACGACTGCGAGCTGCACCTGCCCGGGCGCCGGTTCCAACCCGTGGACGAGCGGATGCTCCCCGACGGGCCGACCCAGCCGGTGGCCGGCACCCCCTACGACTTCACCGCGCCGCGGAAGATCGGCGACCTGCCGATCGACCGCGCCTTCACCGACCTGGAACGCGACGGCGACGGCCGCGCCTGGGTCCGGCTGGCCGGCTCCCGGCGCGCCGTGCGCTTCTGGTCCGACCGCTCCCAGCCGTGGCTGGAGGTGTACACGGCCGACAACGTGCCGGACGACCGGTGGCGACGCGGCCTGGGCGTGGAGCCGATGACCGGCCCGCCCGACGCGTTCGCCAGCGGCACCGACCTGATCCGGCTCGCGCCCGGCGAGTCGTACACCGGCTCCTGGGGAGTCCTGCCCGGCTGACCGGCCGGGCCCGCAGAAAGGGCACACATGGTTCAGGGCTTCTCCCGGGAACCCGGCACGCACGGGCCGCTCACTGCGGTCCCGCCGGCCGGCCTCCGGAAGATCCAGTGGTGGGCCGCCGCGATCGCGGTCGGCGGCTTCCTGTTCGGCTTCGACACCGGCGTGGTGTCCGGGGCCCTGCTGTACGTCCGCGACGACTTCCACCTGAACTCCTTCGAGCAGGGCAGCGTGGTCAGCGTCCTGCTGATCGGCTCGGTGATCGGCGCGCTGGGCGCGGGCCGGCTCGCCGACCGGTGGGGGCGGCGCCGGCTGCTCGGCGTGGTCGGCGTGGTGTTCCTGGTCGGCACCGCGATCGCGGTGTTCTCCACCGGCTACGCGATGCTGCTGGTGGCCCGGATCGTGCTGGGCCTCGCGGTGGGCACCGCCTCCGCGCTGGTCCCGGTCTACCTGTCGGAGATCTCGCCGACCTCGATCCGGGGCCGGCTGCTGACCCTCAACCAACTGATGATCACCATCGGCATCCTGGTCGCGTACCTGGTGAACCTGGCCTTCTCCAGCGGCGGCCGGTGGCGGGAGATGTTCGCCTGCGGCGCAGTGCCCGCGCTGGTCCTGGTGGCCGCCGCGCTGTGGTTCCTGCCGGAGTCCCCGCAGTGGCAGATCGCTCGCGGGCGGATCGAACAGGCCAGGGCCGCGATCGCCCGGGTGACCGACGCCGACACCGCCGACCAGGTGGTCGAACTGGCCCGGCGGCGGATCACCGAGGAACGGGCCAAGCAGGCGGCCGGCGACGGCGGACAGGGGCTGCGGGCCCCGGACGTGCGCCCCGCGCTGGTCGTCGGCCTGACCCTGGCCGCCGTCCAGCAGTTCGGCGGCATCAACACGATCATCTACTACGCGCCGACCATCATCGAGCAGACCGGCCTGAACGCCTCCAACTCGATCTTCTACTCGGTGGCGATCGGCGTGATCAACCTGCTGATGACCCTGGTGGCGATCCGGCTGGTCGACCGGGTCGGCCGCCGCCCGCTGGTCCTGGTCTCGCTGGCCGCGATGGCGGCCTCGGTGTTCCTGCTCGGCCTGGCCTTCGTCGCGCACCTGGCCTCCGGGCTGACCCTGCTGTTCATGGTGGTCTACATCGCCGCGTTCGCCGGCGGTCTGGGCCCGGTGTTCTGGACCCTGATCGGCGAGATCTTCCCGCCCGCCGTGCGGGCCGCCGGCTCCAGCGCCTCCACCGCCGTCAACTGGGTGTCCAACTTCGTCGTCAGCCTGGCCTTCCTGCCGCTGGCCAACAGCCTCGGCCAGGGCCAGACCTTCTGGATCTTCGCCGCGATCTGCGCCGCGGCCTTCGTCTTCGTTCAGCGCTACCTGCCCGAGACCCGCGGCCGGGACAGCGAGCAGATCCAGGACGACCTGGCCCACCGCTTCGGCCACGACGACGAAGCGCCCGTCCCGGCGGAACGGCACTGACCCCCTCCCCCGCGCCCGCCGGCCCGATCAGAACGGACCCGTCCGCATGACCACCACCGCACTGCCCCCTTCCCGGCTCGAACCCTCCGACGTCCTGGTGCTCTACGGCATCACCGGCGACCTCGCCCGCAAGATGCTGCTGCCCGCGCTCTACCAGCTCAGCGCCGCCGGGCGGCTCCCCTGCCCGGTGGTCGGCGTCGCCGTCGGCGACTGGGACGACGAGCGGCTGCGCCGGCACGCCCGCGCGGCCGTCGAGGCCACCGGCACCACCGTCGACGAGCAGGTGTTCGGTCGGTTCGCCGCCGGACTGTCCATCGTCACCGGCGACTTCGCCGAGGACGCGACCTTCGAGCGGCTCAAGGAGGCCCTGGCCGGGCGCGGCTTCGCCACCCACTACCTGGCGATCCCGCCGGGCCTGTTCACCACCGTCGCCGCGGCCCTCGCCCGGGCCGGACTGAACCGCGACGCCCGCCTCGTCGTCGAGAAGCCCTTCGGCCACGACTCCGCCTCCGCCCGCGAGCTCCAGCGGGAGCTGGGCCGGTACTTCGACGACGACCACCTGCTGCGGGTCGACCACTTCCTCGGCAACGCCGCCGTGGAGTCGCTCATGGTGGCCCGCTTCGCCAACACCCTGCTCGCCCCGATCTGGCACCGCTCCTACGTCGACAACGTGCAGATCAGCCTCGCCGAGGACTTCGACGTCGCCGACCGCGGCTCGTTCTACGACGCCGTCGGCTGCCTGCGCGACGTCGTCCAGAACCACCTGCTGCAGGTCCTCGCGCTGCTCGCCATGGACCCGCCCAGCACCGACAACTACGCCGCCCAGGGCCTGGAGAAGTGGCGGGTCCTGCACTCCGTCCGCCCGATGGACCCGGCCGCCACGGTGCGCGGCCAGTACGAGGGTTACCTCGACGTACCCGGGGTGAAGCCGGACTCCGTCACCGAGACCTACTTCGCCACCACCCTGTACGTCGACAACTGGCGCTGGGCCGGCGTCCCCTTCCACCTGCGCAGCGGCAAATCGCTGGCCGTCTCGGCGACCGAGGTGGTGGTCGAGCTCCGCCGGCCGCCGCTGGAGCTCTTCCGCGGCCAGGACGGCCCCGCACCGCCCAACCTGGTCCGGTTCCGGATCGACGGCGACACGGGCATCCGCGCCGACCTGCTGGTCGCCAAGGGCACGGACGGCCACGGGCCGGTCCGGGTGCCGATCGGCGTCGACTACACCGAACTCTTCGGCCGCCTCGAACAGCCCTACGAGACGATCCTGGGCGGGGCGGTCAGTGGCGACCCCGAGCCGTTCGCCTTCTACCCCGCCGTCCTGGAGTGCTGGCGGATCGTCGATCCCGTCCTCGACCCGGCCGACCCGCCACTGCGCTACCGCTCCGGCAGCTGGGGCCCAGAGCCCGCCGCGGAGCTCCCCGGCCCCGCGGGCTGGCACCCGCTCGGCCGCACCCTGTTCGACTGAGACCGGGACCGGGGCCGACGCGCCCGGCAAGCGTGCGCACGCCCGCGCCATCCACCGCCACGCGGGCAACCTCGCCGCCGGCAGCGCCGCGACGCCGCAGAACATCAGGTCAACGGCGCCGGGACGTGGCCGGCCCTCGACTCCTGGCCCGCCGGGGCTCGCCCCGCCCCCGGCGATCGCCCCGCCCCCCACCACCGACGGTGTCCGCTACCTCCGACCGCATGCCGCGCCGATACGACGGTCCGAGCATGCCCGCCGAGCGACGGCCGCCCACCTCACCTGCGAAAACGGCCCCCTGCCTCTGCTCGGGGAATCGCTTCTCAGGGCCGGGCGAGGGCGAGGACGGTGTTGTGACCGCCGAAGCCGAGCGAGTGGCTGAGGGCCAGGCGGACGGGTTGCGGGCGGGGCGCGCCGGTGACCAGGTCGAGGCCTTCGGTGCCTTCGTCGGGGGCGGTGTGGTTGGCGGTGGGCGGGACGGTGCCGTGGACGAGTGTCAGCACCGTGAGCGCGGCCTCGATCGCGCCGGCCGCGCCCATGGTGTGGCCCAGCACGCCCTTGGCGGAGGTGACGGTCGGGCCCCGGCTTCCGTACAGGCCGCGGATCACCGCGGCCTCGGCCGCGTCGTTGAGCGGGGTGCTGGTGCCGTGCGCGTTGACGTGGTCGACGTCGGCGGGGTCCGCGCCGGCCATGGCCAGGGCGGCGGCGGTCGCGGCGCGCAGGCCCGCGCCCTGCGGGTGCGGGGCGGTGGGGTGGTGGGCGTCGCTGGTCGAGCCGTGGCCGGCCAGCAGGGCCAGCGGGCGCACGCCACGGGCCGCGGCATGGGCCCGGCGTTCCAGCACCAGGACGCCGCTGCCCTCGGCGATCACGAAGCCGTCCCGGTCCCGGTCGAAGGGGCGGGAGGCGGCGGCCGGGTCGTCCAGCCGGCGCGACAGGGCGCCCATCTTGTCGAACGCGGCCGTGCACAGCGGCGTCGCCATGGCGTCGGTGCCGCCCGCGACGGCGATGTCGCAGGCCCCCGCCGCCAGCAGCAGGGCGGCGGTGATGATCGCCGTCGCGCCCGAGGCGCACGCCGTGGAGGTCTGCAACGAGGGCCCGGTGGCGCCGAGTTCCAGGGCGAGGTGCCCGGCGGCCATGTTCGGCAGGAAGGCCGGCAGGGTCATCGGGGACAGCTTCTCGCGACCGCCCGCGAGCAGCCGGGCGTGCTGGGTCTCCAGGGTTCCGACGCCGCCGGCCGCGGTGCCGACGACGACCGCGACCCGGCTCGGGTCCCAGGTGTCCCGGTCCAGCCGGGCGGCGGTCAGCGCCTGGTGGGCGGCGGACAGCAGGAAGACGGTGCTGCGGTCGAAGCGCCACAGCCGGCCGGCGGCGGGGCCCGCAGGCGGCGGCACCCGGCAGGCCAGGTACCCGGGCTCGTCGTCCGGCCCCGGCTCCGCTCGGGCCGTGGAGCGGCCCGCGCGCAGCGCCCTCCAGGTGGCGTCGGTGTCGGGGCCGCCCGGGGTGACCAGGCCGAGGCCGGTGACGGCGATCTCCCGGTCCATCAGCGGTCGGCCGCCTCGGTCTGCTGCGCCAGTAGGTGCCGCAGGGTGTCGTCGAGTTCGCCGACGGTCAGTTCGCCGGTGGCTCCGGAGTCGTCGAGCGGCACGCCCAGCTCCTCCTGGAGGGTGACGAAGAGTTCGACGACGGCGAGGGAGTCCAGGTCGAGCTCGCCCAGCGTGGTGTCGGGGGTGATCCGTTCGACGGGGACCTCGAACTTGCCGGTGAGGGCCGTCACGAGGTGGGAGTGGAGGCGGTGCTCCATCGGTGGCTCCTTGACAGGTCGGAGGTGCACAGCGGGGAGGTGTTCAGCTCGGTGGCCGGCGGCTCGCTGCCGGGGACGGCGGCGGGCCAGGTGAGGGCGACGGAGGCCCAGGTGAGGCCGCCGCCGAAGGCGGTGAGCAGGGTGCGCCGACCGGGTTCGACGGCCTGGTGGACGTCGGGGTCGGCCAGGACCAGCGGAATGGACGCGGCGGCGGTGTTGCCGACTTCCCGGATGTTGCCGAACCGGTGCGCGGGGTCGATGCCGAGCCGGTCGGCCACCGAGTCGAGGATGCGCTGGTTGGCCTGGTGGCCGACGAACGCGCGGACCGAGTCGGCGCTCCAGCCCGCCCGGTCCAGGACGGTGGTGGCGGAGGCGGTCATCCGCCGGACGGCGTGGGCGTAGACCGTCCTGCCCTCCATCGTGAACCAGTGCGCGCCGGCCTCGGGCGCGGGCAGGTGGCGCGGGTGCCGGGAGCCTCCGCCCGGCACGGTGATCAGGTGCCGGCCGCTGCCGTCCGCGCCGAGGTCGACGGCGACGATGGCTCCCGGCTCGTCCGGGGTGCCGGCCCGCAGCAGTGCGGCGCCGGCACCGTCGCCGAAGATCGGCGCGGTGGCGCGGTCGGTCGGGTCGAGGATCGAGGTGTACGTCTCGGCGCCGATCACCAGCGGCCTGCGGCACGCTCCGCTGCGGACCATCGCGTCGGCGGTCGCCAGCGCGTACAGGAAGCCCGAGCAGACGGCCGACAGGTCGAACGCCGGGATGGTTCCCAGGCCGAGCCGGTGCGCCACCTCGGGCGCGGTCGCCGGGCAGGGGTGGTCGGGAGTGGTGGTGGCGAGCACCAGCAGGTCGGGCGCGGGACCGGCGGCGGAACCGAGTGCGGCCCGGCCCGCCGCCACCGCGAGGTCGCCGGTGCTGGTGCCGGGGTCGGCGTAGCGGCGGCGGACGATGCCGGTGCGCTCGCGGATCCAGGTGTCGTCGGTGCGCAGGGCGCCGCGCGCGACGACGGCGTCGTTGTCGACGATCCGGTCGGGCAGGCAGGCCCCGAGGCCGGCTATGACGCTGACGGTGCCATCGGGCTGCATCACGGTCCTTTCCGCTGGAGGGGCCGAGTGGGCGTGGGGAGGACTCCGAATCCGGTGGCGGATCGGTGGCCGGGAACGGCTGGAACACCCTCCACTGTGAGCCCGGTCCGGCCCGTCGGACCGGCTTCGGGCGGTCTCCGTCATTGAAAGCGGGGTCCTGTTGAAAGCTCGCCGGGCGCGCGGCTACGGCCTCGCCGAACCCGCGACCCCGGTCTCCGGGCGCTTGGTGGCGGCCAGCCTCGCCCGGCAGGACGCCGCACTCGTATCGGCCGGGTGTCCGTCTGCGCGCCGACGGCGCGGTCGGCGTCGGCGTACGGCGGCCTCACCTCAGGCAGGGGCACCGGAACGCCCTGGGCCGGCATCGACGTCACCGAGGGGATGTCGCCGTCCGCTCGAAGCGGATGGTGCTGCTTCGAGCGGACGGCGACGGTGCGGGGCCCGGCGGTTCAGGCCCGGGCGGCGCGCTCCAGCAGGTCGCGGACGGCGGGCTGCGCGGCTTGGGGGCGTAGACGGGTCCGCATGGCGGTGAACGCCTGCTCGACCCGGGCGCTGGCCAGGCCGGGGCGCAGGTCGAGGAAGTCGTTCCAGGTGGCGGCGGCCTCGGTGAGCCGCCCGGTGCGTTCCAGCAAGGCGGCGAGGTCGGCGAGGACGACGGCCTGGGAGCGGGCCTCCAGCGGCGGGCGGTGCGGCAGCGAGTTCTGGAGGGCGCTCACCGCGCCGGCCTCGTCGCCGAGGAACTCGCGGACCATGGCCTGCTGGTGGAGCAGCATGGCTTGGTGGAAGGCGCCGACCGCGGCGTCGGCGGGGCCGGTGGCCCGGTCCATGAAGTGCTCGGCCGCGGTGAGTGCCCGCAGGGCGTCGTGCCGGGCGCCGGTGTGGGCCAGTGCGACGGCCAGTTGGCCGAGCAGGAAGGATTGTTGGCCCGCGGGCGCGGCGCAGTCGGCGGCGGCCCGGGCCAGGTCCAGGGCGCGGGGACCGTCGCCGAGCGTGAGGGCGTGGACGGACATGCCACGCAGCACCAGGGCGCGGTCGGCGGGTACCCCGCCGAGGACGGCGAGCCGCAGCGCGGCCGCGTAGTACTGCTGGGCGGGCTGCTGCCGGCCGTCGTCGATGTGCATGAAGGCGCACAGGTAGGCGAGTTGTGCGGCGGTGCGGTACATCCGCAGCCGTACGGCGTCCGGGCCGGGCCTGCGCAGGCAGGGCAGGATCTCGCGGGCCAGGTAGGCGGCGATCTGGCGGCGGCCTGGGCCGCCGCCGTGGGCGGCGTCGGATCGGTGGAAGGCGAGCAGGGCGGCTTCGGCACGCTCGACGTCGCCGGCGTCGAGTGGCGCGGGGCCGGCCGGCGGCGGGGCGCCGGTCGGCGCGGTGGTCGGGACGGGGAGGGAGGTGCGGGGTGCTGGTGGGCGATGGCTCTCCAGATCCATGTGATCACATCTCTCGTGAAAAAACGTTTTTCCAACTGCCTTCAAGGAAAAGGCAGTCCGTTTTCGGCGCACTGTACGCCAAAGTCATGGGGGCGAGTCCGCCGATCGCTTGGGAAGCAGGGGGCACGGGGGCATTGGCGGCGGCTGGGGAGCACATGGGGCGCGCAACAAACCTCGCGCGCCCTCCCTGCCCAGGCGAGCGGCACGGAGCCGGAGGAAGTCGCGAACAGGGGCGGTGCCGGTTTCAGCATCGCGCCCGTTTCAGCGCTCCGCCCGCCGCTACACCTCGTCTCCGAAAGGTGGAGCGGACAGCCTCAGATCGCGAGCACTCGTTCGTCCGCTACCGCCCCTCGACGCGCCGGAGGCATCGATGTCCGAATCCGTCCATCTGTTCCCAGGCCAGGGGGACTTCCCCGTCGGGCTGTTCCACCAGGCGCTCGGCGAGTACCCGGCGCTGCGCGCGGCCGCGGCCGCGGTCTTCGGGGAGATCGACCGTGAGGCCGCCGACCGCGGTGTTCCCCCGCTGGCGCCCTGGCTGCTCGGGTCGACGGCGCCGAGCGGGCGCGAACTCGCCCAAGCCCCCACCGGTACGCAGCAGCTCACCGTGTTCGGGACCGCGGTGAGCTGCCATCGGGCCCTGATCGCGGAGGGTGGCACGCCGGGGGCGGTACTGGGTTTCAGCTTCGGTGAGATCGCCGCCCTCACCGCGGTCGGGGCGTGGAGCGTCTGCGACGGGGCGGCCGCCGCGTTCGCGCTGGCTCAGGTCCTGGCCTCCGCGCCGGGCGGCCTCACTCTGGTCGGCTGCTCCGAGTCCGACGCCCTGCGGCTGATCGCCGGCCCCGGCACCGCCGGTCTGGCGCTGGCCTGCGTCAACTCGCCCACGGAGTGCGTGCTCTCCGGCCCGGTCGACGAACTCGCCGAGGTGGAGCGGCGGGCCCTGCGCACCGGGACGGAGGCGGTGCGCCTGCGGCTGCCCTTCAACTCCCACCACCCGTCGCTGGAGCGGCAGGCCGAACGGTTCGCCGCAGCGCTGCGGGCCCGGCCGCCGGGTGCCTCCCGCCTTCCCGTCTACTCGGCCGTCGCCCGTCGCCGTTACGGTCCCGACGACGACTTGCCCGCCCGCCTCGCCGACTGCCTGATCCGCTCCGCCCACCTGCCCGGCACGCTCGCCGTACTGGCCGCAGACGGTTTCCGGGACTTCACCGAGGTCGGACCGGGCAGCGCTTTGGCCCGCAACGCGGCCGAATGCCTGTGCGGTAACGGCGGGGCCGAGATCCGCACCACCTCGGGCGCTTTGGCGGAAGGGCGAACTGCGGCGAACCGCTGAGCCCCCCGAGGGTCGGATACTCGGCCGATCGGCGAAGTCGTCGGCCCCGGGCCGGCGCCTGCTCTCCTGCGCGGCCGTCCCGTCGTTCGGCTGGTGTGCCGGGCAGCGGTGTCAGGTCACCGCCCGGGGCCGGACCACTGCAGGAGGGCGCTGCCCCAGGTCATTCCGGCACCGAAGACGGTGAGCAGGACGCGGTCGCCCGGGTGCAGGCGGCCCTCGGCGTCGGCACGGGCCAGGGCGTAGGGGGCGCTGGCGGCGCCGATGTTGCCGACCAGGTCGCCGACGATCGGCATCCGCTGGGCGATGCCGAGTTCGGCCGCGAGTTCGCGCAGCAGCACGGGGTTGGGCTGGTGGGTGACGAAGTGGTCGATGTCGGCCAGCCGCAGGCCGCTGCGTTCCAGGGTGCCGGCGACCAGTTCGGGGAACGAGGAGCGGATGAAGCGGCTGATGGTCCGTCCGTCCATGTGGATGCGGTGGCCGCCGTCGTGCACGCTCTGCTCGTCGGCGGGCCGCCGGCTGCCACCGGCCGGGATCAGCACCCGGTCCGCGAGGGTGCCGTCCGAGCCGAGCCGGAAGTGGCTGAAGCCACCGGGCGCCTCGACCGGGCCCAGGACGGTGGCGGCCGCGCCGTCGGCGAACAGCACCGCCGTGCCCCGGTCGGCGGGGTCGACGAACTTCGAGTACGCCTCCACCCCGACCACGGCCGCCAGACCGGGCCGCTCCTCCGAGGACAGCCAGTCGCAGGCGACCTTCGCCGCGAACAGCCAGCCCGAGCAGGCCGCGGAGACGTCGAAGGCCACGGCGTTCTTCGCACCGAGGAGGTCCTGGACCCGGCAGGCCGTGGCCGGGCCGAGCTCGTCCGGGGTGGAGGTCGCGCAGACGACCAGCCGCAGGTCCTCGGGGGTGGCACCGGCGGCTCGCAGGGCGTCGCGGACCGCCGCGGCGGCCAGGTCGGAGGCGGCCTGGTCCGGGGCCGCGTAGTGGCGTCGGCTCACTCCGGTGCGCTCCAGGATCCAGTCGGCGCTGACGCCCGCGCTTCGGCCGACGTCCTCGTTCGACCGCACGGCGGACGGAATGTAGCTGCCGGTGCCCAGGACGCCGATCGGGGTGGCCAGGTGGTGCGGGGAGAGAGTCATGGGAGGTGCCTCCAGGGGTGGGGCGGACAGGAGGGGGCGGGAGCACGCGGTTCGCCCGTACTTCCGATTCACTGCCGGATCTGCGCCGCGGCCAAGGGATTCAGGCGACGAGTGCGTTGAAATCACGACGGCACTGAAAACGGCGCCAACCGGAAAGGCCGCCCGGGGCGGGGTTTTCAGCAGCGGTGGCGATTCAACGCGACCGGAGGCGACCGCTCGGGACAGGTGCGCCGGGGCGGGACTTGAATCGAAGGCGAAAGCGACCGTGCCGTGCACCGGCGCGGCGCCCCGACTCCTGGAGGCTGCCTTGTCCGAGCCCACCCTGGTTCCCGCCCTGGCCGAGCTGCTGCGCGGCGGACCCACCCGTGACCACCACCGGATCGCCGCCGCCGTGATGGCCGACGAGGTCTTCCGGCCCCGCACCGGCCTGTCCCTGGAGGAGACCTGCCGCCTCGCCTACGCCCGCACCAGGAGGGTGAGCGAACTCCTGCCCGAGGGCACCAACCTGGCGCGGGACCCGGAGCTGATGTTCGCGCTGATCAGCGCGGCGGCCGTGGTGGACCCGTCGTTCGCCGTCATCATGATCATCCACCACGGGCTGGCGCTGTCCTTCCTGGAGGACCTCGCCCCCGACTCCCCCGATCTCGCCGAGGCGCGCGACGCGCTGGCCTCCGCCCGCGCCATCGGCCACCTGCTGGTGACCGAACTCGGCAGCGGCAACAGCCAGCTGAGCGTTCGAACCACCGTCACCCACGACCCGGCGACCGGCGGTTTCCTCCTGCACACCCCGGACGACGCCGCGCAGAAGTTCATGGGCAACATCGGCATGCCCGGCCTGCGCCGCCTGGCGATCGTCAACGCCAGGCTGATCGTCGGCGGCCTGGACCGCGGCGCGTTCTCCTTCCTGGTCGAGCTCGAGGACGAGGACGGCATCCGCCCCGGCGTGGAGATCGCCACCGTTCCCGCCGACGTCGTCCCGCTGGACTACGCGCTGGCCCGGTTCGACCACGTCCGCCTGCCGTACTCGGCCTGGCTCGGCGACGGCGCGTCCGTCGACGCCGACGGCACCTTCCACGACCCGCACGAGGGCGACCGCCGGCTGGCCCGCTCGCTGACCGCCGTGCAGAACGTCTGGGCGGGCATGACCGGCGCGCTCGCCCAGGTCACCCGCACCAGCGCCGCCACCGCGCTGCACCTGGCGACCCGGCGCACCACGCTGGCCCGGATCGGCACCGCCCGGCCGCTGATCGACCACCTCTCCCAGCAGCGGCCGCTGTTCTCCTGCCTGGCCACCGCCCTGGCCGTCAGCTGCCGCGCCCACCAGGCCCAGGCCGAACGGAGTGCCCTGATCGCCTCCTGGCGTCAGGGACGGTCCGCCGACCTCACCCCCACCGGCACCATGACCTGGGCCCCCTGGGCCGACATCAACGCCTCGCTCGCCCTGACCAAGGCGATGACCGCGTGGGCCACCGAGGCCACCACCGCCGAGTGCCGGCTGCGCTGCGGCGTGCTCGGCGCGCTCTCCGCCAGCCGCTTCCTCTCCTACCAGGGCCTGGGGCACATGCTCAACGCCGGCGGCGGCGACAACCTGCTGATCGTGATGGACGTGGCCCGGGCCATCGTCGGCGCCACACCCGACCAGGACACCGAGCCCGTGGAACGCGTCTCGACCACGGACAACGCCTCCGCCCGCCCGGTCGACGACCCCCGCCTGCTGGCGGACCTGCTCGCCGTCCAGGAACGCACCATGGCGTTGGAGATCCGCCGGGAGGTCGCCGCCGCCGAGGCCGCCGGCACCGAGGCGTTCGACGCCTGGAACCCGCACACGGCCGCGCTGCGCACCCTCGGCGAGACGCACGGGCAGCGGCAGATACTCGCCGCCACCTTCGCCGCCGTCGAAG
Organism: Kitasatospora sp. NPDC015121; assembly: GCF_055562955.1. Taxonomy (NCBI): domain Bacteria; kingdom Bacillati; phylum Actinomycetota; class Actinomycetes; order Kitasatosporales; family Streptomycetaceae; genus Kitasatospora; species Kitasatospora sp. NPDC015121. The sequence goes on from NZ_JBVHEH010000018.1 coordinate 142,867, forward strand.
GGCTCCCGGACGGCCCGGCCCGGACGGCGGCGCAGGACCTGACCGCCGTGTACGCGCTCGACGAGCTGCGCCGCCGCACCCCCTGGCTGGTCGCCCGGGGCCTGCTCACGCCCGCGCAGGTCGGCGCGATCGAGCCCGCCCTGGACTCCCTGGCCGGCCGGCTCACCCCGCACGCCGCCCAGTTGGCCGAGGCGTTCTCCGAGCTCGTCGAACTCTCCGGTTCCCCGCTCGCCGGCGCCGACTACGTCAGCACCATCGTCAAGTCGCCCTCCCGGCACTTCCGCTCCCGGTAGTGCCGCAACGCGAGCTCCTGATGGCTCGTCGGTCCAAAGGCCGTCAGGGGCGCTGCGGTACGGGGACCCGGGGGTCGGCCAGGCGGTGCAGCAGGCCCCGCACGTGGGCGTCGGCGGCGTACGGGCGCAGCCGCCCGCGCAGGTCGGCCAGCGCCCGGTCCACTCGCCGGCTGCGCAGCGCCGGGTACTCGTCGAGCAGCTGGTGCCAGCTGTCGAGCGCCTCGGACAGGTGCCCGGTCTGCAGGTGCAGGCGGCCCAGGTCGGCCAGCACGATGGCCCGCGCGCGGCGCTCCTCGGGCGGGCGGAACTGGAGCGAGCCCTCCATCGCGGCCAGCGCGCCGGCGATGTCGCCGAACGCCTCCAGCACCGCGGCGCGCTGCCGTAGCAGCGCGGCGCGGTGGTAGCGGACGGCGGGCTCGTCCCCGGTCTCGGAGTGGTTCTCCAGGAGCTGCCCGGCTGTGCCCAGCTCACGGATGGCCTCCGTCCGGGCGTCCAGGTGAGCCCGCGCGACGGCGAGCTGCCCGTGCACGAAAGCCTGCCGCAGCGGGTCGCGCCGCAGGGTCTCCAGGGCCCGTTCGGCGAGCGTGGCGGCCTCGGCGCTGTGCCCGAGCGCGTCCGCCTGGACCGACATGCCGCGCAGCGCCACCGCGTAGTCGAGCGGCGAGTTGTTCTCCACCGCCAGGCGCAGCGCCACCAGGTAGTAGTGCTGGGCGGCGACGTGCAGGTTGTCGTCGAAGTGCATGAACGCGCACAGGTAGGCGAGTTGGCTGGCGACGCCGAGCAGGCGGCGGCGCAGCGCGGGCGAGGCCGGGCGGCGCAGTTTCGGCCCGAGGTCGGTGGCCAGGTAGCCGACCAGGGCGGTGCGGCTGTGCCCGCCGCCGAAGGTGAGGTCGCAGGAGTGGAAGAGCCGGGCGAGGGTCTCCGCCGCCTCGACGTCGTACCGGTCCACTGCGCGGTGCGGTGTCCGACCGGCGCGCCCCGGGGCCGCCGTCCGTGGTCCCGGGAGGCGCGGGAGGTCCGGGCGGCCGGTTCGTTCGGTGGTGTTGAGTGCCGGCAGGTCGAGGAGGGCGATGGAGTAGGCGGCGAGTTCCTCGGAGCGCTGTCCCGTCTTCCCTCCCGGGCCGGCGAGCTGGCGCAGCGTCAGGTCGACCGCCTCGTCCGGGGCGGTGGGCCGGGTCGGTGCGGCGGGCGCGGCGGTGTCTATGCCCGCTTCAGCGGGGGTGACGGTTCGGCCCAGTCGGCGTGAGAGGGCTTCGGCGATCAGCTGGGGCGTGCTGCCGCGCGGTCGGGTGCCGTAGAGCCAGTGCGCGACGGTCGAACGGTCGAAGGTCAGGGGGGTTCCGGCCTCCCGTCCGGCCCGGTTGACCTCGTTGGCCAACTCGGCGGCGCTCCAGTCGGCCTCTGTCAGCAGGGCCCGCAGCGAATCGTTCGGACGGCGCGGCGGTGTCATGGACGTCCTCCCTCCACGTACGGGCGCACGAGAGTCTCTTTACCGCTTCCCGGCCGCATGGTGCCACGGCCGGCTCCGCGATGTCAGGCGGGCACGCTCCGCCGCGGGCAGTGCCGAGTACCGGAGATTGCCACAGGTCACGGCGGTGACCAGGTGCGGAGGCGGGCGGTCCGGGTGAGCGGCGGTTTCAGCGGGCTGCCATTTTCAACGCCGCGGCCTGCGCGGCACGGCGCGAACGCTCCGCACGGGCCTCGTGAGACACCGTCCCTGACGGTGTCTCACGAGCGCCGGATCAGCTGGGACGCAGAGGGTCGCGACCGGGCTGACGCCCGGTCGGCGGTCCATCGGACGCCGGTGCGGGGAGGCGGTGGCGCGGGGCGGTCGGGGTGGCGACGGCCTCGGTCTGGACCCGGTGCTCGACGATGCTGAGCGGGCCCAGTCCGGTGAGCGCCCGCAGGACGTCGTCCAGCAGCGAGTCCTTCGCGCCGTTCCGGGGTCCGGCTGGGATCAGGCCGACGGTCGCGGCAGCGGCCAGTTCGACCGGCCGCAGGTCGACGAGGCCGTCGATCCGGCGCACGGGACCCTTTCCCGAGGCAAGGAGCTCTGTTTCGGCACCGCCGAGCAGGAGGGTCAGGTCGCTCGCCGCGGCGACCGCCCGGTGCGCCCACCGGGTGGCGGAGGTGCGGTGGCACCACTGCTCGGGGTGCTGCCCGCGCAGTCGGGGAAAGCGATCGCGCAAGATGGTGAGGATCTCGGCCGCGTCCTCGACCGGGGTGCACGGGCGCAGGACGAAGGAGAGCGCGTTCGGATCGGCCACCCGCAGGGTCCGGGCAGCCACGGAAGAGGGCACCGCGACGGTACGGATGCCGAGGGCTTCCACGGCACGTGGTCGTTGAGGGCCTGAGCCGATCAGGAGAACCTCGTCCCCTCGTTCGTGGAACTGTCGGACGGAGTCGAATGCGTGCCGGACGTGCGGGCAGTCGTCGCCCGGTCGGGCCGCGGCGCGCGCCCGGGGAAGGTGCGGAACAGGCTGGGTGAAAGTCCCGCAGGGCTCCGCGGTGACGGGCAGGAGCACTCGCCGTGTGCGCAGCGTGGCGGACCACGCGGTGACGGCGATGCGCGCGCGGGGCAGCATTTTTTCGTTCGCGGCCACCGCCAGGCCGATGGCCGAGCCGTCGGCGGAGAGGAAAGTGGTGGCAATCAGGTTGGATTCGCCGTCCTGCGTCCTGCGCAGGGCGGTGGCAGCCGGCAGCGAGTCCAGGGTTGCTGCGACTTGGCGTCGCCGCAGCCATGCCACCAGCAGCGGGGCGGCCGGGGAAGTCACCATGCCTCTTTCAGGGTGCCAGAAGCTCGACAGGACCATAACCTCATCGCCGAGGGACATCGCAGCCGTGAACTCTTCCGTGATCGAAGTCCGACCGACCATGTGTCCCGCCTCCTAGCGATATAACGACGACATGGATGTGTGATACCCGCGCTTCGGATCAGGTGCGGACGGAATCGCCAGAAACGCCTCCGAATGGATGGTTCTTCCGGGCGATTATTTTGCATTTTTTCAGATTTTTCCAAGTCGGGACCGTTCGCCAAAGAGGCTCCCCGGAAGCACGAGTTTCTTGGAGGGAATTTCCCATCGGCCTCGTGCGCGGTTGGCGGAAGCGCGTGCTTGGCGAGGTGCCGGCCTTGTTGCTCGGGCGGCTCATCCACGGGGCGTACCGGTCCGGGAGGAGCCCGGCAACGGTTCCGGACAGGCGGTCGCGGCGGCCGTGGTGCCGGGCGAGGGTGCGCCGGCTCTTGAGGCGGGCGATGCCGTGGTCGACCGGCAGGCGGTGCGAGGTCCGGACGCCCGGGCCCCGGTGGCCGGCGTCCGCGAGGATCTCCAGGTGGATGGTGTCGGCGAGCAGGTCGATGAGGCCGGCGCCACGGGCCCGGGTAATGCCGGCGACCGATCCGGCCCGCACCTTCCCGCGGAACAGCGTCCGGCCGCGGTCATCGGTCATCACCAGCGCCTTCACGGCGTTGTCCGGCCCTTGCCCGGGACGAAGCGGGGGCGGCCGCCCGGCAGCGGGCGGATCCCGCCGACGGCGCGGGTGACCGTGGAGCGGTCCACACCGAACCAGCGGGCCACGACGTCGCGGGTGACGCGGTGGCGCAGATGGACGAGCGCGGCCGGGAGCCGGCCGATGAAGACCGGCTTGTACCTCACGCCGACACCGGGGCTCGGCTGTCGTGGCCGCCGGCCCCGGCCACTGCAGGAGCCGGCCGCGGCCCGTTCTACGCGGTGGGGGCGGGGTAGTCGTCGTAGAAGCCCCGGCCGGTCTTGACGCCGAGGTGCCCGGCGTCGACGTAGCTCCGGAGCAGTTTGCGTGGGCCCTCGGGGAGGTGCGGGTTCTCGGCGGCGTAGTGGTTCTCGATGTCGAGCACGACGTCGAGGCCGACCTGGTCCATCATCCGGAACGGGCCGGCCTTCAGGCCCATGTTGATCTGCCACATCCGGTCGACGTCCTGCGGGGTGGAGACGCCTTCGGCGACCACGGCCAGCGCCTCGCGCTTGATGGCGGCCCAGATGCGGTTGAAGATGAAGCCGGTCGACTCCTTGTGGGCCTCGAACGGGAAGACGCCGTACTTGGGCAGTTCCTCCTTGAGGAAGGCCAGCACCGCCGGGTCGGTGCTCCCGTCGGACATCAGGTCGACGGCGTTCTGCTGGGGCGGCATGTAGAAGTGCATGTTGACGACGCGTTCGACGTGGGTGACGCCGTCGACGAACTGGCTGGTCGGATACGAGGAGGAGTTGCTGGCCAGGACCGCGTCGGGCTCGGCCTGCCGGTCGAGGTCGGCGAAGACGCGCTTCTTCAGGTCGAGGTGCTCCGGTACGGCCTCCACGACCAGCCAGGCGTCCGCCAGCGCGGCGGCCTGGTCGTCGTGGGCCGCCGCGGTGCCGGGCCGGCCGCCCTCGACGGTGGCGGCGACCTCGGCGATGTGCTCGGCGACGTAGGCGACGGCCTGTTCGGCGACGGCGCGGTTGGGGTCGAAGATCCGGACCTCGCCGCCGCGGGTGGCGAACATCAGGGCGATCCGGCGGCCGAGGGTGCCCGCGCCGATCACGGTGACGGGGCGGGACTCGACGCGGGTGGGGAGGGTGAAGGCCATGGCGGTGCGATTCCTTCCGGGGTGGTGCGGGGCGGGGACGGGCGGGGTGGTCACGGCAGCAGGCACAGGCCGGTCAGCGGGGTGCCGAGCGCGACGACCTCGCGCGGGGCCCGGCCGTCCGCGGGGCCGCCGGGGAGCGGGACCTCGCGGATGTGCCCGCCGAGGTCGGCGACGTAGGCGAGGCCGGCGGCGCTGTCGACGGCGAGGCCGATCGCCTCGGTGAAGCCGGCGGCCAGGATCTGCGGGGGCGTGCCGGACTCGCCGGGGCCGGGCAGTGGCGCCCGGTTGAGCGTGTTGCCGTCGGGGGCCGCGCCGCGGTCGGTCCAGTAGAGGGTGTCGCCGTCGAGGTGCAGGTCGATCGGTTCGGGCAGGTGGTCCCAGAGCACCTCGACGTCGGTGCGGTGCTCGGCGCTCTGCCCGGCGGGGATCTCCAAACCGGCCCGCAGGATGCGGCCCCGGCCGCCCTTGGCGGGGCCCTTCTGCGTCCAGTAGAGGTGGCCGTGGGCCGGGTCGACGGCGATGCCGACGCACTCGCCCATGATCCCCTCCTCGGCGGGGGTGACCACCAGGTCGGCCAGGCCGCTGCCGTCGGTGCCCACCCGGCTGATCCGGTGGCCCTCGCGGTCGCACCAGTACAGGGTGCCGGCGCCGTCGGTGGCGAGTTGCTTGCCCGTGGTCGTCGCTCCGGGCGGGAGGAGGTCGCGCGGTGGGCCTCCGGGGGTCCAGGCGTGGAGGCCGCCGTTGCGCCGGGAGAAGTCGTAGCCTTGCTCACCCGGTGCGCGGGGGTCGGTGGCGGGCGCGCCCATCGTGGTCCAGTACACGGTGCCGCCGGTGGCGACCACGCCGTCCGGGGCGGGGCCGGCCTGTTCCACCAGGGTGCGGACCCGGCCGTCCGCGGGATCGACGGCCAGCACCCGGCCCGGGGCGAACTGCAGGACCAGCAGGTGCTTGGGGGCGGGCGCGGCGGCGGTCACCTCCGACCGCCTTCCGCGGCGTCGGCCCGGTGTGCGGACACCGTTCGATCCTTCCGCTCCTTGCCGTCGGTGCGCTCGGTCCAGGGCCGCTGGACGAGGTCCGCGCCGCGTACCGCGACTGCCGGGCTGTGGGTTGCCGTGTCGGCCTGGCCGGGCTGCAGGACCCTGTCGCCGTCCTCCAGGCCCCGGGCATCGAGCAGCCGGGGCTGGGAAACGCGGACCGCACTGGCGCCAACGGCCGTGGCAACCGTCATGAAGACCGTCCTAAGGAGAATGAGGAGTGTCCGGAAGTCGGGCTGTGGCCATCCCCCCCGCAGTGATCTGTTCAAGCAGACGGCCGGAGGGATGAAGGGACAAGCCGAGTGCGCCGGACAGGCGCTGCTCCGCCCACGCTCGACCGCTGCCAGGGGCACAGTGACCGTACGCAATGCCGCCCCTCACGAAATGAGGTGCCGATGGGACGCGTACCGGGATCACAGAGTGTCGGGAAAGCCGCGGCGGTTCTGCGGACGCTGGGGCGGGAGGGGACGTCCCTGCCTGTCGGCCTGGGTGCTCTGGTGGACGGGAGGACAGCCGTCCTGCAGACGGTCTACGTGCCGAGCCAGCGCGAGTCCGTCCGCCGTGCCGGAGCGGTGGAGAATCCCGAGAGGGGTGTGAGGGAACTGCTGCTGGAATCCTACGGATAGCCTGCCGGATGCTGCGGGAGCCCACACTGTGCACCGCCCGGCGCACCTACGGCGTCAACCGCCCGACCGCGACCGGCCGCCCCCTCGCCGGAGCCTGGGCCGACGCCATCGTCCTGGAGGCCGGCACCACCGTGGTCCGGATCGGCCCCGCGATCGATCCGCTCGCCGCGATGTCCCTGGCGTGCGCCGGGCCGACGATGGTGCACGCGCTGTGGGAACGCTGCCAGGTCAGGTCCGGGCAGCACGTCGTCGTCCACCTGATCCGGGCCTCGTTCCGCTATTGCGGCCCGGCAGGACCGGGGCAAGATCTCCAAGGCCCTCAAGCCCGTCCACACCGCGCCGACGGAGGACGCCGCGCTCGAGCGGTTGGTCGGGTTCTCCGAGCTCTGGGGCGGGAAGTATCCGGTGATTGTCCGGCTCTGGGAGAACGCCCGGGCCGAGTTGGTGCCGTTCCTCAGCTTCGACGCCGAGGTCCGGCGGGTCGTCCGCACCACGAACGCGATCGAGTCGGTGAACGCCCGGATCCGCAAGGCCGTGCGCTCGCGCGGGCACTTCCCGAACGAGCAGGCCGCCCTGAAGTGCGTCTATACGGCGACCATGCCCCTCAAGCCGGACGACCCGCTGGAAGGCCGCACTCGACGCCTTCGAGATCACCTTCGACGGCCACCTCACCGCCCCCGACTTCGCCGTCGTCACCCCCTGACCCGCCGCCGCGATGGGGCGCCCCGCCGACCGGGGCGCCGCGTCGGGCTTTCCCGGGGCACGTCCTCTCAGAGCCAGCCGCGCTGGGAGGCCTTCAGGCCCGCTTCGAAGCGGCTGGCGGCCTCCAGGCGTTCCATCAGGCCGGCCATCTGCCGGCGGACGGTGCGCAGGGAGACGTTGAGGCGTTTGGCGACGGCTTCGTCGGTGATGCCGGTGGACAGCAGGCGGAGCAGGTCGCGTTCGGCAGTCGTCAGGCCGCTGTCGGGCGCGTTCCGGTCCGCTCCCAGGGGGATGGCGGTGGCCCACGCCTGTTCGAACAAGGCGACCAGGGAGGCGACGATGCCCGCCTCGGAGGTGCACAGGGCGCCCGCCCGGGTGTTGGCGGGGTCGAGGGGGACGATCGCGACGCGGCGGTCGAAGACCAGGAGCCGCGGCGGCAGGAGGGGGGCCGTCCTGACCTTTCCGCCCAGGCCGGTCATCCAGCGGGCGTAGTCGAAGGTCGCGGCATCGTTGCGGACGCTGTTCTCGTAGAGGGTGAGCAGACGCACGCCGCGTTGCATGGCGTCCAGGTCCAGGGGGCGCGAAGCGTCCAGGCTGGCCGCGGACTGGGCGCCGCCGGGCATGACGGACAAGCACTCGTCGGTGAGCTGTTCGGTGAGGACCTCCAGTTTCGCCTGGATGGCGTCGAGGCCGACCAGGCGCTCCGAGGTTCCCGGGCTGCTCTCGGTGCGCAGGTCGGCGTACTCGGCGACGGCCCGGGCGGCGGCGGCCCGCCCCAGGGTCAGTTCGCGCTGGCGGCGCAGCAGTTCCTCCTCCTGTCGGCGCAGGATGAGTTCCAGGCCGCGTTCCGGGCTGACCGGGGTCAGCTGGCCCGGCAGGTCGCGGGAGGCGCGCAGCAGGGTGAGGTCGGCAAGCCGGTCGAGGGCGGCGCGGATCTCCCGTTCAGGGCGGCCCAGACGTCTGCACAGCTCCTCGACGCCGCCGCGGGAGTCTGCCAGCAGGCTGCGATAGACGGCTTCGGACACCGGATCGAGTCCCAGAAGTTCCAGCATTCCCGCAGCCCCTGCCCCAGGCTCGTACCGACCGGCTCCAACCGAGCGGGCACGATCTTCACACTATTGACCGTGCACCTGCAAGCCTTCTCCGAATCTTCTGCGGAACCTGATCGGGCGTCACGGCAGCAAGGTGACAGTCCACTTGGTGCCGTCCTCCGAAACTCCTCAGCAGCCCCCGCGGTCGCGATGATGGTCACCTGACAGCGCACCACCACCTGCACTGCGAACGGGGAACCCCTGTGTCCACCTCCACCCGCCCGTTGGGTATCGCCCTGCTGCTCGCCGTCGCGGCGGCCTTGGCCGCCCCGGCCCTCCACCCCGCACCCTCCCCGGCCCCGGCCCGCTCCCACGTCTCCGCCCTGACCCGGCCCGCCGGGGACGGGATCGGCTGGGACAAGTTCGAGACCGTCCGTCCCTGAGCGCGCGGACCCCGCACGGCGACGACATCGTGTTCGCCATCCACCTCGTCCTGGGCCCCTGCGGCGTCGGTCGGCCCGGTCCGGCCGACGCCGCAGCGGTCCATGACTCGCTGTGGGCCCACGCCCGGCCGGAACACGGCCTGGAGCACGTGAGGGCACGCGTGACGGCCGAGGGGATCGGCATCGTCGCGTACGTGCGGGCCGGGACGCGCGCCGACGCGGCGGCCAGTGCCCGGTCGCTGCTGGTGCGCGCACTGGCGGCGCGGGGGCAACTCGACGTCCCGATCACCGTCCACCCCTGATCGTCGCCCGCGATCCTCCGGCGGCCCGGCACCGCTCCGTCTCGCCCGCCGCTCCGTCTCGCCCACTGCCCGAAACGCCCCCGTACCGCGGACCGGATCCTCCGGCTCCGAGTTTTGTCAGATCCTCATCAAGGAGTTCCCATGGCACGCCGCTTCGGCGGTTCCGCCCGGCCACCGGCCGGGCTCCGGCAGATACCCGCGCCGCGGGGTGTTCTGCCCAAGGTCGCACTGGCCCTGTCCGTGGTCCTCGCGGCCGAGTCCGCGGCCGTCGTCCTGTCCACCGGCCAGGCGATGGCCGTCGCGTCGGCCAAGGGCGGTTCCACCGCGCAGCAGGCCCCGCTCGGGCCGGCCAGCGCCCAGGACGCCGCGTCCGCCCACCTCAAGGCGCAGTTGCAGAAGCGCCCGATCGAGATCCTGGACGCCCGCACCGAGTCCACCACCAGTTGGGCCAATCCGGACGGCACCACCACCCAGGACCTGGCCGCCGGCCCGCTGCGCTTCAAGGACGCCGCGGGCCGGTGGCAGGACGTGGACGTCTCGCTCGCCAAGCAGCCGGACGGCTCCGTCAAGGCCAAGGCCCACCCCTACGGCCTGACCCTGGCCGGACCGACGCCCACCGCCAAGGGCGGATCGAAGCCCGGCGGGGCCCCGGCCGACGGCGGGGGAAGCGGCGCGGGCACCGCGAGCCCGCTGCTCTCGCTGCGCAGCGCGGGCGGCGACCAGGTGCAGCTCTCCTGGCGCGGCACCCTGCCCGCCCCCTCGGTGGAGGGCACCAAGGCCCGCTACGCCGACGCGCTGACCGCGACGGACCTGGTGATCGAGTCGACCCGCACCGGTTTCGAGCAGTACCTGGAGCTGAAGGACCGTTCGGCGGTGGCCGCCAACGGCTCGGTCACCCTCACCCTGAACGCCAAGGGCCTGACCGCGCGCGCCAACCCGGACGACTCGGTGTCCTTCGTCGATCCGAAGTCCGGGCGCGAAGCGGGTCTGCTGCCCGCGCCGGTGATGTGGGACGCCCAGGTCGACCCGCACACCGGCGACCACCGGCGCACCGCCCCGGTCGGCCTCAAGGTCGTCCAGCACGGCGACGCCGTCGACCTGACGCTCACTCCCGACCAGGCGTTCCTGAACGACCCCAAGACGCGGTTCCCGGTGACCGTCGACCCGGCGGTCAACGTCGGCGTGGGCTTCGACACCTTCGTCCAGCAGGGCTACGGCACCGACGTCTCCAGCCAGACCGAGCTGAAGATCGGCAACAACGGCTCCAGCCAGGTGGCCCGTTCCTTCCTGCAGTTCCCGATGGGTGCGATCAGCGGCAAGCAGGTCACCGCGGCCAAGCTCAACCTGTGGGAGTTCTACGCCTGGTCCTGCTCCGCGCGCAGCTGGGACGTCTGGGACACCGGCACCGCCACCACCGCCACCCGCTGGACGGCGCAGCCCGGCTGGAACAAGAAGTGGGCGACCACCACCGCGACCAAGGGCTACTCCAGTTCCTGCGCGGCCGGTTGGACCAACACCGACATCACCTCCCTGGTGCAGGCCTGGGCGGGCAACGGCAACTCGGCCAACACCCTGGGCATCCGGGCCACCGACGAGACCGACGAGTACGCCTGGAAGAAGTTCAACTCCGGCAACGCCGCCTCCAACACGCCGTACCTGTCGGTCACGTACAACACCAAGCCGAGCGCGGCCACCCCGGTGTCCCCGCTGTCCGGCGCCGTCACCAACGACAGCACCCCGACGCTGACCGGCAAGGCGACCGACCCCGACGGCAACACCGTCCAGCTGACGTACGAGATCTGGGCGGCGAACGGCACCGCCGCGCTGCAGACCGGCAAGTCGGCGTTCGTCGGTTCGGGCGCCAACGCCCCGTGGACGGCCACCACCGCGCTCGCCCCGGGCTCCTACAAGTGGCGAGCCACGGTCTCCGACGGGCAGGCCTCCAACGGCACCTGGTCCGCCTGGCAGACCTTCACCGTCGACACCACCGCGCCGTCCGCCACCGCGGTCGCCTCCGGTGACTTCCCGGCCGGCCAGTGGGCCGGACTGCCGGACGCGAACGGCGACTTCACCGGTACCTTCACCTTCACCCCGCCGTCCTCGGACGTGAAGGACGTCCAGTACCGCCTCGACGGCGGCACCTGGACCACGGTGGCCACCACCGGTGCGGCGGTCACCCGCGCGCTGACCTTCAAGGGCGGCCAGCACACCGTCACCGCCCACACCCGGGACGCCGCGGGCAACGTCTCCGCCGACACGAACTACGTGTTCAGGGCCGGCCACGGCGCGGCCCTGACCTCGCCCGGCGCCGGCGAACGCCCGGCCCGCCGCACCTCGCTGCAGTCCGAGGGCCAGACCTCCGCCACCGGTGTGCGCTACCAGTACCGGCGCGGCGAGACCGACGCCTGGACGGACGTCCCGGTCGGCAACGTCACCACCGCCGCGGGCGGCACGGTGGCGTCCTGGCCGGTCGCCGTCACCGCTGGCAAGCCCGCCCCCCTGACCTGGAACATCACCGACACCCTGGCCGCCGACGGCCCGGTGGACGTGCGCGCGGTGTTCACCGACGGCACCGCCGTCGACGCCTCCGAGGCGACCACCATCACGGTCGACCGCAACGGCGGCAACGCCCCGGACGCCGAGGCCGGTCCCGGCCGGGTCAACACCCTGACCGGCGACTTCACCCTGGCCGCCACCGACGCCTCGGCGTTCGGCCTGGGCACCGGCCGCACCTTCTCCTCGCGCCACCCGGAGAACGGCTCCTCCCAGGAGGGCCAGGCCGCGATCTTCGGCCCGCAGTGGAGCTCCGGCACCATGGCCGAACTCACCTCCTCCGACTGGGCGTACGTCCGCCAGACCTCCGCCACGTCGGTGTCGGTGGTCGACGCGACCGGCCACGAGACCGGCTTCACCGCCACCACCGGCGGCGGCTGGAAGCCCGAGCCGGGCGCCGAGACGCTCACCCTGACCGGCTCGCTCGGCGGCACCTTCGCGCTGAAGAACGCCGACGGCGCCACCGCCACCTTCGCCAAGGTGGACCCGGCCGCCACCACCTGGCAGGTGGCCACCTCCTCCACCGCGAGCGCCAACTCCACCACCACCGTGGTCTCGGAGAAGGTCGTGGTCGGCGGCAGGACCCTGGCCCGGCCGAAGTACGTGGTCGCGCCGACCACCGCCGTCGCCTCCTCGACCTGCGCGACCAACCCGGCCGCGACCGGCTGCCGGGTGCTGGAGTACGTCTACGCGACCGCCACCACCGCCACCACCGCCGCCCTCGGCGACGTGAACGGCCAGCTCAAGCAGGTCCGGCTGTGGTCCACCGCGCCCGGCGCGTCCGCCGCCACCCCGGTCGCCGTCGCCGAGTACCGCTACGACGACATGACCCGGCTCCGCGAGACCTGGGACCCGCGGACCAGCCCGGCGCTGAAGACCGCGTACGCCTACGACGCGGCCGGCCGGGTGATCACCCTGACCCCGCCCGGCGAACTGCCCTGGACGTTCACCTACGGCAAGGCCGGCAACGCGGCCACCGCCGGCGAGGGCATGCTGCTGAGCGTCTCCCGGCCCGCCCTCCAGCAGGGCAGCACCGACCAGGTCAACGGCACCGCCATGACCAACCTGGTCTACGACGTGGCGCTCAGCGGCTCCGGCGCCCCCTTCCAGCTCGGCGTCGCCGACGTCGCCGCCTGGGGCCAGACCAACGCCCCCACCGACGCCACCGCGATCTTCCCCGCGGACGCGCCGCCGGCCAGCCACGACGGCCGGATGCTGGGCGCGGGTGACTTCGCCAAGGCCACCATCACCTACACCAACGCCTCCGGCCGCCAGGTCAACGAGGGCGCCGCGGGCGGTGTGAGCACCACCGAGTACGACGCGTTCGGCAACACCGTGCGCCGACTCACCGCCGAGAACCGCGCCCTGGCGCTGGCCGCCTCCGGCGACGGCCTGGCCCGCCTGCGCGAGCTGGGCCTGGACAAGAGCGGCACCGCCGACCGCGCCCAGGCGCTGTCCACGCTGACCGGCTACTCGGCCGACGGCGAGCGGCAGACCGACGAGCTCGGCCCGCTGCACACCGTCACCCTGGAGCACGCCCTCGCCGCGTCCGGCACCAAGCCGGCGCTGGCCGCGGGCACCGAACTCCCCGCCCGCACCCACGCCACCACCGCCTACGACGAGGGCCGCCCGGCCGACGCCTCGGTGAGCAACCAGCCCACCACGGCCACCGTCGGCGCCCGGATCGACGGCTACGCAGCCGACGCCGACACCCGCACCACCTCCACCGGCTACGACTGGGCGACCGGCCAGGCCACCCGCAGCGTGGAGGACTCCGCCGGCCTCAAGCTCACCCGGGCCACCACGTACGACGCCCAGGGCCGCGCCGTCAGCACCTCGCTGCCCAAGTCGAACGGCACCGACGCCGGGACCACCGTCACCACCTACTGGTCGGCCACCGGCACCGGCGCCTGCGCCGGCCGCCCGGAGTGGGCGGACCTGCCCTGCTCCACCGGCCCGGCCTCGGCCGTCGCCGACGCCGGAACCAACCCGGCGGCCCTGCCCACCAGCACCGTCGAGTACGACCGCTGGGGCCACCAGGCCGTCGTCCGCGAGAGCGCCAACGGCGTCACCCGCACCACCACCACGACGACCGACGACGCGGGCCGCCCGACCACGGTCGCGGTGACCGGCGGGACCGGCACGGCCGTGCCGAGCACCACCACCGGCTACGACCCGGCCACCGGCCGGGTGCTCACCACCTCCAACGGCACCGCCACCGTCACCGTCGGCTACGACAAGCTCGGCCGCACCGTCCGCTACGACGACGGCGCGGGATCCGTCACCACCACCGAGTACGACATCGCGGACCGCCCGGTGAAGTCCACCGACTCCGCACCGTCCACCACCACCCTCGGCTACGACCAGTACGGCCGCCCGCAGTCGCTCACCGACTCGGTCGCCGGCACGGTCACCGCCAGCTACGACGCCGACGGGCGCCTCACCCGGCAGAACCTGCCCGGCGGCTACGTCCTGAACCAGACCTACGACACCCAGGGCACCCTGACCGGCAAGGTCTACACCGCCGCCGACGGCACCGTGGTGCTCTCCGACTACGCCGACTTCACCGTGCACGGCCAGCAGGCCGGCCACGCCCTGACGGCCGGCGGCACCACCGGAACCACCTTCGGCTACGACGCGACGGGCCGGCTCACCAGCGCCGCCGACACCACCGCGGCCGGCTGCACCACCCGTACCTACGCCTTCGACGGCAACAGCAACCGCACCGGCCGCACCACCACCACGGACGACTGCGACGCAGCCACCGCCGACGCCACCAGCACCACCACCGCCTACGGCTACGACGGCGGCGACCGCCTGACCGGCGCCGGCTACGACGCCTTCGGCCGCACCACCACCCGGCCCGGGGGCGCCCAGTTCGAGTACTACGCCAACGACCTGGTGCGCGGCGAGACCGCCGGCGCCCAGCGCTCGACCTGGACCCTGGACGCGGCCGGCCGCCTGGCCTCCCGCACCGCCCAGACCCAGGCCGGCGACGGCACCTGGAGCACCACCGCCACCAGCCTCAACCACTACGGCTGCGGCTGCGACAACCCGACCTGGTCCAGGGCCGGCAACGGCGCGGTGGCCCGCAACGTCTCCGACCTCGCGGACACCCTGGTCGCCATCACCGGCACCGACGCCACCAGCACCGTGCTCCAACTGACGAACCTGCACGGCGACGTGTCGGTCCAACTGCCCCTGGACACCGCCCAGTCGCCCGTCGTGCGCAGCTTCGACGAGTACGGCGTCAACCTGGGCGACCCGGCGGCCGGCTACGGCTGGGTCGGCGGCGAGCAGCGGGAGACCACCGCGGCGAGCGGCATCGTCCTGATGGGTTCGCGCCTGTACGACCCGAACCTGGGCCGCTTCCTGCAGCTCGACCCGGTGCCCGGCGGCAACGCCACCGCGTACAGCTACCCGGCCGACCCGGTCAACACGTACGACCTGGACGGCCGTTGGAGCTGGTCGAAGACCCGCTGGTACTCGTGGGGGCACGTCTGGGTGCACCTGGAGGCGCACTTCGGCTGGCGCGGCCTGCGCTACACCGGCAAGGTCGTCTTCTACTTCAACCGCGCCTGGACCGGCAAGATCGGCCGCAACGCGCACTACATCTACGGCCCGATCTGGGCCGGGGTGGCGCTGCTCGGACCGTTCGGCGCGGGCTTCGCCCTGGCGGGCCTGGCCTACTCCGGCTACGTCCAGCACATGGCGAGCAAGGCGTACTACTACCACCGCTGCATCGCGATCGGCCTGGCCGCCACCGGCTGGAACGGGCTGAGCGCCCCCGGCGTGTGGGCCTGGAAGACCTCCTGCTGAGCCCGTCCGACCGCTGACCGCCTGAACACGAGGGGCCCGTCCGACCACCGAGGTCGGGCGGGCCCCGGTCCGCTCAGGGGCCTTCCCGAGCTCTCCCGAAGGGCAGCGGGCCGCGCAGCGCCTGCTCGATCTGTTCCAGGGAACGGCCTCCGGTCTCCGGCACCTTGCGGGCGGCGAACACGAGGCGGGCGACGTTCACCAGGGCGTGGAAGAGGAACGTCCCGGACCGGCCGGGTCGCAGTAGTGGACCGGGACGCGGTGGCGGCGGTGAAGGAGGCGTGGCCGGCCATCTCGGCGCCCTGGTCCAGGAGCTGCTGGGTGAAGTCCCGCAGCTCGGGGTTCTGGGCGATCTTGCCGGGCTTGGGGCGCGGGCGGCGGTGTTCTGCGCGGCGGTGGGCGGTGTGGGGCCGGTAGGCGGGGCGGGAACCGTCTCCGCGCGGGGACGGGCCGTCGCGGCGCATCCCGCGGCTGACGGTGGGGGACTGCGGCCCGGCTCGGCGGCGATCGTGCGGGTGCTCACGCCTGCGCACAGGCGGTCGGCTGTGTGGATGCGGTCGTCCTCGCGCGGGTGAGGCGACGGGCCGGAAGCCGGTACCTCCGCGTGGACGGGAGGTGCCGGCTTCCGGCCGTTGGGCGGCGAGTGCCACCCGTTGCGCCACCGCCTGCCGGTCCGGATGTCGGTGAGGCCGGGGCTCCGCCTCACTGTTCCGGGAGGGCTCAGCCGCCGCCGTAGGTGGCCTGGGTGACGGCGAAGACGTTGCGGCTGCCCGGGGTCTCCTGCAGGGACCAGAGCAGGTCGGGTTCGGTGGCGTCCTCCCAGTAGGAGATGCTCTCGCCGCCGCCGACCCAGGCGAAGGTGGACGGGCCCGCGGTCGGCGTCCAGTAGTAGAGCTGCTTCTGGCCGGAGGAGTTGAACCACCAGCGGCCGTTGTGCGAGGCGACGCCGTTCAGCTTGTACCAGGGCAGTTGGAGGGCCTGGCTCGCGGTCGTCGTCGCGGCGAAGGTGGTCGCCCCGGAGGCGAACGGGAAGCGGACGGCCCGTGGCGGGCGGTTGGGGTAGTCGGTGCAGCCGGAGCCGGCCGGGCAGGTGTACTCCGTCATCACGATCGACTTGCTGACCCGGTCGAGCGAGATCGTCGACCACGCCAGCTTGTCGGTGCCGGCGGCCTGCGCGGTGAGGGTGCCGACCTGCGGCAGCACGTACGCGTAGTTGTGCGCGTAGTAGACCGAGCCGGACCGGCCGATCTGGTCGGCGGTGCCGCCGGTGTCGGTGTTCAGGATCTTGCGCATGTCGAAGACCCGCATGCCGACCCCGGTGTCGGCGACGTACAGGTAGTCGCCGTACCAGGACACGCCGCCCGCGTGGATCGGGATGTCCTTGAAGCTCGGTGCCGCGGTGGTACCGGTCGGTTCGACCAGCAGGATCTTGCGGTACTTGTTGGGGTACGTGGCGTCCCAGTCGGCCAGGGTGATCCGGCTGCGCTCGTGCTGCTTGCTGCCGCAGGCGTCCTTGGTGTACCAGCTGACCAGCACGAGCTGGTGGCCGTCGTAGTTGCCGCTGTTCGCGGTGCCGACCGCGTCCCGGCTGGTGGTGATGCCCTGGGGGTAGCTCTGGCAGTCGGAGTCGTCGCCGTCGTCGAAGCGGAAGCCGGTGGACAGTCCGGCGACCGAGAAGCCGGAGGTCATGCCCTGCCGGTCGTGGTTGGCGTTGTCCATCACCGTGTGGACGGGGGAGGTCCCGAGCGTCGAGACCAGGGCCGAGTTGAGCGCGTCGAACTGGTGGTAGTCGGCGCTGAGCGTGTACGCGGACGCGTTCAGCACGGTCGGTGCCGCGGCGGCGGCCGACGCGGCCGGCGTCCCGGCCAGCGCGCCGGTGACGAGCAGACCGGCCGCGAGCGCCGCCCGCAGGGTCGTTCTGACGTGGTGGATCATCAGGTCGTGCCCCTCCAAGCCCCAAGGGTCATTTCATGGAAGTGGATCAACGGCCGCTCACGCTAGGCGCATTGTGGGCATGTCCGCAACACCCGTGGCCCCCTGACCCGGGCGTGTCGCCAACGGCCGGAATTCGACCGGGCCCACCACGAACCACCCGCACGGCGCCCTGCTGGTACGCACCCGCAGCATGTCCGGAGCGTAGCGGCGGGCGAGCACGCCGGCGAACGCGGCCGCGCCCCGGATCCCACCGTTGGGATCGGGGCGGGTGCCATCCCAGGTGTGCTCGGCGGCGGTGAACTCGACCGCCGTGTCGGCCACTTCGAAGGGCGACAGGGGACGGCACGTTTCGGCGGCGACGGCACGGATGCGGCCGTTGCACTTGCCGACCCGTTCGGCGAAGGCGAAGCCCTCCCCCCGCCCGTCACCGCCCCGAGCGCGGCGTAGCGGACGGGAGTCGGGCCTCGTCCGACCGTACGGCGCAACGGAGTTGGGTCGACGGAGGGGACGGAGCCCGGGCGGTCATGCGTTCGGCCGGGGGGGGCGCGGTGGGCGGGGCTGATCTGCCGGCCGTGAGCAACCTGGGCCGGCGGCGTGGTCGCTAAGCCCCGGGCGCGGAGGCGCCGCCGCGCCGCGGCGACCGGGCTGCCGGCGACCGCGGCCCTGCTGTACGACGACTGGCTGTTGCAGTTCCTCCTGCCCACCGGACTCGACCAGCAGCCCCAGGTGGTGCGTACTGCCGTCAGCGCTCTCCCTCGCCTCCGCCGGTGCACTCGTCCGCTCCCTCCCCGTCCCGGAAAGAGCCGCTCCGCGGGCGGCCGCCGCGCTCGCCGCGGGATGAACCGGCCCGGCGGCGGGCTCCCGGGTCAGACGCGGTGGGCGGCGACGTGGCGGGCGGGGTCGGTGCGCAGGTCGCCGTGCCAGCGTTCCAGGTGCTGGTGGGCGAAGGTGCGGCCGGTGGCGGCGATCTCGTCCAGCGGGTCGAGGTACGCCGGGACGTGCGGGGGTTCCAGTCCGGCGGTGACGCGGGCCTCCAGGCCGGTGCGGGCGAGGCGGAGCAGTTCGACGGCCAGCGGGCGGACGGGGGTGTCACCGAAGCGGGTGTCCAGGCCCCGGGCGGGTAGTTCGGCGCGGGCCGCGCGGTGTTCCTCGGCGCTCCGGTCGCGGGTCAACTCCCAGGCGGCTTCGCGGGATTCGGGGTGGTAGCTGAGGCCGGTCCAGAGCGCGGGCAGGGCGGCGAGGTGGGGTGCGGGCGGGCCGTCGGCGGCGCGCAGTTCCAGGGTGCGGCGCACCCTGGTGTCGGTCCACAGCTGGGAGAGGTGGGCGGCCCAGTGCGCGGCGGTGGGCCCGGTGCCGTCGTCCAGGCCGTCGCGCAGCAGGTCGGCGAAGGTGCCGCCGGGGGCGCGGTGGTAGCGGCCGTCGGCGGTGCGGTAGTGGATGAGCGGGATGCCGAGCGCCCAGTCGACGATGTCGTCGGCGCTGACGTCGGCGCGCAGCGCGGGCGGCAGCAGGCCGGTGCGGCGCGGGTCGGCGCGCTGCCACGCCCAGCTGCGCTGGGACAGCAGGCCGCACGGACGGCCTTCCAGGAGTGGGGAGTTGACGAGCAGGACGGGGCCGCCGGCCCGTCACCGGTCGACCGCCACCAGAGCGGCAGCGAACACCACCTGACCAGCGACGGCGGCGGCGTCCCGCTCCATCTGGTCACCACCGCCGCCAACGCCAACGACGCCACCCGGACCCTCGCCCTGGTCGACGGCGTCCCACCGGCCGCCGACCCGGGCAGGTCACCTCCCCGCACCCACTCCGACTCCCTGCTCCCCGCAGCCCGGGGAGCGTTCCCGCAGGACGGGAGGACGGCTGATCGCCGGTCGGCGCCCCGGGCCTCGTTGTCCGCCCCCACGTCACCGCCCCGGCCACCGAGCCCCCGCCCGCACCTGCGCCCGGTCGCAGGGCGCGAGCGCCGCGTCGTCCTGATCGGACTGGCGCTCACCGGAACCAGTACGAGAGCGGCTCCTTAACGCCCTCGTAGAACTTAGCGAGGATCCGGCCCCGGACCGCTGGTCACCGGCCGCTGGAGGAGTGACCATGGGAACGTCCTTCCGGTCGCGACGAACGGCGAGCACCACATCGGGCCTCCTGGGCACCCGCGCGACGGGCGGATCCACCCGACCCGGCCGACCCCGCGGCTCCCGGCCCGTGCGCGGGGGCTTCTTGCGGCACCCGGGAATTCAGCACCCGTCTCGATCGCGGGGGTCAGTTGAACAGCACCACCGAACACCCTCCGCTCGGAGAAGCGCGCAGGCGGCGGGAGGGTTCCATTCCGCCGTCGACAGCGAACGACGGAGCCGTCAGCACGGACGGGAAGGCGAGCGGGTACCCGGCGCACCACTGGTGGACGACGGCTCGCTCGGCTCCGTCCCCTATCCTCGACGGGATCATTCATGCGCCAGGAGACGACAGGTGGTCAGGCGGACCGCGATGAGCGGTGCCCGGTCCGCCACCTGTCCGACGACCCCGGGTCCCTGATCGACCCCTACCCGGTGCTGGAACGCCTGCGGACCGTCGGACCGGTCGTCCGCGTGCGGTTGTACGAACGGTTCGACGTCTGGTGGGTCACCACGTACGCGGCCGCCGTCGCCGCCTTGAGCGCCCCCGAACTCGCCAGCGACCAACGGCACGTCCATCCGGACCTGGCCGCGCACGTGTCGCCCATGCGCCTGGGCCTGATCGACAAGGACCCGCCCGACCACACCAGGCTGCGCGCCGAAGTCCTGCGTGCCTCCTCCGGCGGCACCCTGCCGGCCTTCCGTCGGCACGCCGCGGACCGGTGCGCGGAACTCGTCGATGCCCTGGCCCCCGGGAGCACCACCGACCTCCTATCCGACCTGATCGAGCCGCTGGTCGACGAGACCACCACGGCGTTCCTCGGCCTCCCGGACCAGGCCGACACCGCACTGCGCGCCCACGCCGACCACCTCCTGCGCCCGATGACGAGCGCCGGCGCGCGGGCCGGGATCACCGAAGCGCGCCTGACACTGCGTCGGCACGTCCGCACCGCACCGCTGTCGGGGTCCGGCGATCAGAGCGCCCCGGGCCTGCGCGGTGACACGCCGTCGGACGAGTGGGCCGACGTCCTGCTGCAGATGTACGGGGCCGGGCGCCGGAGCACCGCCGACTTCCTCGCCACGCTGCTGCTGGGCGTGCTCTCCCGGGACGGCTGGTCGGCGTACTGCCGCACACCGCGGAACCGTCGGCTGGTCACCGACGAGTACCTGCGGTTCGACGGCCCGATCGTGCGCGGGGTGTGGCGCTTCGCCCGCACCGACACCGTCCTGGCAGGCGTCCCGATCGCGACGGGCGACATCGTGATCGTCTCGCTCGCCCTGGCCGACCGCGACCCCGCCGTCTTTGCCGACCCCGCGCGCCTCGACCTGGAGCGCACCCCCAACCGCCACCTCCAGTTCGGCCACGGAGCCCATCGCTGCGTCGGCGTGCCACTCGTGTACGCCCTGGCCGACACCCTGCTCTCCACCCTCGCCCTCCGGTTCCCCGGCGCGCGCACCTCCGATGACGACCCCGCCCAGCGCTCCGGCCGTGCCAGCGTCTTCCGGGGCCCCTCCCGGGTCCTGGCCGCCCTCGGCCCCCGACACCTGCTCTGACCGACACGCCGGAGCTCCGGCCCGCCCGCCGGCCCCGGCCCCGCCTCCCCGGGAGGAAGCCGTGAAACGCGTGGACATCGCCTGGCCCGCGCTCGATGCGAAGGTCACCGCGATCCTCACCGAAGACCTCAACCCCGAACTCGCCAGTGTCTGGTGGGACATGCTCCCCTACCGCAGCGTCCAGAGCCACGCCGTCGTGGCCGACGGCCACTTCTACCACCTGGCCCCCGGCTCCGAACCCGTCCACGCACCGCACCGGACCCCCGAGGACCGCAGCCTCGCCCCCGACGGCAGTGTGTACCTCTCCCGCCTCCAACACCTGCTGATCAAGTACGCGCCGCTCCTCGAACCCACCGTCTGCGCCCGCGTCGCCCGCGTTCCCGAGGAGGACCTCGCGACCCTGCGCCAGGTCGCCGAACGATCCTGGGAATCGGTCTACCGCACCAAGCGGGTCCTCGAAGTGCGCGTCACCCGCCACGGCGAGCCCGCCGACCACTGGCGGCTGCCCCGCCAGCCCGGCGTCACCGACCCCGACGCCCAAGCCCTGCTCGACGACCTCCACGCGCACACCGAACGCGCCTGGCTGACCCCACCCCCCGACCTCCTCGCCCTGCACCGCGGAGACGTCCCGCTCGGCAGCCGCGGCCAGTACTTCTCCACCCTGGTCTACGTCAACGGCGAACTGCGTCTGCTCGGCTCCACCACCCTCAACCCGCTCGTCGCCGCCACCTTCGACCCGGACGTCCCCCTCGGCGCGCTGCGCACGCTGCTGCCCCGGCTCACCGCCATGCAGACCGACTTCCTCGGCCACTGCGGCTTCCACGACCTCCACGACCTCGTGCACCGCACCCACCGCGTCCTGCCCGGCCTGCGCACCAAGGAGGAGTTCCGATCGGTGACGGCCGCCCTCGCCCTCTACGTCAACTGCCTGCGCCGCTGGGCCCTGCACTACTTCCCCTGGCGGCACGGGGAGGAACACCGCTTCGCCCCCGTCGCGGACCCGGACCGCTGAGACCGTGGACCTCGGACTCTCCGGCCGCTGCTACCTGCTCACCGGTGCGAGCAGCGGACTCGGCTTCGCCGCCGCGCGGGCTCTGGTGGACGACGGCGCCAAGGTCGTGCTGTGCGCACGCGACCCCGACCGCCTGCACCGGGCCGTCGACCAGCTGCCCCCTGGGCACGCGGCGGGCGTGGCCGCCGACCTGCTGGACCCGGCCACGCCCGACCTACTTGTCCGAACCGCCCACCGGGTCTTCGGCCGACTCGACGGAGGCCTGCTCGGCACCGGGAGCAGTGGCCGCGGCACCGTCCTGGACGCCACCGACCAGGACTGGCGCACCCACTTCGAACTCCTGTTCCTCGCGGTGCTGCGGTGCGCCAGGACCGTTGCCCCCGCACTCCCCGCCGACGGCGCCCTCGGCCTGCTCCTGTCCACCTCCGCCAGAGCCCCGCTCCCCGGCTTCGCCCTCTCCACCGGACTGCGCCCCGGCCTGGCCATGGCCGCCCGCAGCCTCGCCGCCGAACTGGGCCCCCGCGGCATCCGCGTCCTGTCCCTGCTCCCCGGCCGCTTCCCCACCGAAGGGGCGCCCCTCGGGCCCGGCGAGAGCCCCGCGGCCACCGCCCTGCGCCGCCACGGCCGTCCCGAGGAGTTCGGCCGCACCGCCGCCTTCTGCCTCTCACCCGCCGCGAGCTACCTGACCGGCACCGAGATCGTCATCGACGGCGGAAAACCCTGACCCCCTCCGTTGCCCCCTGACCCACCCGCGCCGAAGGACCCGGTCCCCGGCGACACCCGGTACCGAGCCGACCGGGCGTCAGGACGCCCCGTCCCCGTTCCCGTCGGCTTTCGCCCGTCGTGTTCCTCCCCCCTCGAAGAGAAGGTCAAGATGACACTCCTGCCGCGTACAGCAGTCGCCTCCTCGCTCGCCGTCGGCCTGGTGGCAGGCGTGCTGAGCGTCTCCACGACCGCTCATGCCTCGCCGGTGGACATCACCTGCGCGGTAGGAAGCCAGACCGCCTCCTACAGCCCGGCGATGACCAACACCACGCAGCCCACGTCGGCGAGCATCACGGAGAACTACAGCTGCACGTCGCTGTCGACCGGAGTGAGCAGCGGAAGCACCAGCGCCGTCTTCGCCGAGGACGCCGGGTGCCTGCTCACCGCCCAGCCCGCGCACACCGCGGTGACCACCTACACGTGGAACACCTCGGCCACCTCGACGATCACCTTCGGCGTGAGCAACGTGGTCCGTGCCGTCGACGGCACCACGACCGTCACCTCGCTCGGCACCGTCACCGCCGGCCTCGGCCAGGGAAGCGAGGCCACTCGGGTCATCGTGCTGCCCGCGCTCAGCCTGACGGCCTGCGCCGGCGCCGGCGTGTCCTCCCAGACGGGCACGGCAACCCTGTCGATCCTGCCCTGAGCCCGCCCGGCGGCCCCGCCCCGCTTCCGACGTGCTCGGGAGCGGGGCGGGGCCGCCGAGAGGGGGCCGAGCGTCGCGGGTGGCCGCGTGGAGCACGGTCGTCGTCGGTTCAGCCGACTGCGGGAAGCCGCACGATCGCCCTCAGCGCTTCCAGCTCCCGCAGGCTTCCGAGGACGTGCACCGCACCGGCGCGCTCCAGTTCGGCCCGGTCGTGCACGCCGGTGGCCACGCCCACGGCCGTCGCACCGGCTTCGCGGGCCGCCCGCACGTCCTCGGGCGTGTCCCCGATGACCGCGGGGACCGCCCACGCACCCGTCACGTCGGCGCCGGGGTCCTCGGCGCGCCGGATCGCGAGACGCACCAAATCGCCGCGCCGGGCGGCTTCGTCGCCGAAGGCGCTGGCCTCCAGGCGGATCCGGCCGTCGAGGCCGAACGCCGACAGTTTGGCGACCGCGGCGGTCCGCGAGTTGCCGGTCACCACGGCGGACACCGTCCCCGGCTCGGCGGCCACGGCCGCGAGCGCCTCGTCGGCTCCCGGCATCAACCGTCCGTACCGCGCGGTGTGCGCCCGCACCGTGGCAGCCTCGGCCCGCACGGCGCGCAGGAACGCGGGCGTGTGCCGGTCCGCGTCGAGGACTCCGTTGTGCCGGAGGAGATCAGGGACCACCGCGGCCTCGCACCTGCCCGCCATCACCACCTGCGCTTCCAGGGGGCGTCCGAACAGGGCCCGGAACGCGCGGGCGAAGGCGAGGTGCGTGGCGCCGGACGCGTCCACCAGGGTGTAGTCGACGTCCCACAGGACCAGGCGGCGGGTCGGTCGCACCGCGTCACCAGCCGTGGGGGAGGGCGGCGCCCTCGGCGTATCCGGCGCCGGACTGCAGGCCGATCACGGCCCGCTCGTGGAGCTCGGCGAGCGAGGTGGCCCCCGCGTAGGTGCAGCCGCTGCGCAGTCCGGCCGCGATGCGGTCGACGACGTCCTCCAGGCCCGGCCGTTCCGGGTCGATCCCGAGCCGGCTCGTGCTCAGGCCCTCGTCGAAGTAGGAGGCCAGTTCGCGCTCCAGCGGCTCCATGTGCGCGGACCGGTCGGCCACGGCCTTCCTCGACGCGATGCCGAAGGACTCCTTGTACGCCTCCCCCGTGACACCGCGGAGCAGTGGCGGCGGGCTCTCCAGGGTGCGGGCGAACCACGAGCCCACCATGACGGAGGACGCGCCCGCGGCCAGGGCCAGCACCACGTCACGCGGGTGGCGCACCCCGCCGTCGGACCACACCGTCCGCCCCAGGGCACGGGCGGCTTCGGCGCACTCCTGGACGGCGGTGAACTGCGGCCGGCCCACGCCGGTCATCATCCGGGTCGTGCACATCGCGCCTCCACCCAGGCCGACCTTGACGACGTCGGCCCCCGCGCCGATGAGGGCCTCCGTGGCCTCCCCGGTGACGGCGACACCGGCAACGAGGACGCGGTCGCCGATGCGTTCGCGCAGGCGTGCCACCACCTCGCGGGCGGGCGCCTGGGCGGCGTGCGGGGTGTGCAGGACCACCACGTCGGCGCCGTGGGCCACACAGCGCTCCGCCCGCCCCACCGCGTCACCGCTCATGCCGACCGCCACGGCGGTGAGCAGCCTGCCGGAGCCGTCCAGGGCGGGCGCGAACACCAGGGACCGCACCATCCCGCGCGGGGTGGCGATGGTGCCCGGGTGGCCGGGCCGGTCCACGAGGGCGACGTCGGCCCCCCGCTCGGTCAGGAACGCGAAGGCGTCCCGGGGCGCGGTACCGGGGTCGAGGACAGGGGTGTCGACGGCGAGGCCCCCCAGCCGCTCGTGGCCCTGCGCCGCCCGCAGCCGGCCGGCGGGCACCGTTCCCACCGCGTGTGCCGAGCCGTCGGTCACCACGGTGAAGCCGTGCCCGTGGGCATTGGCCAGGTGCCGCACGTCCGCGGCCCGGGTGTCGGCGCCCACGGCCGGGGCCGTCTGCCACAACGGGTGCGCGGCCTTGACCGAGTCGATGCACTCCCGCACGTCGCGCTCGGCCAGGTCGTGGGAGAGGACCGCCACCCCACCGCGCCGGGCCAGCGTCTCGGCCGTGCGCCGACCGGTCACCGCCAGCATGTCGGAGGCCACCAGCGGCAGGGTGGTGGGCAGCGGGTCGGTGGGGGTGATGTCCACCGACTGCCGGGAGCCCCCCGTGTAGTCCTGGGGCAACAGGAACACATCGGCGAAGGTCAGTTCGTACGGCGGGTTCTCACCGCTGATGAAGCGCATCTTCTTCTCCTGTTCGCAGGACCTGGTGCCGTGCGACGCTGCGCGTTGACGGCCTTTGCGCCCCGCGCCGGCCGGAGGCGCGGCTGCGACGCGAGACCGGCCTCTCGGCGGGTCCGCTGCGACCGGTGCGGCCGGCGGGACTGTCGCACGCGGTGAGGTCGGCGTTGACGAAGACGTCGGCGACGACCGGGGAGTCGCCGTTGAAGGCGCCGGAGGACGGCTGCTCCGGGACCGCGCAGACCACGTTCTGGGGGTGTCGGCCAGTCCGGGTGTGTAGGTGGTGGTGCCGGTACCGGCGCACGTGACGGCCGGTCTGGTCTGCGGGTCACCGCCCCCGCGCTGCGGCGGGAAGTCGGCCCACGTCTCGCGGACGGCGGGGGGCTCGGCCGCGACCTGCTCGACGGGGCTCCGGCGCCCCGGGAGGAAGCAGGAGGAGCGGGACGGGACCTCGGCTGCTCGTACCTTCCCATACTGACCCGTCGAGGATCCGCCGACCAGGGGACCGGGACGGGCTCTCGTTCAGTTTCACGCCTGCGTTAAAAAAACGGTGACGGGCCGCCTCCCGACCGGAGCGGGACGTTTCCGGACAATGCCACGGGGCGGTGCGCCGGAAAGGATTCTCGCGTCCTTCCCGGTCGTTGCCGAACACGCCGGAGAACGGGCCCACAGAAATACCAACCGTCCTTCCAGGCACATCTCTTTCGTCCTGAATTCCTCCTGTACTTGTGCGCTCGGGGGCTGCCAGGCTTCGGAGACCTTCCCGCAGTACCGCGGACGGGGAACCTCTCGCCCCGGCACGCAGTCCGAGGAGTCGGTCCGTGAATACGCTTCGAAACGTGGCAGGCGTCGCGGCCCCGGGAGCCGTGTGCGCGCTCGGGCCGCTGGGCGCCGGGGCCGGCTCGCCCGGCCTCCGCGTCGCCGTCGGCACGACCGTGCTGTCCGCACGGTACGACGAGAGCATCAACAACCCTCCCGTCCGTGCACGACGGCACGCTCCACGCTGAGGGGAACCCGGGTCCTCACCTGGGACGACGGGCAGACGAACACGCTCTCCCCCTCCGTGACCCTCACCGTCGTCGACGGCACCGGCACGTCCGCCCGCAGCGGAACGATCACCGCCGGCCGCTTCTCCGGCCACCGGGCCGAACAGGCCGCCCTCTTCCGCATCCTCGACCCCACCGCCTGCGCCGCCGGGCCGGGCACCCCCGACACAACGCCGTGGTGGCCGGACGCGCTGCGGTGCCCGGAGAACACGCCACCCGGAACGCCCGCCCCCTATCGGACAACCAGGAAAGGAACTCCGCGATGAGACGTCACACCGTCATCGGCGGCCTGCTCGGCGCACTCGCCCTGGCCGCGGCCACGATCACAGCCGGGCCGCCCGCCCAGGCAGCGGCAGGGGACGTCCTCTGCACGGCGCCGAGCAACGACTCCTCCTCCTACTCACCGCCCCTGGGTCTGACACCCGCCGCCACGACGGTGACCATCACCCGGGACCTGAACACCTGTACCTCGGTGAGTGTGCCGGCCGTCAACTCGGCCCCCGTGACGGTCCACCAGGTGACCATCCCCTCCTACTCCTGCCTCACCCTCCTCAATTCCGCCCCCACCACCATCAGCTTCACCTGGAACAACGGCGCCACCACCGTCGTCACCGGAACCAGGACCGTCAACCTCGCCGGAGCCGCACTCACCACCACCGTGACGGGCACGGTCACCTCCGGCCTGTTCACGGGCGACACCGCCGTGTACCAGCTCGTCGCCCCCTCGGCCGACGTCCTCGCGTGCACCCTCGGCCTGGGAACGGTCTCCCGGATCGACAGCATCGCCACCCTCACCATCGACTGACCCCGCAACAGGCCGAGGGCACGTCGACGAAGGACTCCGACCCCGGGACCGGAGAAAGCACAGGGAGGAAACGCCCGGCGAAGCGCCACGAGGCGGCAACAGGTCGTACGCCCTCGGCGGGCGGCTGCCCGGGTGAACACCACGAGGTCTCCCGGGGTGACCCGCAGCGTGAGGACGCGTTCGCGGATGACGGGGTCGATTTCCCGGAACAGCCCGCGGCTTCGCGAGGCCGCGCGCCAATGGCAGGCCGAGGGGAGGTCCTGCGCCGGGCAGCAGCCTCTTTCGCGCGGGAGGGGAAGTGAGGGCCCGCCGCTGGGACTTCCCCTCCGCCCACGCCGCCAGCCCGGCGTCCAGCGGCCGTGCTGAGGTCCTGGGCGTCGCCAGTTCCGGCTGCCACGCCTGGCGGGCCGGTGCCGGGCGCGTGCCGGGCGCACTGGTTCCAGGTGGTCCTGACGGTGCTCGAACTCGCCCTGCCGCCGGTCTGCTTCCGGCTGGCCGACGCGGAGGAACGGGCGCTCGCGGGGCGCGGCCGAGCCCTGCCCGGACGGCGGCGGGTGCGGCACGAAGGCGGGTCGGCGGGGAGAGCGCGCAGGCGGAGCGCCGGGGCCGGGGCCGCCAGGCGTGGCCCGTCCGGGTGGTCGTGGTCGTTGTCGCCCCGCTCCGCCGGGGGGTCGGTGGGAGCATGGCCCCCGTGGACTACCAGCAGTGCGCGGAACACCTCGCCGGGCTGTACGGACTCGACCCCGCCGAGCGGGTGGCCCGGCGGCGGAACCTCCCCGGTGTGCTCACCGGGCTCGGCCGCCCGCAGGACGGGCTGCGCGGGGCCATGGTGATCGGGACCAACGGGAAGGGTTCCACCGCCGCCTTCGCGGTCTCGGCGCTGTCCGCGTCCGGGGAGCGGGTCGGCAGCATGCCGAGTCCGCACCTGCAGGAGCCGCGGGAGCGGATCCGGGTCGGCGGACGGCCGATCGGCCGGGACGCGTACGCGGCGGCCTACCGCGAGGTGCTGGCGGTGATCGGGGAGCACCGGCTGCCGCTGGGCGCCGCCGCCATGTGCACCGCGGTCGCCGCCGCGCACTTCCGCCGGGCCGGGGTGACCCGGGTGGTGGCCGAGGCGAGCATCGGGGGGCGCGGCGCGGCGGTCCGCTTCCTGGACCTCGACGTCAAGGTGATCACCAGCATCGGCCTGG
Organism: Kitasatospora sp. NPDC015121; assembly: GCF_055562955.1. Taxonomy (NCBI): domain Bacteria; kingdom Bacillati; phylum Actinomycetota; class Actinomycetes; order Kitasatosporales; family Streptomycetaceae; genus Kitasatospora; species Kitasatospora sp. NPDC015121. The sequence goes on from NZ_JBVHEH010000018.1 coordinate 171,580, forward strand.
ACCACGCCGGGATCCTCGGCGACACCCTGGAGCGGATCGCCGCCGCCAAGGCCGGTGCGGTGCGCGACGGCGAGCACCTCGTCCTCGGCCGCCTGTCCTCGCGGGCGCAGGCCGGCGTCGAGGAGGTGCTGGCCGGGCGCAGCGGTCTGACGCGCTGGCAGGTCGACCGGGAGGTCCGCTACACCGACCGGTCCGACGGTCTCCTGGACGTCACCACCCCGCTCGGCGGGCACCGCGCCCTGCCCTGCCCGCTGCCCGGCGCCCACCAGCACCACAACCTGGCCCTGGGCCTGGCCACCGCCGCCGCGCTCGCCGACCGCGGCCACGTCCGCCCGCCGTCCGACGGACCGCTGCGTTCGGCCCTGGCCGCCACCCGTTGGCCCGGCCGCCTCGAACTGCTCGCCGAGGCCAGGCTGGACGGCTGGCGCGGCCGGGTGCTGCTGGACGGCGCCACCAACCCGCAGGGCATGGCCACCGTGGTGCCCGAGATCGAACGCCTCGCCACGGCCGTCCCCGGCGGCCCGTCGACCGCCGTCGTCTTCGCCGCGATGCGCGACAAGGACGTTCCGGAGATGCTCGCCCCGCTGCCCGTGCCGTGGCCGCTGGTGCTCACCCGGACCGGCTCCCCCGACGCGGCCGACCCCGACGCGCTGCGCACCCAGGTGCCCGCCCTCCGGCGGGACCGCGCCCACACTGCCCCCGACACCGGCGCCGCGCTGCGCCGGGCGGCCGAACTGGTGGGCCCCGGCGGGCTGATCGTGGTGCTCGGCTCGCTCCGCCTGGTGGGCGAGAGCCGGACCGCGCTGGGCCTCGCCCCGGCGTGAGCGCGCCGGTGCCGCCCCCCGGTGCGCCGGGCACCGGGGGGCGGCTCGGGTGGGGGTGGGTCAGCCGGTCTGGACGGCGGTGTCGTCGATCACGAAGGAGGTCTGCAGCGAGGCGTCCTCGACCGCGTTGAACTTCACCGTGACGGT
>NZ_JBVHEH010000019.1:0-166898 GCF_055562955.1 Kitasatospora sp. NPDC015121
CGGTTGCTCACCGCCGAACAACGCGTCGCGCTGATCGCGAGAGATAAAGGCTGTGCGTTCCCCGGATGCACGTGTGTGCCCGCCTGGACCGATGCACACCATATCCGGCACTGGGCCAACGGCGGCCCGACCGTGATGAACAACCTCGTCCTGCTGTGCCGTTCACATCACCGGCTGATGCACCGCAAATCCGGGTTCGTCGGCAAATGGGAAATCCGGATCGGCGTCGACAACAAACCCTGGTTCATCCCACCGCCCTCGATCGACCCGCAGCGGCACCCGCGGCCGGCGAACACCACATTCACAACCTGAGGACGAACCTCAGGCACAACAGAACACGGCCAGGCTCCGCATCGGACATCAAAACCCGATACGGAGCCCAGAGGCCGTGGAGCGTCCACAACTCACGACGTTCGGGCGGGGCGCAAGACCGATCTGCCCAACAACTCACAAACCTGCAGGGCCAGAGCGAGATCCAACTTGTCTCGGCCCGCAGCGACCGGATCGCCGAGCGCCTTGTTGATGCGATACTTCACCGTATTCCGGTGCAGATTCATATGATTGGCAGTGTGCAGATGGCTTTCTCCGTGGGCGAAGTACACACTCAACGTCGTCCTCAAGGACGCAGCAGAAGGCGTATCGTCCGCCAACGGGCCTAGCACCTCCCAGACCCATGACTTCGTAGAATCGATGTTCTCCGACAGAAGCGAAACCACGGCGACGCCGCGGTCCCCGAAACTCACCACGGGTCGCTGTGGCGTATCCGGGACGGCAGCAACTGAATAGGCGGCAGTGGCTTGTTCGTGAGATCGTTTGAAACCGTCGACCCCCGACCCCGGCAGTCCGATGGCCACCCGCGCTCCACCGTCCAACGGCACTGCGGCCGCGAGAACGTCCGCATCCGGCGCTGGAATCCGGCGACCGAAGGGCAGCCACGCCCACACCGTGCGTCGATCGATGGCGGTGATGATCGGCGGCTTGTCCGCTCCCGCCGCTGCGCCGAGATCACGTACGAGTCGATCCAGCGTGTTGATGCCCATGACGTCCGCATCCCACGTCGACCAGACCACCAAGGCGACGTGGTTTTGACCAAGGCGGTATCCGGTCTCCGCTTCGAAAGCAGCGGTATCTGCGTTGGTACCGGACAGAAGGGCATGGATCGCGGCCGAATGGAGGTTTCCCTGCGCTGCCATCCATCGACTGCGCTCCCGCTCGTACGCGTCGAAGACGTAGAGCGTGATCCAGTCGATGTAGCTGTAGACCACGTCCGAAGTGTGTTTCAGGACAGCCAAAGTCAGTCGCGCCGGAATATCCAGTGTGCTGATCTCGTCGTGACAGATCCGCATCAGATCGCCTTGGCCCATGTGATAGGCCCGAACGAGAGAGTTGGACGGAACGTCTCGCTGCGCCAGACGCAAAGCGTATTCAACTGCGGCAGTAGTCGGTTGGAGATGATCGATCGGAATGTCGTTGGCCAATACGTGGATGATCGTCGTGATGTTTCCCTGCACGCTGGCCTCGAGCATTTCGAGCAATTTGGCGTCTGCATCCAATTGGTCGATTTCGTGAGCCATCATGAAGGCCATCTCACGCGCGATATCGGCGCTGCGCTCGTCGAGTCGTCGCGCCAACTCGGCAACCACGGCAAGCACTTCCGGCTCTGCAGCTGCAGGCACTCGGGCGAGACGCCGCATTGCTCCGGCGCCTCGCTCCTTGTGCGATGGACTACTCACAGAACCTCTGCACCCTTCCGCCGCAGGTACTTCAGTGCCGATTCTGCCGCGTTGTACCCGCACATTCCATGTGCTCCGGCACCCGGCGGGGTCGAGGCCGAGCACAGGTAAGTGCCCTCGATCCCAGTGCTGTACGGATCGACTGCGACGCGCGGACGCAAGACAACCTGCAGTTCGGTGTTCGCACCTCCGATGATGTCGCCTCCTACCTGATTCGGATTGTCTTGTGCCAGATCAGCTGTACCACTGCTCGACGTCGCGACGATCTGATCCCGGAATCCTGGCGCAAACCTCTCGATCTGACGAATGACCGCCTCCGTCGCGTCGCCGCTGTAGCCGTGAGGCACGTGCGCATAGGCGTACAACGGATGGACGTTCCCGGCCGAGCGGGTGGGATCAGCCAGGTATTGCTGACCGAGGAGCACGAACGGTCGGTCCGGCATACGGCCTGAATTCGTCTCACGCTCAGCTGCCACGATTTCGTCGAAACCACCTGCCAGATGGACAGTTCCGGCCCGAGCGCAATCCTGATTGGTCCACGGTACATGACCTTCGATCGCAAAATCGACCTTGAATGCTCCGGGAGCCTGCTTGAACTTTCGATAGGCCTTCGCCACTCGGCCCGGGAGTCGATCGCCCAGGATTTCGAGCGCACCCCCCGGATTGACATCCAGCAGAACAACATCGGCGTCAGGAATCTCGGAGGCCGTACGTATCCGAACGCCGGTGTCGATCTTGCCGCCGTGATCGAGGAGCATCGCGGCCATGGCGTCGGTGATCGAACGCGAACCTCCCTCGGCAACCGGCCAACCGTAGCGGTGACCAGCCGCGGTGATCATCAATCCCACCGCCGATGTAGCCGGACGGTTGAGCGGATAGAAGGCGTGCGCGGCAACCCCGCCGAAGAGAGCCTTTCCTTTGTCGGTCTTCCACAACTTCGCGGTCACCGTAGCCGGAAGCAGCGCTCGCGGACCGAAAGCCGCAAGCCGCAGCGGATGGCGTGGAACGTTGACGATCGGACGCATCAGGTCGGACGCCAGAGCGTCGAACCCCGTCGACAAATCCTCGAACATGCGTTGCCATCGGGGTCCGTCCGCGCCGAGTCCCGCCGCCGTCTGCTCCAGCGAGCGGTACAGAACGCCGGCATCGCCGTTGTCGAGCGGATGCGCACAGTCCACCTCTGCCCAGCGCCAGATCAGCCCGTACCGCTCGAGGTCCAGTTTGGACAGGTACGGCGAGCCGATACCCATCGGGTGAAACGCCGAGCAGTGATCGTGGATCAACCCCGGCACGTCGAGCGGACCGGATCGGGTGCCTCCGCCGATCTGGTCGGCGGCCTCGAGTACCTGCACGTCAACACCACTACGTGCAAGGTGTACCGCGGCAGCGAGCCCATTGGGCCCGCTGCCGACGACTACGGCCTTTGTCACTTACTCACCTCTTGCTCGCTACCGCTGACCCTCGTACGCATCTTCGGCTCGGAGACAACCTGCGGATCTGTTGCCGCGCGGTCGGCCCGTACGTCCAGTGTCCACTGAACGTCGAACGGAATGGGCCCGTTCGGCAACCATGGCTGTTCGGCGACTGCGTCGGCGACCTTGAAAGTACCCCGTTCGATGACACCGAGAGCCGCATCGATCACCTGGTACTCCTGTGTTCCCTTGTGGATGGGCTGCGATTCGATCCAGGTCACCAGGAACTCACCGGGTGCGAAATTGCAGCGACGCTGAATAGCGGCGATCAGTTTCACGTCGTGCAAGTGGCCGTCACCGAAGTTGAATGCGACGATGGAGTTGCACATGAACTCGGCTTCGCGCAGCGAATACGTGTTGATGTCGTCGCCGAGGTGTCTGATCATCAGAGAGAACAGCGCACGCCCTTGGCTGTGCATGGAACGCCAGCCCAACAGCTGATGCAGAACGACGTCGGACACGTCCTCGGGGTACATCGTCATCAACTGATTGCGCGTATCCGGCGACGGACGCTTGATGTACTGGTCGATCTTGGCTTCGGCGCCCGGAGCGAATGCCCACGTCGCGGATGCCCAGTTGCCGGCGTACTGACGCATCGACGGCAGGAAGGACACCAGATCTGGTCGGAGGTTTCCGAGGATCGGGAAGAAGGCAAGGGCTGCAATGATTCCCGCGGTGATCCACGGAGAGGACATAGCGCCGAGGCCGTAGCCGTCCCACGCAGGGAAGCCCAGGAACAGGAAGACCGAGGCGTAGGCGAACAGAAGATTCCATTCGAGCGGAACGGCCAACGGGAAGGTCGACGCGATGAACAGGTGGAATCCGACCATGAGGATCACGGCAAGAATGGTGAGAGTCTTGTTCGTCGAGAACAGCAGTATCAACGGGGTGACGATTTCGACCATCGTTCCGGCCACGTGTGCGACGCCGCCGCCCAGGTGCGAGGGCCGAAGATCTTCCGGGAAGTTCCGGTAATGCGCGCGCTTGATCTTCTTCGACGGGATCCACGGTGTATTGCTGAGCATCGGGGGAACCACCAGCGAGAAATGGCGACCGAACTTCGAGACACCGGCTCCGATCCACACCATGACGATCAGCAGTTTGAGCGCCAGGATCATGTCGACGAAAGGCAGGAACGTGAAGAAGAAGATTGCCGGCAGGTACTGCTCGCTACGTGCAGCGATGAAGGGCACCTTGTCACGCAACCCGAGAATCACCATGAGCACCAGGAAGGAGTACAAGACCGTCGGACGTACGAGTCCGGCACTGTCAGCGAAGGCCGAATCGAGTCCTGTGGTGTGAACTCCCGGAAGAACCGCGGCAACAAGTAGATTGGCGACTGCGGCGACATAGATGAAAACGTCGAACACCGAGCGGGAGTCACCCGAGGTGAGCGGCACTTTGCCCGGCCACGGTGGCAGGCGAATCGTGCCGGGGCGAATCCAGTAGAGAACTCCACCGGTCATCGGCTTGAAGTGGCCGGCGAGCGGTCCCCAGGATCCTGCCAAGCCCAGCATCTCGAGCATCATCGTCCAGATGATGAGTTTCTGGTAGACGATCGGCTGGTTCCACCACGAACCGACGTCGAACCACGAGAGGCCGGAAGTCAAAGTGGCAACGGCTGTTCCAGCTGCCAGGTAGAGGAACAACAATTTCATGATGTAGACGGTGTGGACCATTTTCGGCGTACCGAAGCCGTAATCCACCCAGTGCGTGGACATGTCACGCAGACGCTCGAGAAACGGCTTGTCCATGAACGTTGCCGGATCGACGGGAGGGAAGTTTCCTTCTTTGAATCCCATGATGTGCTCCTGAAATACGGAATGTGGGCATGACGGATCGACTCGACGGACGTCGTCGAGTTGTGCTGGTACTACGGGGAAGTGACTAGTGAGCGGGAGTTGCGCTCAACGCTCGTCTCATTCCGGGTTTGTCGATCTTGCCCACCGGGTTTCGGGGAAGCGCATCGACGACGTAGATCGCCACTGGCACCTTTACTCGGGTGAGCAAGGCCGTGACATGTTCGAGCAGTTCGTCTTCGGTGACGGGTGCATCGGGGTAGGCAACGACATAGGCAACTGGCACCTCTCCGTAGACCTGGTGCGGAGCGCCGATGACGGCGGCCTCGAGCACGGAAGGATGTGTAGCGAGCGAGTTTTCGATCTCCTTCGGGTAGATGTTCTCTCCCCCACGGATGATCATGTCCTTGATGCGGTCGACGAGGGTCAGGTAGCCGTCCTCGTCGAGGACTCCGACGTCACCGGTGTACAACCAACCGTCCCTGACCGCCTTCGCGGTCTCGTCCGGCTTGCCGAGGTAGCCACGCATCACGTTGTCGCCCTTGATGACCACCTCTCCGGCAGTACCGACGGGAGCAAAGGTTCCGTCCTCGGCAAGAATGGCAATCTGCTGGCCCGGCAACGCCGGTCCGACCGTACCGAGTTTGCGCACGCCGTCCACAGGATTGCAGGCCGAAGCGCAAGTCCCCTCGGTAAGTCCGTAACCCTCCACGATCACGAAACCGAAGCGCTGCTCCGCGCGGTCGAGGAGTTCCTTGCTGATCGGCGCCGCACCGCACACGGCAAACCTCAAGGATGACGTGTCGATGGAGGAGTCTTCCGGCTGTGAGGTCAGCATCGCGTAGATTGCCGGCACTGCCGAGAAATACGTGGGGCGAAGCCTCGCAACGTCGTCGAAGAATCTCGAAACCGAGAACTTCCCGGTGACACTGACCTGTCCGCCGACAAGCAAGGGCGTCAAGACGCTGACGCAGATCGCGTTGACGTGGAACAGCGGCAGAATCAACAGACAGTGATCCGCGCCCGTGACTCCGATGTTCTTGCCCATCGACGAAGCCATGAACTGCAGGTTGGCGTGCGTGAGCATCACTCCCTTGGGCCGTCCGGTGGAGCCGCTGGTGTAGATGAGGAGAGCCAGATCGTCTGCTGCAACATCGATTCCGGGCCGAGGGTCCGTCGGCGGCGCTGTCGCAAGATCGTCGACGACCAACACCGCACGGCCACCCGAGGGCGCGTCGGCAGTGGCGGTGATGACCAACTCGGCCCCGGAGTCCGCGATCTGGTAATCCGCTTCGTTCGCGGTGAACATCGGATTGATGGGGGTAGCGGCAGCACCGATACGCCAGGCGGCCATGATCGCGATCAGCAACTCGACGCGATTGGGCAGCATGACCGCCACCACGTCGCCGAGTCCGATTCCGAGTCCGGCCAATTGCGCAGCAACAGCTTCCGTGCGATCTGCGAACTCCTCATACGTGAGTTCGACGTGGTCGTCCCGCAGGCACGGCTTCTTCCCGTACTTCTCTGCAAGATCCCAAGCCAGATATCCGATGTCCGCCACGAGAGTCAGCACCTTTCATTCGTGTGTGACTCAAAACACTATCGGCGTCCTGTGGCCGAAGAAACGGTCCCAGGGGATCAACTTATCCAGGTTCTTTGTTCCCCGAGCACAACACGGCAGGTGCGGTGCTCATCAGCTCGAGGGCTGATGCAACACCTCGTGGGCGCGGCGGGTCACCACCTCGGAGATCCGGCGCAAGACCGGTGACGACAGTTTCCACTGCTGCCAGTACAGCGGAACGTCGTCCACGAAGTCCGGATCGAATCCGATCAGCACCCCGGATCGATCGTCGTCGCCGCGCTGCAGGTCCGGTATCAATCCCCAGCCGTATCCCCGCCTGACGGCGTCCGCGAAGTCTGCCGATGACGGAACAAGATGGCGAGGCGGATCTGCCGGGTGGCCGATCTTTTGATCGAGGTACCGATCCTGCAGCAGATCCTTGCGATTGAACACAACCAGCGGTGCCTCCGAAAGGGATTCGGCCGTAACACCATCTGCGAACCAACGACGGCAGAACTCTGCGCTCGCCATCGGCCGATACCGCATGATGCCCAACCGACTGGAGGTACACCCTTGAATCGGTGACGCGACAGACGTGACGGCAGCCATGACCGAACCGTCGCGTAGCAGTTCGGTGGTGTGGTCTTGATCGTCGAGATGAAAATCGAAACTGACTTCTTGCGTGAACTCCGCGAGGGCCCCGAGAACCCACGTGGACAGCGAATCGGCATTGACCGCGATCGAGACGCGGGCGAAGCTGTTCGAACCGTTTTCCAAACCGAGTTCTCGCACGGTGTCACGCGACAGGGCGTCTATCTGACGGGCAAGCCGCAGGACTTCTCTCCCTGAATCTGTGACCTGGATGGGTTTGGTGCGCTGCACCAGGATCCGGCCAACCGAGGTCTCGAGAGATTTGATTCGTTGACTGACCGCCGAAGGCGTGATGTGTAACTTCCGCGCCGCCGCCTCGAAGGTTCCCTCGTCGACCGCAGCGTGCAATGCCCTCAACTGCTCGAAATCCAACATAATCTGAAGCTACTCTGATGCATCCTAAGAATCATTAGCTGGACTGATTGAAATCTGAGCGGCAGGCTCGACACCATGCTCAGCACCAACGACCCTGCGTCGGCCCTCGTCGGTTTCGGGGTCGGACTGTCCTTGATCGTCGCAATCGGCGCCCAGAATGCGTTTGTTCTTCGCCAAGGCCTGACTCGATCGCATCTACTCCCGATCGTCGCAGTGTGCGCGTTGTCAGACGCAATTCTGATTCTTGCAGGCATCAGCGGAATCGGGACCCTCCTCGAACACGCACCGTCGCTGATCACGTTCGTTCGTATCGCCGGCGCCGTTTTCCTCCTGAGCTATGCGATCTTCGCCGCCAAACGGGCGCTTCGACCCCAGACGTTGGCACCGGATCAACATGGAAACGGGTCGAGGCTTACCGCCGTCACGATGGCATTGGCCCTCACCTGGCTCAATCCACACGTGTACCTGGACACCGTGGTGCTCATGGGTTCAATTGCCAACGGTCGCGGCGAAATCGGACGTTGGTGGTTTGCGGCCGGTGCCATCACGGCAAGTGTGGTCTGGTTCGGCGCCCTCGGTTACGGCGCACGTCTACTCACGCCGCTCTTTGCGAAACCCAACGCCTGGCGGATTCTCGATGCTCTGATCGCCCTGATGATGGCAGTTCTCGGAATCAGCCTGCTTATCGAATTGTGACTCGGCCGCACAACCTCGATCCGACACTGCGGGTAGCGGGATGGGTTACCGTCCAACGTGAGGGAGGCTCAATTCACCTGTCGAGAGTTGTGACCATCAGGTAGGGCTGATCACGATGACCGAGGACGATGTCGGCACCGAACCGCGCGACTCCAACCGCGGACTGGGATTGCTGTGTCTACTCGCTGCGGTCGCCGGTGTCGGGGTCGGATTTGTCGGCGGCGCGTTCCGTTGGTGCCTGATCAGGGCCGACGAACTCCGTCGGACGATCGTCGACTGGGCGCATCACGTTCCGTACGTCGGGTGGCTCGTGCCGGTACTCCTGGTGGCCCTGTGCACCGTGCTTGCCGTACTGATCGTCAGACGAGTTCCCCTCGCGAAGGGAAGCGGTATCCAGCATGTCGAGGCGGTGTCCCGTGGCGAAGCGAAACCTCCGGGTATCAATCTCGTGCCTGCAAGATTCATCGGCGGTCTCTTGGCGATCGGCTCCGGTCTGGTTCTCGGCCGTGAAGGCCCCACCGTCCACATGGGCGCGGCGATCGGTGCAGAAGCGGGACGACGGGCCCGCCTTTCCGAACCGGATGTCGCCATGTTGCAAACATCCGCGGCCGGAGCAGGACTCGCTGTCGCATTCAACGCGCCGATCGCCGGCGCACTGTTCGTCTGCGAGGAAGTGACGCACTCGTTCCGGCTACGCACCGTGCTGCCAACGCTTTTCGGTGTTTCGGTCGCGGTGGGCTGTGCACGAATCGTCATCGGCGATCAGCCTGATTTCGAGGTCGGCACCGTGCCCACACCTCAACTCGCACTACTGCCGCTGTTCGTCGTCTTCGGAATACTGACGGGGTTGCTGGGCATCGCGTACAACCGCTTGATTCTGGGACTACTCGACGTCGTAGCGCGACTCGACAGGATCCCGCCGACCGTCATCGCCGCAACGATCGGCGCGGTCATCGGCCTGACGCTGTTCCTCGACCCGCTGGCCAGTGGAGGCGGCGACGTCCTTGCACAGATGATCGTCGGCGGAAGGACCTTCGTTCTGCCGATTCTGCTGCTGTACTTGGTGGTTCGGTTCTTCACCGGCCCGCTGTCGTACGCCGCCGGGACTCCCGGTGGACTGTTCGCTCCTCTACTCGCACTCGGTGCACTCTGGGGGTCGATCTTCACCGGGCTGTCGAGCTTCGTGCCCGGAGTGGACGCCGGACTCACGATCACCATGGCTACCGTCGGCATGGCTGCCTTCTTCGGCGCCGTAGTACGCGCTCCGTTCACCGGAATCGTGATCGTGGTCGAGATGACTGCGGTGACGTCGACGCTGGTTCCGATGCTCGCGGCCACTGCAGCAGCGGTTTTCGTAGCCACCTTGGCAGGTTCGGCTCCTATCTACGACAGCCTTCGAGAACGAATGTTGGGAACTCGACGTCCACCTCTGCGATGATCACGATCGACATCGTCCCCGACATGTGTGTACGCAGAGGAGCATTCATGACCCCAGGAACCGACGTCGGGGAGGTCCTCGCCCTGGAGCGGGAATTGCAAACTGTCGAATGCAGGCGCAGCAGTGCACGTGTACTTGCATTGCTTGCCGAGGACTTCGTCGAGATAGGCGCGTCGGGTAGCGTCTGGAATGTCGCGTCCACAGTTGAATCACTGCGGAACGAACCCATAGACGAGGGCATCGAAGTTCATAATCTGACCGGTCGAATCATCGACGACGGCTACGTCCTCACCCAGTGGGATTCAGTCCGAGGTAGGCGTCGCGCGCGGCGAACATCTTTGTGGCGTCGAACACCGATCGGATGGCAATTGGTACATCATCAAGGCACCCCGCTCCCCTGATTTCATCCAACTCGACCTGCGAACACCCCTCTACGCCAAGGGCGTTCCGACGTAGTTCTCGGCGATCAACGTTCGCCCGGCGACCGAACGCGTGACCATGTCCAGTTCGGCCAGCTGACGGCGATGCCCGAAACCGGTGTCGTCTGGCAAGCGATGGAGCATCGACGACATCCACCACGAAAAGTGCTGCGTCCGCCACACGCGCGGCAACACCGTTTCGGTATACCGGTCCAACATCTTTCGGTCGGACGAGGTGAAGAATTTGTCCATGGCGTTCGACAGCGCGTAGACGTCGGCGATCGCGAGATTCATACCCTTCGCGCCGGTCGGCGGCACGGTGTGCGCCGCATCGCCTGCAAGAAACAGGTTGCCGTGCTGCATCGGCTCGCACACGAAGCTGCGGAACTGGAGGATCGACTTCTGAAAGATCTTGCCGTCCTTGATCTCCGCCCCCTCACCGTCGACGCGCATGTGCAGCTCGTCCCAGATCCGATCGTCGGACCAGTTGTCCACGGAGTCGTTCGGATCGACCTGGAGGTAGTGACGCTGCACCTGGGGTGTCCGCGTGCTGATCAGCGCAAAGCCACGCTCGTGGTTGGCGTAGATCAATTCTTCCGATGACGGCGGCGCCTCGGCCAGGATGCCGAACCATGCAAAGGGGTACTGCCGGAAATGATCCGTGCGGATCGACGGTTCGGGAATCAGCTTTCGCGTTTCGGTACGTGATCCGTCGCAACCGGCCACCAGGGCGCACTCGAGCTTCTGCTCGGCTCCGTCCGAGTCGACGAAAGTAATACTCGGGCGATCCGATTCGTGATCGTGTACTTGTGCGCCGGACACTCCGAATCGAATGTCCCCGCCGTCAGCGAGGCGTCGCGCAATCAGATCCTTGAGCACCTCGTGTTGCGGATACACCGTGACTGCGCGCCCGTCGGTCAGTTCGTCGAAGGCGATGCGGTGCCCTCGCCCACCGAATCGCAACTCGATTCCGTGATGTTCGAGGCCCTCCCGCTTCAGTCGGTCACCGAGTCCTGTCTCGACCATGAGATCAACGGTGTTCTGTTCGAGCACACCGGCACGAATGGTGCCCTCTACCTCTTCGCGAGTGCGGCATTCCAGGACTACCGAATCGATTCCCTTCAGATGCAACAGATGCGAGAGCATCAACCCGGCGGGACCACCACCGACGATTCCGACCTGGGTGCGCGAAGAAGACATACAGTGAACTCCTGAGGTGAGTGACGATTGAGACCACCCTCGACCACGACCACTCCTCTGAACAGCTGCAATTTCACTCAGTGAAAGACCGAATACGAGCTATCCAAGTCCGCCGCCGCCAAGCCCGCGTGATATTCCACGGGCGGCCGCGACCAAAGCCGGCAGTAAAGGGGCCGGATCCTGCTCCACCGGAACAACTGTCGAGACCGCGGCGACGACATTGCCGCCGGATTCGCGGACCGGAGCGGCAACAGCAAGGGTCCCGACGTTCAGATACTCACGACAGACCACGAATCCGGTGCGTCTGATCTCGTCGAGAGTTGCTCGCAAGATTCGCTCGGAAGTAATGGTTTTGGGAGTGAACGACTCGAGACCGGCACGGAGGACGTCGTCGAGAAGCTCGGTTCCGCCGTGTGCGAGGAGAATCAATCCACCGCTCGACGCGTGCAGCGGCAATCTTCCGCCGGCGCGACCTACAACGGTGACAGCGCTACGCGAGGACAAGCGCTCGAGGTACAGAGCCTCGGTACCTTCACGAACGACCAACTGCACGTTCTCTCGGGTGACTTCGTAGAGGTCTTCGAGAAACGGCAACGCCACCTGCCTGAGCCCATGTGCCCCGGGCGCAAGAGCGCCGATCTCCCACAACCGCACTCCCACCTGGTACTTGCCGTCACTCCGACGCTCGAGTGCGCCCTCAGCCACCAACTGCCCACACAGTCGATGGACGGTGGGCAGTGGCAGATCGGTGCGACGACTGATCTCCGATTGCGTCAACCGCGGCGACGTCGCGTCGAAGGCACCGAGCACGATGAATGCCCGGCCGATCAACGAACGGTCGCCTGATGCCATTCACACAGTGTGACAGGGCAGTGCCACCAAGAATCCACTGTGACTGACATCAGGCGAAACGTGTTCAGGCGGTGCGGAGCTACGCGGAGTGCGCCAATTCCGGTTCGCGTTCGACCGCCGGCGGCGCGGCCTCGATCTTCATCGGCTCCTGCGCGTAGTGGAAGTGCGGACGACGGTGCCCGATGAACGAACCGAACCACGACATCACAGCGACGTACCGGTTGCGGAAGCCCACCAGATACATCACGTGGACGGCCAACCACATGAACCAGGCGATCGTGCCCTTGAACTCGACCTTGCGGACGCGACACACAGCGCTGAATCGGCTGATGATCGACATGCTGCCCTTGTCGAAGTACTTGAAAGGCGTTCCGGCCTTGACCTTTCCGTTCACGATCTTCGCGGCGTGACGGCCACCCTGCATCGCGACGGGCGACTGACCCGGCAGACCGTTCAGCGACGTCATGTCACCGATGGCAAAGACGTTGGCGAATCCGCCGACAGTCAAGTCCGGATTGATGAGCAGACGACCCGCGCGGTCGGTGTCACAACCGGTTGCCTCGCCGAGCACCGCGGCGAAGTCGTTGGCGCGAACACCGGCCGACCAGATGACGGTCTCGGCGTCGATGCGCTTCTCTTCCTTGGTCTTTGCCGAGGACACGGTGACACCGTGCTCGTCGATGGCGGTGACCATGGTGTTGAGGACAACCTCGACACCCGACTTCTCGAGCGAAGCCTGCGTGTACTCACTGAGCTTTCCACCGAAGGCCGGAAGGGCGACGCCGGCGCCTTCGACCATGGTGACCGTGACCTCGTCGGCGCTGATGTTGTTGATGGACTTGGCGAAGTAGCGACGCGCCAGTTCCTTGATCTGTCCGGCGAGCTCGACGCCGGTTGCGCCGGCACCGACGACAACGAAGCTGAGCAGGTTGCGACGAACCAGCGCGTCGTTGGTGGTGTGGGCCTCTTCGAAGCAACGCAGGATCTGCTTACGCAGGACCTCGGCATCCTCGACGGTCTTGAGCTTGTAGGTGACCTTCTCGAACTCGTCATGACCGAAGTACGCCTGCGTGGCACCGGTGGCTGCGATGAGCGAGCGGTACCCGAGCGTATGGCGGGTACCCGAGGCTTCGTAGACGACGGTGTTCTCTTCGGCGTTGACCTCGACGACGCGGCCGAGCCGGACGTCGGCGTTGGGGTACTTCTGCAGGATCGTGCGGATGGGCGGAGCCACCTCGCCTGCCGACAGAACACCCGTCGCCACCTGGTAGAGCAGCGGCTGGAAGAGGTGCTCGGTGGTGGCGGAGATGAGAACGAACGGCGTCTTGGACTTCGCGAGAGTCTTGGCCGCGGCGAGGGCTCCGAAGCCCGAACCGACGATCACTACCTGAGTCTTCTCGTGTCCAGTCGCGTCGATGTCGGCGCGACCCGCAGCTGTTCTATCCACAACAAACTCCTCAACCAAATTGAAAGTATGACTATTACGGTATGGACTGATCATGGGTCGGGTCCAGCTAGCTGGAGTATTCGCAAGACTGTTATCTCGATTGCTCATAAGTAAGCTGTCTTCATGGACTTCCGCCAACTCAAGTACTTCCTCGTCGTGAGCGAGGAACTGAGCTTCAGTCGCGCCGCCGAGCGCTGCTTCATCTCGCAGTCGGCGATCAGCCATCAGGTTGCACGGCTGGAGAAGGAGCTCGGGGCGACGCTCTTCGAACGCTCGACCCGAGCCGTCCGCCTGGCCCCGGCAGGATCGCGTCTGGTGCCCATCGCGCAGCAAGTCCTCAGCCTCGAAACGATGGCGTACTCGGTCGCCCGCGACCCGCGCGCCCGGATCCGGATCACCGGAAACATGAGCTTCGCCGCTCAGACGCTGGACGCCATCGCACACGTGCGCGAACGTCACCCCGACCTGGACGTCGAGTTCGTCATCAAGAGTTTTGCCCACCGCATGGACGCCGTGGCCTCCGGCGACGCGGACATCGCACTGATTCGCGGCGGCGTCGACCGCCCGGGGCTCGAACCACTGGACCTCGGCGTCGAGGACCTGCTGGTCGTCATGTCGAGCCGGCACCCCCTCGCCGGCCAGCAGAGCGTCGACCTCAACGACCTGGCTGCCTATCCCCTGCTCCTGCCGCCGCGCCAAAGCCAGGTGCTCATTCACAAGGTGGTCGAGGACGCGTTCCGCGAGATCGATCGACGCGTACAACTTGGCCCGGCAATTCCGAGCGATCACACCGCCACGCTGGACGTGATCACCAACCCTCGCGCCTGGACCCTGCTGTATTCGATCACCGCCGGCGAATCTCCACGCGCCGGAATCAGCTTCATGCGAGAATCGCACGGCCGCTTGCGAATTCCCGTCTCGGGGGTGACCCGCAGCGGCGCTACTCACTCCACCGAGTTCGCCGATCTGATTCAAGCACTCAAGGACGCCATGAACCCGTCTTTCACTGAGTGAAAGTGTGATGGCGGTCAGCCTCCTCACCGAGCAACGTGGTGGGCAACCATGTGATGCGGCGGGCAGTTGCATCCCTTTATCGAGGAGCGGCCATGACGAGTTTGCTGAACGAACCGGTGTGGGAATCGAAGATCTTCGACGGCGAATGGGTCCCGGGCAGCGCCGAAGATCGTTTGGTCGTCGAGCCGGCCACCGGCAAGCAGTTGACGACGGTCGGCATGGCAACTCCCGAAGACGTGGCCGCCGCTGCAACAAAAGCTACTGCAGCTCAGAAAGATTGGGCGGCACGCCCCTACACCGAACGGGCCGCCGTTCTACGCCGGGCCGGTCAACTGTTCGAGCAGTACGCCGACGAAATCGGCGAATGGGTGATCCGCGAGGCGGGCAGCATCCCCGCCAAGGCCGGGCTGGAAACACATACCGCAGCCGAAGAGTGCTACAACGCTTCGGCATTGGCCGCACACCCCGTCGGTGAGGTACTGCGCTCGGAGCAACCTCGGCTGAGCTTCTCTCGTCGCGTGCCCGTCGGAACCGTCGGCGTCATCGCACCGTTCAACTTCCCGATCATCCTGTCGATTCGTGCAGTCGCTCCCGCACTGGCACTGGGTAATTCGGTAATCCTCAAGCCTGATCCGCGGACGGCGATCTGTGGCGGCGTGGTTCTTGCCCGCATCTTCGAAGAAGCCGGCTTGCCCGCCGGAGTGTTCAGCATGCTCCCGGGTGGCGCTGACGCCGGTGAGGCGCTCGTGGTTCATCCGAGCGTTCGCGTCATCGCATTCACCGGGTCGACACGCGCAGGACGCGCTGTCGGCGAACTGGCAGGTCGCCACCTCAAGCGCGCGCACCTGGAACTCGGCGGCAACAACGCGCTGATCGTCATGGATGACGTCGATCTCGAAAAAGCCGCATCTGTCGGCGCTTTCGGCTCGTTCATGCACCAGGGACAGATCTGCATGACCACCGGCCGTCAACTGGTGCACGAAAGTATTGCCGCCGACTACACCGCACTCCTTGCCGAACACGCCGACAAGCTTCCGGTAGGTGACCCGTTCACCGGTCAGGTGGCACTCGGTCCCATCATCGACGCCAAGCAACGCGACCACATCCACTCGCTGGTCACCGGAAGCATCGCGGCCGGAGCGAAACTGGCTGCCGGTGGCACCTACGAGGATCTCTTCTACCGGCCCACCGTGCTGGCCGACACCCCGCTCACCGCGCCGGCCTTCGCCGACGAGGTCTTCGGGCCGGTCGCGCCGGTGACCTCGTTCGCCACCGTCGAACAAGCCGTCGCCATAGCCAACGATTCCGAGTACGGATTGTCGCTGGGCATTCTCACCTCCGATGCCATGCGCGGACTCGAGCTCGCTCAACAGATCCCCACCGGCCTGGTACACATCAACGACCAGACTGTCGGCGACGAAGCCGTCATCCCGTTCGGCGGCATGGCGTCTTCGGGTAACGGTGGCCGCGTCGGCGGCATCGGCGCAAACCTCGATGCCTTCACCGAAACACAGTGGGTGACCGCGCAGAGCGCACTCCCGGTCTACCCCTTCTAGTCCGAGACTCACCGAACTGGCCCGAACTACACCAAGCACGCTTCAGGGGCTCACTGACCAGCATTGACGGGATCGATCTCGCGGACTTACCATCCAGAGAAAATTACTTCGCCACATTAAGCATTTTCTCTTGTAATTCCCGAGAAGGACCCCCTTGACGAATTCAGTGACGACCGACAGTGCTGCGCAGCCAACCGTCTGCGACACCCCGGATACATCAGTCGTAGTATCACCGCGCCGCGAGGCCGTCATCATCGCGGCCCTCAGCCTGGCCGCGATGATCGTCTCGATGATGCAGACGTTGCCCGTTCCGATTTTGGGACGCATTCAGTCCGATCTGGGCGCATCCTCGGCCGGTATCAGCTGGGTGACCACGGCGACCCTGCTGTCGGCGGCCGTCTTCACTCCCCTGCTCGGCCGCTACGGTGATCAGCACGGCAAGAAGCGCACGCTGGTGGGCGTTCTGATCGTCATGGTGATCGGTTCTGTCGTCGCCGCGGTGGCACACAATCTGCCGCTACTCGTTCTCGGACGCGTCCTGCAAGGAACGGCCACCGCCATCTTCCCGCTGGCTCTGTCGGTACTGCGCGAAGAGGTCCGCCCACACAAGCTTCCCGGCGCGATGGCCTTGGTCAGCGGAACCCTTGCCTTCGGCAGCGGCCTCGCCCTCGTGGCCACCGGGCTGCTCACATCGGCTCCGGATGCCGACTACCGCAACGCCTTCTGGATGGCGACCGGATTCGCGTTGCTTGCCCTCGTCGCGGTCATCACGCTGGTGCCCGCAACCAAACACAAGAGCGGCGGCCGCGTCGACGTCATCGGTGCACTGAGCCTGGGCGCTGCACTCCTTCTACTCCTGTTGTCGATTTCTCAAGGCCACCAATGGGGTTGGTTCTCACCCTTGACCATCGGTGTTTTCCTTGCCTCGATCGTGATGTTCGCAGTGTGGGTCTGGATCGAGAAGATCGTCGACGAACCGCTGGTCGACATGCGGATGTTCGTCCACCGGCCCGTGATGATGGCGAACCTGGCCGGTGTCATGGTGGGCTTCGGGATGTTCGCCAACTTTCTCGGCATCTCCTACCTCGTGCAACTTCCGCGCTCTCTCACGGGATACGGATTCGACGCGAGCATTCTGCGCGCGTCGGTGGAATTCCTCCTGCCGGGAGCGATTGCCTCGCTGATCGCCGCACCGATCGCTGGGCGCCTCATCAGAGTGCGCGGACCACGCTTCGTTCTGGGACTCACCGCGATCTGTGGTGCGGTCCCGTTCGCCTGGCTCGCATACGACCACACGCATACCGCGTCCGTCATCGGTGCGGGCATCGTGATCGGCGCCGCCGTCAGCCTGGGTTACGCGGCCATGCCCGCGATCATCATGTCGAGTGTTCCGCATCGGCAGAGTGGAATAGCCAACGGAATCAACTCGATCTCCCGTTCCACCGGTAGCGCCATGGGCAGTGCCGTGGTGACCACGATTCTCGCCTCGATGACCATCGCCAACCTGCCCGAGGGCACACCCACGTTGCCCAGCGAGTCCGCCTTCACCGTCACGTTCGTCACCGCCGCAGTGGCCTTCGCCCTCGTCGGTTTGGTCGGCTGGCTGGGTCTGCGCCCCGTACCGTCCCCGGCCACCTCGGAACAATCTCCCGCTGCGTGAGATCGAAAGTACCGCAGAGACTTAAGCGCACCGTAGCCTGCGCAGATGGCAGGTGAGACGCTCTACGTGGTCGATCGGATAGTCACGAAACCCGGGTGCGGGAAGAAGTTCGTCGACGAATGGCGCACGGGCTACCTGCCCAACGCCGGCCGTCGAAACCTGACTCTCGACAATGTACTTGTCAGTCCGCCGCTGTGGTCCGAGGACGAGTCGAACGTCGTGACGATCACGTGGGCCGTCGAGGGTACCGCCGGTTGGTGGGCGATGACGCGTTCCAGTCGAGGCGACTCCGCCCTCGGACAATGGTGGGACGCAATGAATCCGCTCATTGCCGAACGAACGCGCACCATGGCTGCCACTGCCGATGACGTCGAGAGTCTTGCCGATGTATAACGTCACACGGGTGGTCTTCACTGCCGATGACACAGAATCGGACGGCTGGGCCGATGCGATGAACACCATTGCAGCAGCGGCGGAATCGTCGGGCGCAGTTCGCCATCTCGTCACCGCCACACTGCCCGGCGTCATCAACGGCGGAGATCTGATCGTGCATCTCCAGTTCGAGGACGAAGCTGCGTGGCAGGCCTCTCGAGGTGCCGTTGACGCCGGGCTTCACCACGCCGCCGTCGGACAAGTTCACGGCGCCGAGTACACGTCCGGGACCGCAGGTCGCTCGCGCGCCACCGGGCCGAACGGGGTGTACCGGGCGCTGCTGATCCGCGTCGCGCCCGATACTCCCGAGGACACGATCGAACGCTTCGAAAGCGACTTGCTGAAGATGCCCGGTCATATCTCCTCGATCGCGGCCTGGCGACTCAGTCGAGTGAGTGCGGCGACGGACGAGTGCCACGCATCCGACGAAGCACCGTGGACCCACGTGTGGGAGCAGGAATTCACCGACCTCGCGTCACTGCAGACCCAGTACCTCGACCATCCGATCCACTGGGGCGTCGTTGATCGATGGTTCGACCCCGAATGCACCGAAGTCATTGCGCGGGACAGGGTCTGCCACACCTTCGGCAAACTGGGCGACGAAGTCCTACCGAGCGGCGGCTGACGCCTCACGGATCATCGCCCAGGCTTTCCGGCGTGCCGGTTCTGTGAGTGACAACGACGGAATGGTGAGGAATCCGTGAAACAGCCCGTCGAAGCGATGATGCTGCACAGGGACGCCGGCCGAGGCAAGCAGTTTCGCGTACTCGTCGCCGGACGAGCACGGCGGGTCCAGCTCGGCTGTCAGAACGACGGCCGCTGGTAGATCCGCGAATGACTCTGCCCGAGTGGGTATCACCCGCGCGTCATCTCGGCGTTCGGGGGCATACTGGTCCCAGTACCACTTCATGGCCGTAGTCGTGTTGTAGTGATCGGTCCCGTAACGGCGGTAGGACTCGGTGTCGAAATCGTCGTCGATCACGGGATAGATGAGAACTTGCGCCGCGACCGCCGGGCCTCCACGATCGCGGGCTGCGATCGCAACTGTCGCAGCAAGATTGCCACCCGCACTGTCGCCGGCAAGCACGATCCGGTTCGGGTCTGCGCCGTACTCTTGCGCGTGCTTCGCCGCCCACTCCAATGCGACATAGACGTCGTCGTGTGCTGCCGGCGCGGGATGCTCAGGGGCCAGACGATAGTCGACGGAGACCACCACAGCGCCGACACCTTCCGCCATGGATCGGCAGAATTCGTCATGGCTGTCCAGGTCACAGAACACGAAGCCTCCGCCATGAGCGAAGACGACCAGCGGCACAGCGTCGGAGGACGTGTGCGGGCGGTAGACGCGGATCGACAGATCTCCCCCGGGTCCGTCGATTGCGAGATCTTCGACAGCACGCATATCGGGAAGCCGTTCCAGCGGGGCTCGTCGATTTCGAAGCAGAGCGCGCAGCTCCGACGGCTCGAAGCTGGTGACGTCCGGGAAAGCAGCGTTGAGCGTGGCCAGCATCGTGATGACTTCCGCGTGAATTGTCATGTGCACTCCTGATCTCGGACGTCGGGCATCCGCCAAGGTAGATCGCCTGCGGTCGAGTGAGAACACACCTTCCCGATCAGTGGTCTGTTTGGCCGCGAGAAGACGCGAGAAACGAAAAGGGAGACCACACCTCGTTGTGTGGTCTCCCTTTCGATTCGGTTCAGCCGATCAGGCGTCAGCCCCTAGTGCGAGCATCGACCTTGTCGTCATCGTCGTCGCGCTCACCGGCCGCGAGCTCGATTCCCGATTTCTCGCCGTCGGCGTCAGTGCCCGCCTTCTCGAGTTCCACCGGTGTGTCACCGGACGCAACCTCTTCGGCGTCAGGTTCCTCCGGTAGTGGTTTCTTGAGGCTCAGGATGATCGAGCCCGCCAACACCACGATGATCACTGCGAGGCTGACCAGCGAGGGGATCTCGGGGATCGACGTGCTGATCACCTTGTGGCTGGCCTGCATGATCAGCTTCACGCCGATGAAGGCGAGAATGATCGACAGACCCTTGGACAGGTAGTGGAACTTCTCGAGCAGACCCGAGAGCAGGAAGTACAGGGCACGCAGACCCAGGATCGCAAACGCGTTGCTGGAGTACACGATGAACGGATCGTCACTCACTGCGAGCACTGCCGGGACACTGTCGACTGCGAACACGAGGTCGGCGGCCTCGATGGCGACGACGACGGCGAACAGCGGTGTTGCGACGCGCTTTCCGGCTTCCTTGACGAAGAACTTGGTTCCTGCGTATTCCTCGCGGACCGGCATGATCTTGCGCAGCAGGCGAACTGCCAGCGAGGTTCCCGGATCGAAGCTCTCGTCGTCGTCCTTGAGCAGCTTGTAAGCGCTGTAGAGCAGGATGGCGGCGAAGACGAACAGTACGGCCGTGAACTTGCTGACCACTGCAACGCCCGCGGCGAGGAAGATACCGCGGAAGATCAGGGCGCCGATGACACCGAAGAACAACACGCGGTGCTGGTACTCACGGGGCACCTTGAAGTATCCGAAGATCAGGGCGAACACGAAGAGGTTGTCGACGGACAGACTCTTCTCCAACAGCCAGGCTGTTGTGAATTCGACGCCCGAGTTCACCCCCAAGGTCAGGGTGACGACCACCGCGAACACGAGAGACAAACCGACCCAGAGCGCACTCCACCAGGCCGCTTCCTTGAAGCCGATGACGTGCGCGCCGCGGTGGGCGAGCAGGTCGATGAGCAACATGACGACGATGACTGCGGCGAACGCGGCCCACGCCCACATGGGAACGTTCATCGCTGACCACCTACCCGAATGGCACTGATGACTGCGGTCACGGGGAGCTCCTTCACTGAGTTCGGACGGCCGTCTCGCCGTCTTCTCCAGTGTTCCTTGCCGACTTATCTCCATCCCGGTCGAAATATCGACGACTTTTGACCATAAAGTTGCCGAAACTCGGCAGTTTGGGCGGTTTGCAGCCGAAACCACTCTTGGAGGGCATCTTGTTCTAGCCTGGCAAGCATGAGCACCTCGTTGTACTACTCCGCCGTCCGCACCACACCGCTGACCGACGACGAGAAGGCCGAAGTCGACCGACTCATCGCCGTTCACAACGAAGAATTTCCGTTCGACGCCGAGGTCCTCGACCTCTACCCGTCGGATATCCCCGACACTCTGCTCAACGGTTCGACGAAGATCTCGAGCGATCCGACCGAGGTGATCCCTTCGCTCGTCTACTGGTTCAACGCTCTGACCGAACTCCGGCGAGCGGTGCCTGACGCCGACTGGGACGTTTCACTCGACGACACCCCCGCCGATTGGGATGACAACTCCGGCTACTCGCTCCCCGGGCTCGACGACATGCAGTAGCGAGTCATGGGTTCGGTAGGACGGCGGCTCCGTAGCTCTCCAGAGCGATGAGGGCCAACTCCGTCGGCAGTCGACGCTGGTCCACGCTGCGGCCTAGTAGTGTTTCGGCCTGATCGAGTCGATACCGCACGGTGTTCTTGTGCAGACCGAGGGCTGCGGCCGTAGCGGCTGCGGTGCAATTGTTCTCGTAGTAGACCCGGACCGTGTTCCGGATCCGCGACGTGACGCCGTCCGTGCCGGCCAAGCCCTTCAGTTCCCGAGCCACCAGCGCACGGAGTTCGTCCAGATCGTCGGTGAGCAGACAGGGAACCTGAACGTCCTCGTAGACGGTGACGCCCGGCGAACCCGTGGAACGGACCGCGACGCGCTGGGCGGCGAGCGCCTCGCGATGACTGCGAGCGAATCCCTCCATCCCGTACCCGCCGGCCCCCACTGCGACACGAAGGTCCGAAATCCGAGCACGATCGAGCGACGCCCACTCACGGCTGTCGAAATGCGCGACCCACGACCACAGCTCGCGTGCGCCCGAAGGCAGAGTGAGAACACGCTCCCCTTTGGATTCGTCCACGAAGGAACGTGCGTACGAGTCCAACCTGGCCAATACGTCCGCGGCCGGGTCGGTGTCGTCCGTCCAGAGAACAAACGCGGTGTGGTGGCGCCGCATCGGGTAGTCCAGAATCCGGGAGGCTTCGTCGGAGTGAAGTGCTTCGCCGGCGACAATCGCGTGCACCGTCTCGGACCGACGTGCAAAAGCGCCGCGCGCCAGGCTCTCCCGCTCCTGCGCATACGTCGCCACCAACAGTTCGGTGGTCACCTCCAGCCACCTCATCGCCGAGCCCCAGACCCGAACCAGAAGGGCGCGTTTGAGTTCGGGACCGATCGGCAGCGCCTCGATCGACTCGTCGACGAAACCCAGCATCGCGAGGCGTCCGGCACCGTAGATCTTGAGAAGGACCCGAAGATCCATACCGCGTCGAGCGACGGTGAGTGCAAGCGCAATCGACTCCGCCGGCGGAGTGACCTCCTCGGAACCGCCCGCGATCGCGGCCACGATGACGCGGAGCTGCGCCGTGGTGCTTGCATCCACATCGCGTCGTAGCTCCCGATCAGCCGCCACCTCGGGATTTGCCGCGGCAATGGCGTCGTCGATGCGTTGGACGAAACCGTCGATCACCTCGGGTTGGAGATAGATGGGCGCGAGATTCGCAATCCAACCATCCAACTCCGAGGTGTCCATGGGCGCCTTTCCGACTGGGATCCAATTTGTGACTTTGTCACAAATCTACCGCTTCGGTTCAGCCAAGGAGCCCTAGCAACCCAGTTTCGGCTGGTCCACAATCACATCTCACCGCAGTTTCGTCACCGCAGTTTCGTCACCGCAGTTTCACGTCACTGCAATCCCATCCCCCTAGTTCTGGAGACCTTCGCGACATGAACAAGCCTTTCGACGGTCAGGTAGTGGTCATCACCGGCGGCGCCCGGGGCATCGGATTCGCCACCGCGAAACGGCTCGTCAGCCTGGGCGCGACAGTCACGATCGGCGATATCGATGAAGCCACTCTCGCGCAGGCGGCGAAGGATTTGGATATCCGGACGTTCGGGCGTCTCGACGTCACCGACCCTGCCTCGTTCTTCGACTTCCTCGACACCGTCGAAGGTGAACTCGGCCCGATCGACGTACTGGTCAACAATGCAGGCATCATGCCGGTGGGCCGGATCGTCGACGAAGACGACACCGTCACCAGACGCATCATCGAGATCGACGTCCTCGGCGTGATCACGGGAACCAAGCTCGCACTGCGCCGGATGCTGCCGCGGGGGCGCGGGCACGTCATCAACATCGCTTCGCTTGCAGGCGAACTCCCGTGCCCCGGTTTGTCGACGTACTGCGGCGCCAAGCATGCGGTCTTGGGATTCACCGATTCGGTTCGCAAGGAAGTTCGTGGCACCGGTGTACACGTCTCGTCCGTACTGCCGACGCTCACCAACACCCAACTCACCTCGGGCACTTCGGGAATGAAGGGATTCCGCGAGGTTCAGCCGGAGGAAATCGCCGAAGCCATAGTCGGATTGATGACCAAACCCCGACCACGCGTGCGCATTACACGAGTGTCCGGGCTACTGGTGCAGGCCCAGGGGTTCTTCCCCCGGCGGCCGTACGAGGCATTGAGTCGACTGTTCGGCGTCGAGACACAGTTTCTCGGCGACGTCGACACCGCAGCCCGCGCTGCCTACGAGGAACGGGCCCGCGCCAGCTGATCAGGTCAGCTCGGTGGCAGGCCAGTCGAGCAGCTTGGCGCCCAGTACCGCCGCGTGGAGGGCGAAGCTGTCATTGGGGTCGTTGACGTTCTGGCCGGTGAGTTCACGGATACGGTCCAAGCGGTACGTCACCGCGCGGACCGACAGATGCAGATCACGGGCGGTCTTCGCGGTATTGCCGCCGGCGGAGAAGTACGCGAGCAATGTGTCGATCATCGGCCCTGCGCCGCCGCGCGCCTCGAGCAGCGGTGTGAGCAGGGTGTGGATCAGATCGGTGACCGCCGGCCTGTCGTTGACCAGAACCCGGTAGACCAGCAGGTCACGAGCATCGATGACCCGCGCGTCCAACGACAGGCGTTGCGCCAGGTCGAGTGCGTCGAGCGCTTCCCGGTACGACGCCACCACGCCGGAAGCAGTGGCGCGCGGACGCCCGACCGCGATCTGCCAGGTGCCGTTCAGCGCGCGTCGCTGCAACTGCACGCGGCCGTCGTCGTCGGTTCCGGGTCCGAGAGCCGATCGAATGCCCGCCAGCACGTGATCGACTGCATCGCGATCCGGCGCCGCGAAAACGACGACAAGTTTTCCGCTCTTGCTGGCAACCAACGCGTCGGCATCGCCTTTGCTGCCCAGGACAGCACGTTCGACGGCCCGCACCAAGGGGTTGTCGTCGGTGAATTCGCGGGCAGCGGTTACCACGGCCACAGCATGCGGCCCGCTGAGGTGGAGTCCGAATCCTGAAGCACGACCCAACAATCCGACGACGTCAGCGCCGCCGGTCAACAGGTCGTCGACGAACTCGCGGCGTGCCGATACCTGCGAGCGGACCAGTGATCGCCTGGCCAACTGAAATCCTTCGGCCAGTTCGGCCACGGCATCGTCGACGGCGCGCAGCATGACTTCACCGGCAGCGACTACGGCAGTCGGATCCGATTGCGCCGCAACAACAGCGGGGAGTTCACGCCACAGGCGCCAGGCCGAGGAGAGATACAGATCGAGCAGGGCTCGCAGGGCGACACCCTGCTGCGCTGCTTCTTCACCGCGGGCGCGGAAACGATGCAGCTGACGACGCTGCAGCGGTTTTCCTTCACAAACCGCGTCGCTGAGCACGTCGAGGAAGTCACCCAGCAGTTCGACGGGTAGGCCACCGGCGTCGTCCGCACCTGCCGCTGCGACCCGGCGTATGGCGTCGTCAGGTACCCCGGTTCGGCTCACGTTCGCATTCTCTCACTGTCAGCGGCATTGCCCGGCGTCAGGAAAGCCGCATCGAACCCGTGTCGATGTACCGCTGATGGAACGAGAATGCCTCGCACAGGAGGTGCGGAGTCTGCCCCGCACCCGGCTGAGCGTCGGCGCGAGCGATGTAATCGTGGAGCAGCGGCCGGAACTCCGGGTGAGCACAGTTGTCGACGATCAGGCGTGCGCGTCGCCGCGGAGACAGACCTCGCAGATCCGCCAATCCCTGCTCGGTCACCAACACCTGAGTGTCGTGCTCGGTGTGATCGACGTGCGGGACCATCGGCACGATCGCCGAGATCTCACCGCCGCGGGCCGTCGACGGGCTCAGGAACATGGACACGTAGCCGTTGCGGGCGAAGTCTCCCGAGCCGCCGATTCCGTTCATGATCTTCGTCCCCATGACGTGCGTCGAGTTCACATTGCCGTAGATGTCGGCCTCGAGCATGCCGTTCATGGCGATGATTCCGAGTCTGCGCACCACCTCGGGGTGGTTGCTGATCTCCTGCGGTCGCAGCGTGATGTGATTGCGATAGAAGTCGATGTTCGCAGTCAGTTCCTCGATGCCTTCTTCGGTGAGCGCCAAAGCCGTCGACGACGCATGCGCGACGGTTCCGTCTTTGATGAGCTTCAGCATCCCGTCCTGGATGACCTCGGAGTAGCAGGTCAACCCTCGGTACGGCCCGCGATCGAGACCTCCGAGCACCGCGTTGGCGACATTGCCGATGCCCGCCTGCAGCGGAAGCAACGTATCGGCAGGCATCCGTCCGGCACGAACCTCGAAGTCGAAGAATTCCAGGACGTGGCCGGCGATCGCCTCGCTGACGGCGTCAGGCGCGGTGAGTGGGCTCGCACTGTCACGGCAGTTGGTCTCGACAACGGCCACAACCTTCGCGGGATCCACCCGGAACGTGGTCTGGCCGATCCGGTCCTCGACACGAATAATCTCGAGCGGCTTGCGATGCGGCGGCAACGCGGTGCCGTAATAGACGTCGTGAATACCTTCCATCGCCTCGGGGACCCATGAGTTGACTTCGAGGATGACCCTGTCGGCTACGTCGAGCCACGTCTTGTTGTTGCCGATCGACGCGGAGGGAATCAGTTCACCCGATTCGGTGATACCCGCGACCTCGACCACAGCGACGTCGACATTGCCGTAGTAGCCCTCCCACACCTGCTGAGCCACGTGGGAGAGATGGATGTCCACGTAGTCCATGCGCCCGTCGTTGATCCGGCGACGTGCGGTGGCCTCGGACTGATACGGCATGCGCAGCGCGATTCCGTCGACCTCCGCGAGCAGTCTCTCGGTCTCGGTGGACACCGAAGCGCCGGTGAGGAGATTGATCGTGAAGTTCGATCCGTTGCCGCGGGTCTGGTGAATGCGCTCGGCGAGAGCCGGGATCACAACCTTGGGTGTACCGGCACTGGCGAAACCACTGATCGCGACGGTGTCACCCGGATGAATGAACTTCACCGCGTCGGCCGCGGACATCACCTTCGACGCAAAGGCTGTGGCGCGAATGCGGTTGGAGTTGGCTTTGTGTCCGGTCTCACCGAGGGATGAACTCACGCCACCAGGATAAACAGGGCACGTCGAAGCGATTTACGGGGATAAGCCAGACAGAATCGCTTCGACGTGCTATGCGCTGAGATCAGCTGACGACCCCGTAAGCGCCTTCGCCTACCAAGCTCGCGATCCGATACTTCTGGATCTTGCCCGACCCTGTCAGTGGAAACGCCTCCGCACTGAACCACTCCTTGGGTGCCTTGTGGCGAGCCAGTCGTTCGGTGCAGAATTCGACCAGTTCAGCGGCGGTCGGTTGGTCGGACTCGTCCTTCCACCGGATCACGGCGACGACCCGCTCACCCCACACCTCGTCGGGGACACCGACAACCGCGACGTCCAGAATCTTCGGGTGCGTGAAGATCACGGACTCGACCTCACGCGGATAGATGTTCTCCCCGCCGCGGATGATCATGTCCTTGAGGCGGCCGGTCACCCGGACGTATCCACGTTGATCCATCGTCCCCAGGTCACCGGTATGCAACCAACCGTCCTCGTCGACAGTGGCGGCCGAGGCCTCCGGATTGCGGAAGTACTCGGTCATGACGAGGTACCCGCGAGCACAGATCTCGCCTTGTTCGCCGAGCGGGACGCTGTCCCCGGTCACGACGTCGGAGATCTTCACCTCGACCTGAGGCAACGCGAGGCCGACCGTCTCCGACTTGTCTTCGGGCGTGTCCGCCGGACTGGTTTGTGTGATCACGGGGCTGGCCTCGGTTTGTCCGTAGACGATGCTGAATCCCGCACCGAGGGCCGACTCCACCGTGCTGACGAGTTCGGGCGGCACCGACGATCCACCGGATACGACCACCGAGCAGGCCGAGAAATCGCGGCCGGCGAAGGTGGCGTCGTTGATCATGGCGATCAGCATCGTCGGCACTCCACTGACCACGTCGGCGTGAAAGCGTTCCGCCGCATCGAGAACCGCAGTCGGATCGAAGTACTGGATCAGGCCGATGGACATTCTTCGCTGTGCCGCGCCGAGAACCAGGATGCCGCACCCGGCGGTGTGGAACAGCGGCATGGCCGAAACCACCGAACCGCGTTCGGGGAATTTGCCTCGCCGACTGACGAAATCGGCATTGTTGACCAAACCTCGGTGGTGCAGCAGCGCCCCCTTGGGCGCGCCGGTGGTCCCCGACGTGTACTGAATCTGCGCATTGTCGTCAGGAGAGACTTCGGGCAGTACGCCCCGTTCGCCCGCCCAACCTCGAACCTGACGATCCCAATCCTCGAAGTTGACTGCGAGAACTTCCTCTCCCGAAATCGAAATCGCCTCGGATGCAACGGCCGCCATATCGCCGCCGCGGAACTTTCCGGTGTGGAAGAGCCCGCGAGACTGGGATTGCGACAAGACGTACGCCAGCTCCTCCGCACCCAACGCAGGATTGGCGGTCACCAGAACCATCCCGGCGAGCCCAGCGCCGTATTGCAGAATCATCCATTCCGGAACGTTCGGTGCCCAAACGGTGATCCGGTCGCCGCGGTCGAACTGCGACAAGAGGTAGTGCGCACATCCCTCCGCTTCCGCCAGAAGTTCGGCGAAGGTCCAGGTGCGATCTGTTTCAGCGGCCCCGGACAGCGAATGCGATTGCGCCGGAACCACTTCTCTGATTGCTGTCAGGTTCGGCGAGTCCGCGGCGCACTCTCGCAGCAGCCCACCCACCGTTTGTTCCGCAATCGGGTCCGACACGTCAGCAGGGAAGTACGACGTTTCGAGAACACTGCTCATCTCACATCCACTTTCTATCGAGGAGGGGTGTCGGATGCGGGGAGCGGCCCGCCTCCGTCTGGAATCTTGCGGCCGGAATCGCGGTACTGCACCGCGGCATGGAATCCGTCACGTTCGGCAAAATCCTTGAACCAGCGCCCTTCTGGAGAGTGACGCGTGATTCCGTCGAACAGAGTTGCCAGCACCTGGGTGCCCTGCAATCCCATGTTGTCGTACGCCTGATTGATCATCATCTTCTGCATTGCCAATTGATTGAGCGGGACACCGGCGATGCGATCCGCCAAGGCCTCCACCGCAGCGTCCAATTCGTCGGCGGGCACCGATTCGAGTGCCAACCCCCAATCGGCGGCGGTGACACCGTCAATGGTGTCTCCCGTCAACAACATTCGCTTGGCACGTTGGGCCCCGAGGCGGTACACCCACATCGCTGTTGTCGGGCAACCCCAGACACGCGCGGGTGGATACCCGATGCGGGCGTCGTCGGCCATGATCAGCATGTCGCAAGACAGCGCGATGTCACTCCCGCCGGCGATCGCGTATCCCTGGACCTTGCAGATCGTCGGCTTGAGCGATCGCCAGAGCGTGAAGAAGTCGTCGGTATTCTGCTTCATCCCGCGAAAGTCCTTGATGGGATCCCACACCGGGCCCTGGTTCCACTTTCCGTCGAGATCGCCCTCGGCAAACTTCTTGAGATCGTATCCGGCACAAAACGCAGTACCCGCACCTTGCAAGATGATCACGCGAACATCGTCGTCGTCATTGGCCGCTGCCACCGCATGCCGAATCTCCGACGGCATGCGGTCGTCGATCGCGTTGAGCCGGTCGGGGCGGTTGAGCGTGATATATGCCTTACCGCTCGAGGTCTCGTATTTCAGAGTCGCAAAATCCGTCATCTTCGGTCCTGTCGACAGAGCGCACCTCGATCGAAACGAGTTGCGCTAGTTCTGGGTGAGGAGCAGGCGAACGACGCCTGCCCATTGACTGATCGAACGACGCGCAGATGCGTCGCTCTTCTGCACTGCCCGGGACAGCGCCAAACCACGGAGCATCAGCACCGTCAGATCTGCAATCTGGGAATAGTTCTCGGAAGCAACAATTTCGGGACCGAAAGCGTCGTGGACAACTCGCCGTAGATCCCGTCCGGCGATTCGCTCCGATTCCCGGAGTACCTCCGCCAAGACCGGATCCGTGCGAGCCGCCGACCACAGTTCGAGTTCCGCTTGAAACGGCGGCTGAGTCAACGCCGAATACAGAGCGGAGATCGAGTTCTCGATCGTGTCCACCGACGAATCCTGCCGAGACATGGCAACTCGTACCGCCGCCTCGTTTCGCACGACGATGTTCGACACCAACGCCGCAGTGAGCTCCTGCATGTTCGGAAAGTGGTGCAGCAGAGCGCCCCGACTGACTCCGGCAGCGGTTTGCACCGACTGCGTCGTCAGCGACGAATACCCGTCCGCTATCAATAAATCCGTTGCCGCATCGAGAATCCGGTGGCGCGTCGCTTCGCGCTGCGCATCGCGCAGGGTCACGGTCTCACCTCCAACTTTCCGAGCGGCATGGCTCACAGTTTCACAGTCCATTCAGACTGTCAATGGTCGAAACCTCCGGCGTACTCTCGATGCACCCGCCCCTCGGATTGATCGGAGCAACAAGTGAGGACCTCACCGCCGACCGTCTCGCTGACGCTCGATCAACTTGCCTCACACGCCGCTTCACTGATCGCCGACGACAGTCGATACATTCTCGGCATCGCGGGAGCCCCTGGAGCCGGGAAATCGACAGCTTCACAGGCAATTTCGCAGAAACTGGACTCACGCTGCACCGTCGTCGAGATGGACGGCTTTCACCTTGCCAATCGGGAACTCGACCGACTCGGCAGGCGTGAACAAAAAGGCGCTCCGGAAACTTTCGACGCCGACGGATACGCGGCGCTTCTACACCGCCTCCGATCGGCAGATTCCATTGTGTACGCGCCCGTCTTCGATCGCGAGATCGACGAATCAATCGGCAGCGCAACCGCTGTCGAGCCTCGAACACCGCTGATCGTCACCGAGGGAAACTATCTCCTCCTACCAAACGGCAGCTGGCCACAAGTACGAGCGGCGATCGACACCGTCTGGTACCTCGAGGTTCCGGAGGCGACACGCACGCAGCGGTTGATGAAACGCCACAGCCGCTTCGGGAGGAGTTCCGAAGCGGCCGCGGACTGGGTGAGACGGGTGGATCAACCGAACGCCGACATGATCGCAGCGGCCAGGTCACGTGCGGATCTGATCGTGGAAATCCGCACGTGACTGCCGAAGTTCGGCAGCTCCCCGTACCCACCCGTCATCCAACTGAACGGCGAAGACTACGGCAGTTTGGATTAAAAGCCCTGTTCAAGTCGAATTCATATCTCCATACATACGTACGTACGGATTATCTTTCGACCATCATCCTCGGGGCAACAAACTCTACCGCTGGTCGCCGCCGTCAGTTTGTCTCCTCAGTGAAACTCGACAGTTGCGCAGCAAACAGATTCAGTACGTTTGCGGTTATTCGTTCAGTGAAAGGATCCCGGTGAATCAGTCCACTGACCCACTCGGTCGTCCCGGCATTGAAAACGGTTCCGAGACCGCGCTGATATGTCGCCACCATTCCCGAACCGTATTCGAACTCGCGCAGATGCTCGGGGAGTTCTCTCCCATAAGCACTTTCGAAGATTCCCGACAACTCGGCGAAGGGCGCAGCAATCGGAACGGTGCCGTTCCAGCTGTCCCGTGACCCCGATACTGCCGGCGCCATTGCGATGATTTCCAGATTCGCTGGTGCACCGTCGGCGCCGGTGGCGTACGGCAGACCCTTCCTGAACGTGTAGTCCGCACCGTCCATTGCGAAGGCAGCAATACAGACCGGCGCGATTCCGAAGTTGTCACCGTAATACAGGTCGGTTCCGTTCAATGCCCAATGATCGGGCCGGTATACAGTAAAGCCGCCGGATGACCTCGGAGTTGTTGCACCGTAACGGTTGTACACCCCCGCCATCGCGGTCAAACCCATCGTCCACGCGCCCGGCCGATCAATCTCGGGGGAATCCCATGCCGTGGTGACGCGGGTGGGATCTACTTCTCGTATGGGATCGTCGAAGGGGTTCTTGTAACAAATCTGCGCGTCACCTTCGATGCGTACCTGCCACAGGAAGTTCCCGCCGAATCGCGCCAGGCCGCCTCCTCCTTCGACAAATACGTCGAGACGATCACGCATTTCCCACGACCAGTACTCGTCGTGACCGACGACGACGGCACACGAATATCCGCGCAGCGCTGAAGGATCCTCATGTAGGTCGTGCTGGGTGATGTGGTGTACGAGAAACGCTTGCTCCTCCGCCCACACCGTGAACGGGCGTTCGTACGTCGCCCAGAATGCGTCGGCGTGATGACGCGAGTATCCGTTCACCCAGGCCCATTCGTACGGCGGGTGCCGTGGAGCCCATCCGATTCCCGGCATATCGGTGTGAATGTTTCGCGCTGCACCTTCGGGTTTGCGCAACATCCCGCGCGCAACGGGACGCTGCGTCGACGAAATCGGTGTCGCCACGTCGCCCACACCGTCCGGGGCACCACGGAAATTGTTGGCTCCGCCCCAGTCGTTGTAGGCCAACATCGTGCTCGTGGTGTGGATGAGGACCATGTCAGCGTGCCCGGGTTCGCGTGCCTTGACAATGAAGAAGCCCTCACGTTCGACGACCACACCTTCGTGGCGCATTCGAACCAGGATCAGGTACATCCCCGAAGCCCAATTCGGTGCAACGGTGAAGGCAACGGATTCCGACCAATCACACCCGGTCGCATAGGCGTCGTCGGGCGTCGACTGTTGTTTGCCTGGTAGCCCGATGTACTTGACGATGCTCTGTGGGCGCGCGCCGTCACGGACCACCTCGATGTCGTATTCGTCAGCGGTGGTGTGAACCCGCACCGAGACGGTGTCGCCGGCGAAGTAGGAGAACTTGTCTGCGTAGACCCAGATCTCAGGTGCTCCCGGAATCGATCCCGGCCGTTCGACCAAACCACCAGTGGCCGACCACGCTGCAGCAGCACCCGCGCGACGTGGACGGGTTTTCTCTCTCATGGGGTAACTCCGTGGATCGTCGTATTTAGGCGCATGGACCGGGAATGAGGGTGCCCGAGGTCGACCGAATTTCACTCGAAGTTGTCCCGGTGTTCTACGAGAGTGCCGAAACGTTTCGGCATAGTCAATAGCTCTGATGAAACGATTCGGCGCAATTTCTTCAACTGAACAATCGTCCGCCAGGTTCCCACTGCCGAAACGATTGGGCGTTACTCTTGAGTAGAAATCGCCCAGCAACTAGAGGACGCGACCCCGATGATCACGCCGAACGTCCCGACGCTTCGCGATGTCGCGAGCGCCGCCGGCGTCGCGGTGTCGACGGTCTCCTATGCGCTCAACGGCAAGGGCCGAGTCGACGCGGCCACGCGAGCTCGAGTTCAAGAGGTTGCCGACCGCCTGGGATACCGGGCCAATCGCTCGGCACAGAATCTTCGAACCGGCCGTACCGCCACCCTGGGGCTCATGCTCCCCGCTCCCGACCAACTGTCATCGGCCGAGTACCTCAATTTCGACTGGTACGGGCGCGTGGCTACCGCCGCGACCCAGGCCGCATTCCACGGCGATCACTCGCTCCTGCTGCTGCCGTCGATGAAAGATCCGAATGGACTACGCCGCATCGAGATGGACGGCGTGCTGATCGTGGACCCGATGACGCACGACCCACGTGTCGACGTCTTGAAGAAAATCGGAATCCCCGCTGTCGCAGTCGGTCCCGGAAACCCCGACCAGTTCGAATGGAGCATCTCACCCGATCTCGTCGCCACTACCGAAACGCTCTTGAACCACCTCACCGAACAGGGTGCGACGGACATACTCATCCTCAACCCCGGCATGGGTTCGGCATGGACCCGGGCAACGAACACCGCATACCTCGAGTGGTGCCGGACCCACGGAGTGACGCCCCGCGCCGCCGATGAACCGACGCCGTTCGAGGGCGTCGATACCGTCGAAAAAATGGTCGCCACGGCGTACGCATTGACCCACGAAGCCTTGACGTCCGAAAATCCACCCGACGCGATCCTGTCGGTCATCCTCGGTTGCGCCCCCGCAGCCGCGAGGGCAGCACTCGACCTCGGGCTGTCGATCCCCGGAAATGTCTTGATTGCGCAGGACAGCGACGAACCCGCTCTGCTGACCGCCGACCCCCCGATCACTGCGGTCGATTTCTTCCCGGAAGAGCAAGCTACATTGGCTGTCAGTGCGCTACTGGCCCTGATCGACGGCGACGTACCCGCTGTTCAGAGCCACACTCGCAGTGAACTACGCGTACGAGCAAGTACGGCCCGTTCGCTCACACCATAAATTCATCTGGCACCGATAGACTGATTTCCGAACAATCATCCGTCGCTCGCCGAGAGGAATCAGGTCATCGCGCACCGCTCCCGCGACCGCTTGGCCGGGTATCTCGCCGTAGTGCTCGTCTGTGTACTCGCCCTCCTCGCATCCGTCAGCAGCGCAACCGGCCTCGACCGCAACGTCGCTCCGGTGCGCATCGCATACGCCGCCGCCGCAGACACTTTCGGCGATCTGTATCTTCCAGCCGGGTCGGAGGACGATCTGCCGGTCGTCGTATTGATCCACGGCGGCGGCTGGGCGCAGAAGAGCAATCTCGAGTACGCGGGTGCGTGGGCAAAAACGCTGACCCCCTACGGAATTGCGGTCTGGAACATCGAATACAGACGCGTGGGTGGACAGGGCGGTTGGCCGACGACGCTGTCCGATACCGTTGCGGCTACCAACGCTCTGGCCGACATCGTGCAGGAAAAGGCTTCCGGGCGACTGGATTTGAGCCGTGTACATATCGCCGGATACTCCGCGGGTGGGCAACTGGCCGCCTGGGTGGCGTCGCGTTCACAACAGGGTGCAGATGCTCCGGAACCCGACCTGACCGTGCCGGTTCGCTCGGCGACGATCATGGCCGGCGTCTTCGACATGACGCTCGCCGCAACCGCGGGCAAAGATCGTTTTGTTCGAAATCTTCTGGACGGCATGCCTACCGATCATCCTGATCGCTACCGCATCGCATCACCGATCGAACACCTCCCCACCGGCCTCCCTGTCACAGCGATCCACGGACTCGGAGACAAGGTCGTGTCGATCGAACAGAGTCGGCGCTACGCCCGTGCAGCCCGAGCAGCAGGCGACGTGGTCGACCTGATCGAACTACCCGGCGTCGGCCACGGCGAATTCGGCAACCCGACAAGCGACGCCTGGGCTATCACCAAGCAAGCAATAATCGACCACGTAAACACTCCTTGAGCAGGTGAAACCGCCTACTGTGAGCACGATCGCCCGCAAAAGGATTAGCTGAAACCAACTCCATGACGTACGGTGGGGTTATCAGAGGGCAGCCGTCAGTCAGGCAGCCGGTCGCTTCGCCCGGGACAACAGTTCCAGTATTCGTTCCAGGGGCAGACTTCCAGTTCGGTGCAAACCCGCGCCTTTGATCACTACGCACTTTCATCAGTCCCGCAGATTGTTGACCAGGCCGAAGACTCCGACGGAGTCCGCCGCCAATCGCGTACCGACTGCACCAGTATCAACATGCGCTACACACCGCACGGGCCCAAAACCCATGCGGTTCAAAGGAATACCTTGATCAACACCATGATTCACCCCAACGACACGAACAACCAGGCGAACGGCAACTCGACGAACGGTCTTCGGATCCCGACTACTTCGGGCCGGATCCGCGAGCGCGCCATCGAAATCGTCTGCACCCTCTACCGTTGCAGCACCGACGAAGCCGCCGAGCTGTTGGTCCGACATTCTCAGACCAACAACCTCAAGGTCACCAGCCTGATCAAAGCGCTTGTCGCCCTGATCGACGAGGACACGTCCGGCACCGGCTATGGAAGCAACAACGCGCTGGCGTCTCACTTCTGGCTGCGTGAGATCAGAAATCTCAGCCAGGCGCACCGCCGCAGCGATCATTTTCATCGCCATCTCGTCGGCGCGTAACAGGCACTGAACGACAACTGACCTGAAACGACAGCTGGGGCAGCACACGGAAATCGTGTACTGCCCCAGCTTCGTGTTCTCAGTTGTCAGGCAGAAGCGGATTCCTTGTTCAGGCCCTGCGGGTTCTGGTTCTGCGGAACGCCGTCGGTATCGGTCGCTTCGTCCACGTGCTGCGGAGCGAAGAGCAGGCAGACGATGCTCAGGATGCACATGCCGATCAGCAGTGCGATGACCGGCCAGATGCTGCCGGTTGCCTTGTACATCAGCGTCGACACTAGCGGGGACAGTCCGCCGAAGATCGCGCCTGCACCCTGGTACGCCAACGAGATGCTCGTGTAACGAGCCTGCGGCTTGAACATCTGCGACAGTACGGCGGCGATCGGACCGTACGTGGCCGCCAGCACCAGTCGCATGACAGCGAAGGTCAGGAAGATCAGGAACACGGATCCGGACTTCAGCACCAGGAACTGCGGCGCTGCAAGTATTGCGACCGCAGCAAGACCCCAGATGACGACGCGGACGCGTCCCACCTTGTCGCCGAGCCACGCCACTCCGAGAGTCGCGATCAACTCGACCACGGCAGCAACACTGAGCGCGTTGAGAATCAACGTCTCGGACAAACCGACATCGGGATCGGTTGCGTACGCCGTGATGAACGTCGTCACGAGGTAGTAGCCGCCGACTGCGACGGGCAGAATGCCGATGCCCAGGATGA
Source organism: Kitasatospora sp. NPDC015121 (assembly GCF_055562955.1). NCBI lineage: Bacteria > Bacillati > Actinomycetota > Actinomycetes > Kitasatosporales > Streptomycetaceae > Kitasatospora > Kitasatospora sp. NPDC015121. Next base: position 36,251 of record NZ_JBVHEH010000019.1, read on the forward strand.
TCGGGCGCCAGTTGGTCACCAGCGCGTACTTGAGCGGCAGCATTTCCGGTACGTCCGCGGACTTCACCTCGGACTCGAACACCGGAGACTCTTCGACCTTGAGGCGAACGACCAAGCCCACCAGAATCAGCAGCGCAGAGCAGAGGAACGGCAGACGCCAAGCCCACTCGCGCAGAGCGTCGTCGCCGAACGTGGAGAGAATGCTGAAGAAACCGGTGGCCAGAAGCGCACCCGCAGGATTGCCGAGCTGGGCGAAACCGCCGTAGAAAGTCTTCTTGTCCTCGGGAGCATGCTCGACGGCCATCAGGACCGCGCCGCCCCATTCGCCACCGACGGCGAAGCCCTGGACGAAACGGAGCAGAACCAGCAGCAGCGGCGCCCAGAACCCGATCGACGCGTAAGTGGGCAACATGCCGATGAGGAAGGTGCCTGCACCCATCAGCGTCAGCGTGACGACGAGTGCGGTGCGCCTGCCCATCTTGTCACCGACATGGCCGAACACGATTCCGCCGAGCGGGCGAGCGAAGAACCCGACGGCGTACGTCGCGAACGCCGCCGCAACACCGGTCAGGCGATCGGTTCCGGGCGGGAAGAAGATGTCACCGAACACCAGGGCGGCTGCCGTGGCATATACGTAGAAGTCGTACCACTCGATAGTTGTACCGACGAAGGCTGCGAATCCCGCCTTGCGGGCCTTCACGATCTGTTGCTCTCGGTTCATTACTTTTCCTCGGTGGTCGAAGTGCTCGACAATAGGTGGTTATGACCTGAATGTGCGAGTTCGCCGTCGATCCAGGTCTCCCTGACCTCGATCTGCGCAATCGCGTCGGCCGGAACCTCGAGGGGATCCGCGCCCAGAATGACGAAGTCGGCCCGCTTGCCGACCGAGATGCTGCCCAGCTCTGCTTCACGGCCCAGCGCACGCGCACCGTTGAGCGTGTGAGCCTGCAATGCCTGGTCGGCGGTGATGCGGAGTGCATCGGAGCCGAGCTGATGGCCCTGACGCGTCACACGAGTCACGGCTGCCTGAATTGCTTCGAGCGGCTTGGGCTCGGCGACGGGTGCGTCGGAGCTGATGGTCACCGGAACCTCGGCAGCGATGAACTCGCCGAGGGGGTTGAACCGCTCACCCGGAGTACCGATCGCAGCAGTGACGCCCTCGCCCCAGTTGTAGTAGTGCTGCGGCTGGTTCACCGGGTAGACGCCGGCCAGGTTCATCCGGGCGATCTGCTCGGCAGTCGGGAGACCGCAGTGCTCGATGCGGTGACGAGCGTCGGCGTCGGGGTGAGCCTTCTGCGCAGCTTCGATGGCATCGAGCACCATGTCGATGGCGGTCGGAGACTGAGCGTGCGTGGCGGTCTGCAGACCCACCGAGTGCGCCTTGGCAATCAGATCCGAGTAATCCGCCGGCTCGTGATAGAGCTGCCCGGTGCGGCACGGGTCGCCGACGTAACCGTCGGGGAAGTATGCGGTCCAGCCGCCGAGAGTGCCGTCGGCGTAGAACTTGATGCCGCCGAACGCGAGCCGCGAATTGCCGAAGGCGCCGTGCATTCCCGTGTCGATGACGTGATCGAGGAGGTGGCTGAGCATGTACATGCTGACGCGGGTCTTGAGTTGATCCTGCTCGGCCAGACGCAGGTACATGTCGAATTCACGACGGGTCACCTGGCAGTCGCCGATGGTGGTGACGCCGCCGGCCAGGAACTTGTCCTGAGCGACCGAGAGCTGACGAAGGTGTTCTACGGGCTCGTCCTCGAGATGGAAGTTGGGTCCGTGATGACCGACCTTCACTCCGTTGACGCCGGTGAGGATGTTGCACGCGGCATCGGAGAGCTCACCGGTGAGTTCACCGTCTGCATCTCGGAAGAACTCGCCACCGGCCGGATTCTCGGTGCTCGCGTCAATGCCGTGCTTGTCGAATGTGAAGGAGTTGACGACGCCGCCGTGACCGCTCGCGTTCATGAGGTAGACCTCGCGATCGGTGGCCACCTGATCGAGCTCTTCCTTGAGTGGATGGCGCCCTTCGATCAGGTTGCGGTGCTCGTAGCCGTAGCCACGAATCGGGACACCCGCAGGAGCTGTGAGCGCCGCTTCCTGAAGTAGCGCAATGATTCCGGGGATGGAATGTGCCTTCTCCGGCCCACAGTCCACCCAGCTGAGCATCTGCCCGTACATCAACGGGTGTGCATGCGGATCGACGAAACCGGGGACGACGGTGGCGCCGTCGAGTTCGACCACCGCGGTCGTGCGAGTGCTCAGCCGACGCGCCTCGGTGCGGCATTCCTCGAGTGTTCCCACCGCGGCAAAGCGGTTTCCGAACACCAGGAACGCTTCAGCGCCTGCCGTGTTGTCGTCAACGGTGTGGATCTTGGCACCGGTGAAGATCGTGCCGGTGGCGTCGAGAGGCGAGGCTTCGTGCGTGTGCAACTTGCGCATGGTGGTCCTTCGTCGAGATGGTGGTGCAGGTCACTGCGTGTTGAGCGAAAACTACGCCCTGACCTGGCGCTATGCAATGCATCAAAGTTTCAGACCATGCGGTACACAACTTTTTTGTGCGAGATTTCGAGCATTTCTGCACTTATCCGCATCATTCATAGCCACATGCGACTGTTCTAATAGGAAGCTCATACAGAAAAATCTCTGGAAAAGTTGGGGCAACCATGACGGTCGATCTCGATTCCAAGCTCATTGCCGCACTTCAGCGCAACGGGCGAGCGACGTACCGCGAACTGTCCGTGGCGGTCGACGCACCACGAGCGGCGGTGTCCACCAGAGTGCAGGCGCTACTCGACTCGGGAACGGTGTCCGTAGTGGCCGTCGCACACCCCGAACTTCTCGGACTGAAGGCGCTTGCGCACGTCTCGATCGCAGTGTCCGGACCGATGACTCCGGTGCTGGACGCGTTGATCGAATCCGAGGCCGCCGTCTACATCTCGGCAGTCAGCGGGCAGTACAACGTGATTGCGGAACTTCGGGTGCCCAGTCACGACGATCTGTACCGTGCCATCGCCGAACTCCGCTCACAACGTGGCGTTCGATCGGTGAGCACGCTGGTCTACGTCGACGTCATCAAGGGAATCTTCATGCCCGAGAGCGCTTTACAAGCCGATATCCGACTCGACTCGACGGATGTCGCGTTGATCGAACTACTCGAACGCAACGGGCGCATGCCGTTTCTCGAACTGGCCGAACACACCGGACTGTCACCGAGTGCCGTACGCAACCGGGTCAATCACCTGATCGCGAGCACGGCACTGCGCGTCGGCGCCGTCGTCAAGCGGCGAGGCGGTGGCCGGACGTTGGCGATGGGTATCGGCGTCAATCTGGGCTCACGGGACGACAACGCGGTATCGGAGATAGAATCCCTGCCCGGAATCGAATTCCTCGCCCGGACCCTGGGACGATACGACGTGATCGCGACGGTTGCTGCCAACTCCTCGAGCGACCTGCATGCGCTGTCCGAACGAATCCGCGGGATCGACGGCGTCAGCGGCTTGGAATCCTGGGCTCATCTCGAGGTGTTCAAGGAGCACTACGCCCGCAGCCTGGACGTACGCGGGTAACGTCCAAGTCATTGACCCACTTGGTCGGACGCGCTAACCTCGGTCAAGTCATTGACCCACTTACCTGAGGTGGCACACATGTCCGATTCCGGGCGCAAGGTAGACATCGTCGCTGCGGCGATCGAGGAGGCGATATCGACCGGTCGATGGCCCGTCGGATCAAAACTCCCGCCGGAGACCGCACTGGTCGAGGAATTGGGAGTTGCCCGGAACACCATGCGCGAAGCGGTACGGGCTCTTGCACACGCCGGAGTTCTGTCCGTCCGTCACGGTGGCGGCGTGTACGTCATGGCGGCGTCGCCGGTCGAAGGACTACTCGGGCGCCGACTCGCCAGAAGCGACGTTCTCGACGTACTGAGCTTGCGACGAGGACTCGAGGTCGAAGCCGCGCGCCTCGCAGCGCAGCACCGCACCCCCGAAGATCTCGCGCGGATACACGCCACCTGGAACGCCCACCCCGGACACGTCGGCGGCTTCACTGTCGAAGCCGGCATGGCCCTGCACCTTTCGATCGTCGAGGCGTCCCACAATTCCGCACTGATCGACGTCTACCGGGGAGTCCTTGCCGCCGTCACGGATTCACTGTCCACCGTGAGTATCGGTCCGGGATTCCACGTCGACGAGCACCGCGCCTTGATCGCAGCCATCGAGGAAGGCAACCCCGACGAGGCGGCGCGTGCGGCCGGCGCAGCGCTCGACACGGTCATCGACACAATTGAGAGGAGCTTGTCGTGAATCGGGGAAAATGGAACGGTGCAACGTATTCCCCTCTTGCCGAACAACTCTCACCGGCGTCGATGGAGGCACTGCGCGCGATCGGACACGTCAGCACGGTGTACGACGTCTGCGCCGGAACCGGGAACTTTGCGCTGCCGGCGGCCCGGTCCGGCATCACAGTCCACGCACTCGATCTCTCCGCCAGCCAGCTCGAGGTCGCGCGCGAACGCTGGATTCCCCACCCCGGCACCACCGAACCCACCTTCACGGTCGGCGATGCACAGTCTTTGCCATGGCCGGATTCGAGCGCCGACGCCTGTGTCAGCATCTTCGGGATCATCTTCTGTCCCGATCCCGCGATCGCCCTCTCGGAAATGGTGCGGGTGACCCGGCCGGGCGGAAGCATCTGTGTCGCAACGTGGTCGAAGAACGGGTGGGCAGCAGCACTCCGCAGGGAGGCCGCCTCTGCGTGGAATGGCATCACACCACTACCGACGACATGGTCGAACTCGAGCGAATTCGAGAAGGCGGCAGCGGGATTGGTATCGGTGCGTTCGACCTCTCACGTGCTCGAATGGCACCTCCCTGCCGGATCGGACCCCGTCGAGGAACTGTGCGACCAGGCACCGGCGTTGAAGGACTTTCGCGAGACCGTTCGACGCGCAGGGAATTGGGCTTCGATGTCAGCGCACCTCCGCTCGACGCTCGCGCCCTATCTCAGGTCGAGCGCGGCCAGCCCCGTCGCCACCAGCGAATACATCCTCCACGTGGGCACTGTCCCGAACGCTGATACCGCACCATTCCGAACGCGCGGGTAACCAGCTTTGCCGGATACGGTCTCCTCACCGTCCAACGACCCGAAGAGGCCCGCTCGATGTCTGAATCGACCTCCCTGCCCGAATCGACGCAAGCATCGAAGCGAGCGTCGAAACACACCCTGTCCATGACCGTCCTCATGACGCCGGACATGTCCAACTTCTCGGGCAACGTTCACGGCGGAACGATTCTGAAATTTCTCGACCAGGTTGCCTATGCGTGCGCGAGTCGATACGCCCAGACGTACGTCGTGACCCTGTCGGTGGATCGTGTGGTCTTCCGTGAACCGGTGCACGTCGGAGAACTCGTCACGTTCAGCGCCTCCGTCAATTACACCGGTCGCACGTCGATGGAAATCGGAATACGCGTCGAAACCGAAGACATTCTTCTCGGAAAATCTCGACACACCAATAGTTGCTACTTCACGATGGTCGCAATGGGAAGCGACGGAAAACCGGCTGAGGTCCCCCAACTCCGGCCGACCGAAACAATCGCGAGGCAGCGATTCGAGGCCGGGCGTCGGCGTCGTGAACTGCGCAGAGAGAACGAGCTTCGTGAACAGTCCATTCGCGCCGCAGTTCGGGACTTAACGCCCGAACACGATGACTAAATCCGGTCATATTTAAGTTATAACCTTATGCATTAAACTTGTCGGCGTGACTTCGAAGGCACGGGCAAAATATGACGTCGTGATTGTCGGCGCGAGCATCGCTGGATGCGCGGCCGCAATCATGTACGCGCAACAAGGTCTGCGGATAGCGCTTCTCGACGCTCGCTCCGACGTCCGGGCGCACAAGGTCCTGTGCACTCACCACCTACAACCGTGCGGTGCCCCGATCCTGCAACGACTGGGCGCCACGGAAAAACTGCTCGCCCTGGGAATGGTGGAAACCGTTCCGAAGTTCTGGACCCCATGGGGATGGATCACCCCTGACACCGCAGACGACTCGTCGCCACCTGGGTTCAACGTCCGAAGGGAAACGCTCGATCCCCTCCTGCGCCAACTCGCGAACGACTACCCGAACGTCGACCTTCTTCTCGGACATCGTGTTTCCGGGTTGCTGACCGAGAACGGCGCTACTGCAGGCGTCTACGGAACCGCACAGGGTTCGGCCTTCACTGTGGAAGCACGATTGACCGTCGGCGCAGACGGCAAGGATTCGACCGTCGCACGATCCGCGCGTTGCGACTCCGTGACTGCATCCAACGGACGTTTCAGCTACTTCGCCCAACTCTCCGGACTCGAACGACCCGACGGAGAATCTTCGCTGTCGTGGTTCATGGATCCCGACGTCGCCTATCTGCTCCCCAACGACGGCGGAATCAGCGTGCTGGTCGTCTTCCCCGCCCTCGACAAGCTCGGCTCGTTCACCGGCGACCTGTCTACCGCTTTCCTCGAATACGCCAACGCACTACCCGGCGCTCCACTGATTCGCCGCGAGCACATCGTCGGGAAGATCGTTGGTACCAAGCACTTCTCCACAACTCTCACGGAACCGGTAGGTAACGGGTTCGCACTCATCGGCGACGCCGCGGCAACCAACGACCCGTTGTGGGGCATCGGATGCTCGTGGGCACTCGAGACCGCACAGATGCTGGTCGACGCCACCGCGCACATGCTGACGGAGACGACGGCGCACACACTCGACTCACATCGGAACGTGAACGCTGCCTTGACCGAATACCGCAGTGCCAGAGCGAGTATGACGAGCCATATCGACTACATGAGCGGGTACGCCGGTGGGCGAAAGTTCACCGCGATCGAACGTCTGCTGATCTCCGCGGCCACCCATGACAAAGACGAAGCTCGAAGGTTCTACTTGTTCGGTTCCCGGTTGATACCGGCCGAGCAGTATCTCTCGGCTCGCTCGGTGGCGCGGGCAGCACAAAAACATCTCAGGCACCGTCTGCGTCGTAGATCTGTGGCCGGGACGTAATCTGCCAAGCGTTTTTTCGGCGCCGGCAACGGGGAACCCTCCGATCGCAACCGAGCCGGAGGAGCGACCATGCGTGCACACATCGCCATTCCGAATGAATCGACTTGTCACAGGTACGTAGTCGCGGTCGCCAGCTCCACCTTCGCCGAATCGGTCATCTGGTGCGACGGCCCCGCGTTCGACGCAGTACTCGTTCTGGGCAGCGAGATTCCGCAGCACAGTGGCCACCGAGCCGTACTTGCCTGGAACCACTACTTCGGGTGGGCGCTCGGCGTGGAAACCACACCGGATGCGTCGTTCGCCGTTGTCGAATGCCTCGGTATCGGGAGAATGCCGGATCCGGAACTGTGCGCCGACCGCGCTGTCGAGTTGATTGCCCAGGCGGGTAGTTAAGGAACTCGTCGCGCGGCGCACAATCCGGCGGGCATAAGATCGAGCGCGAGTTTCGCACGCCCGACGAAAGAGAGCCCGACATGGACCCGCTGAGCAGGCCTGCCGGTCAGTTGGCTCTCGAGAACGAACCGGACAGCAGGGCGACGCTGCGGGCGCGTCAGACGCCTCGCAGTGAGCGTCGCAAGATCGGGAAAGGTCTGCGTAAGCGAGTAGCGCGCTCGTCGCTCGGTGACTGGACGCCCCCACCCGACCGACGTGACCCGGTCGATCAGGTCAACACGGCACACGAGGGAAGACTCGACTGGTTGGTTCCGATTCGGGTGGGACGCATGGTCGCTTCACCGTACGGATTTCTGCGCGGTACTGCCGGATTGATGGCCGAGGACATGGCGCAGCTCCCGTCCACCGGCATCACACCCGTCATCTGTGGGGATGCGCACGTCGGAAACTTCGGGTTCTACGGATCCCCGGAACGCGAACTTGTCATAGACCTCAACGATTTCGACGAAGCACATCCCGGCCCCTGGGAATGGGATCTGCGAAGGCTGGCCGCGAGTATCTGGGTGGCCGGGCGGCAGAACGGTCTCACCGAAGCTCAATGCGAAACAGCAACAACCTCGTGTGTGTCCGCGTATCGCCTCCACCTGGCAAAGCTGTCCGAACGTCCACTGTTCGATCGCTCCTTCGACCGGGTCGATCTCGACGGACTCACCGACCACGTCACTGATCCCGGATTGCTGGCGGAGATCCGACGCGCCGCGGAGCGCGCACGACGACGGACGAGCGATCACGCAGTGCCACGGTTCACCATCGAGGATCACGGGCGACGCCAGCTACTCGAGAACCCGCCGCTCACAACACGACTCACGCCGCAGGACACCGACTTCCTCCTGGAAGGCCTGGACGAGTATCTCGAAACCCTTGCACCGCACTGGCGCCGAGTGGTCTCGGGATACAACGTCATCGACGTCGCGCACCGGGTCGTCGGAGTCGGAAGCGTCGCTCTGCGTGCCTATGTCGCACTGTGCGAAGGGAGCATCCCGGACGACGTCATCTTCTTACAGCTCAAACAGGCACGCCGATCCGTGGTTGCGCCCTTCGTGCACGGCGACTCCGCCTGGCACGATCACCAAGGACGACGCGTCGCGGAATACCAGCAGGCTCTCCAGACGGTCAGCGATCCACTGCTCGGTTGGTGCACCGTCGACGACCGCCAGTACTACGTCCGTCAGTTCCGGAACATGAAAGGTTCTGTGGACCTGAACAATATCGACGCAGCAGCGCTGACCGACTACGTCGCGATCTGTGGTCGTCTGTTGGCGAAAGGGCACGCCCGAACCAGTGGTGCGTCACTGATTTCCGGTTACCTGGGAAGCTCGGACGCGGTCGATACCGCCCTCACCCGGTTCGCTCGGCTCTATGCCGATCAGACCGAACGTGACCACGACGCTCTGTGTCGGGCGGTATCGGCCGGCACGATCGCCGCGGAGCCCGGAATCTGATCTCTCACGCCGCGACGATCCTGCCCTGCTCGAATTTCACTCCACCCCAGATTCCGGTCTGACCAGTGACAGAGGCGAATTCACGACACGAAGTCACGATCGGGCATCTGTTGCACACGTCGGTCGCGTAGTCGTATCCCTCGGACGGGAAGGGAAACCAACGGTCCGGCTCGGGGTCACCTCGGCATTCCGCCTGCCACCAGACCCGTCCGTCCGAGATCGGCAGAAGCTCAGCCAGATTCGAGATTTCGTCAGTGCTCATTCCTTACTCCCTTCGACCGTCACATCCGACTCAGTTCACGCCAGATCTTCTGCTGCACCTTCTCGATGCGTCGAGGTGCCTTCGGTTCCCACAGCAGCCGCATACCGGCCTCAGCCGGTGTGCGGTCCGCTTTGCGCTGATTGCAGGAATTGCAGCAGGCCACCAGATTTCCCCACGTGTTCGGCCCGTTGCGGCTTCGCGGCTGGACGTGGTCGATGGTCGTTGCCCGGTCGGCGCAGTACGCACATTGACGACCGTCCCGGTCGAAGATGCCGGCGAACGTCGCCCTGCTGGAATCGGTGACCGTGACCCGGTGGGCGACATACACGTACTCGGCGAGCAGGATTGTGCGCGGCAGTGGGATCTCGACGTGCTTGGAGCGCACCGGAAATATCGGAATCACGTCTTCGGTGGACTGCGCGGAACCGGTGGCGATGAGGACCACCGCACGATCGGCGCTCACTTCACCGAGGTACTCGTACGTGGCGTTGAGTACACGGACGGGTCGGTTCATCCAGCTGTGAGAAGCGCCGGTAGATGCGCGGTTCGGGTTCCGCATCGGAAGTCTCAGTTCATGTCGAGGAGTGGAACTCCTGGACACGAAGACTGGTCAGGAGCAAGTGCGATAACTGGGGAACGGCATATATCCAGCGCCACTCTGTTCCCCGAATGCGGGACGGGAAATGCCGCGGGGTGAGTGCCCGCGCAGGTGCAACGCTTGCTTCCAGTCGCGCATGCCTGTCCCCTTCCACTTCTTGTTCGCTTCACCGGCGAATGCCGGCGCCCATCATCACACGGGAGATGCCCTTCGCGGTATCGATTTATCAGGTCGGAACAGTCGTCCTGAAAACATCGCGGTTTGACGCCGGATCGCGCAACTTGATCGAATGAGCCATGACTTCGTCGTACATCGACCTACGTTCGGACACCGTCACCAAGCCTGATGCGGAAATGCGCAAGGCCATGGCCGACGCCGAGGTCGGTGACGACGTCCTCGACCACGACCCCACCATGGCGGCGCTCGAGGAAGAAGTGGCGCACACTCTGGGGTTTCCGGCGGCGCTGTGGGTGCCGAGCGGATCGATGGGCAACTTGATCGCGCTGATGTTGCACCTTCGCCGCGGCGATCAGTTCCTGGCACCGGAACACTCTCACGTCTTGGGTTCCGAGTTGGGCACCGCCGCCTGGCTCGCCCAGGGAATGCCGGTGGCGCTGCCGCACGACGGCGGACCGGGACGTCCCAGCCCGGAGACGGTCGTGAAGGCGGCAGGCTCCCCCGGCCCGTACTTCACGTTGAACACCACGCTGCTCTGCCTGGAAAACACGCACAACTTCGCCGGTGGCGCCGTCATGAATCCAACCGAATGGACGACGCTGGTCGACGCGGCGCGATCACGCGACTTGAAGGTTCACCTCGACGGCGCCCGTCTCTGGAATGCCGCTGCTGCACTGGACGTTTCGCCTACCGAGTTGACTTCCGGCGCCGATACCGTCCAGGTGTGCCTGAGCAAGGGACTCGGTGCGCCCGTCGGCTCGATACTGGCCGCATCACCCGAATTGATCACCGAAGCCCGAAGGATCCGCAAGATGCTCGGCGGCGGCGTTCGCCAGGGTGGCGTGCTGGCCGCGGCCGGCATAGTCGCGCTTCGCTCACAAGCTCGATTGTCGGACGATCACGACAATGCGCAGCGCCTCGCGTCGGGCCTTCGTGAGCGCGGCTGGGCTGTCGACGAACCCGCCACCAACATCGTTCTCGCTGCCACAGCCGATCCGTCGGCCACCGTCGCTCAGCTGGCCGCTGTCGACGTCGGCGCGGTCACCGTTGCCGGGAAGGTTCGGTTCGTGACACATCGAGACGTGAGCACTGCCGACATCGACGCCGTTCTGTCCCGAATAGCCTCCTGAACTACGCCAGAAACGGTTGAACCTCCTGCGCGACAAGGCGAATGAACTCTCGGACGTCCGGCTCGTCAACGGTCGGTTGGAGTACCACGGTGGTCGCACCCGCGTCCGCCCATCGCTGCGCTGCTGCCGCAACGTCGGCCGCAGTGCCCACGGCAATCGCTTCCTCCGGCGACTCGCACCCGGACCCCAAGGCTTCGGCAAGGGCGCGCTCACGACCGCCAGAACCAAACGCACAGATGACGTAAACGACCACCTCGTGATCCTGCGTTCCGATGTGAGCGATCGCTCGGCGCACGCCGTCCGGGGTCGTCCCTCCCGAGAGCACGGTGCCCTGAGCCAACTCGCCACTGAGCGCCAAAGTCTTTGGCCCCGTGGCACCGACGAGCAACTGCGGCACCTTCTCCGGGGGCCACGCCAGCTCGACGTCCGTGAGATTGACGTATCGACCGGAAACCGTCACCGACTCACCGCGCAGTAGCCGCTCGACTGCTCCGAACTGCTCCCGGAGGAGGGTCAACGGCGATTCGGCCTTGGCGCCGATCTGCCGCATCCAACTCTGCACGCCGTGACCGAAGCCGACCCGCAGTCGATCCGGATGAGCTCTGGCCAGCGCCGAAACCTCCATCGCCGTGATCGCAGTGTTGCGCATCGGGGTCGGCAGCACACCGATCGCCACTCCCAGACGTTCGGTTGAAGCCAATACAGTTGCAGCAGTGGCAATTCCTCCGCCGAAGAAGCAGTCCTCCCACAGCCAGACCTCCTCGATACCCACTTCGTCGGCATACCTCGCATGCCGAACCAGATCCTCCGGGGACTGCTCCGGGCGCACGACGACGGCGATCCGTGGGGCGCTCATGCCGTCACCAGAAACGCGGCGATCTCGTCGGCTGTTCGACGGCCCTGTTCGCGGCCGAGTTCAGCTGCCGGACGTCTGGTTGTCGGCGAGAGGGAGTTGGTTCCGATCGCTTCGACGACGGCGTCGTCGGCGAAGATCGGCAGCACGCGCTTGGGCGCCATCGCATCGATTTCCTCTCGTAGACTGCCGCCCAGAAGATTCGGGGCGGGGTCGGCTGCAGGTGAAAGAACCACGACCACATCGCAGTCGGCAGCCAACTGAACATTCGAGCCACTTGCCATTCCGCCGTCCATGTACCGCTCGCCGTCGATCGTGACTACCGGCCACACCCCGGGGACGGCGCAACTCGCTCCGACTGCGTCGACCAGGTCTACGCCGTCGGCATTGCCGAACACCCTCAACTCACCGGTCCGTGTGTTGATCGCCGGGATGCGCAACTCGCGATCGGGCCACACGCGATTGCGCAGCCTCGCCTCGATGACCGCACGACGCACGGCGGGTTCGACGGTGTCGGCGTCCGTCGCCGCCTCGCCGAGCGCACGGAGTTGCTCGGCCCGGTCCTGCGATCCTGCAATCGCGTCGACGAACATCTGGCCGAGAATCTCGACATCGACCTTCGGGTCGAGCTCCCCGGTCGCCTCCGCTGTTTGAGCGTCGAAAAGTTCCTGCAGTGTTGCACCGCCCGCAATCTGAGCGCTCACCGTGGAGCCTGCTGATGTGCCGATCAACACGTCCGCCGTCAGCAACGCTGCGGCAGCGTCCGGAGATTTTTCCTGAACGCCCAACAGAAAACCTGTTTCCCAGGCAATTCCTGCTACGCCGCCACCGGCAAGTACCAACCCCAATTTCACGCCGTCCACCTCTCGTCGATCGTGATCCGTGCCCGAAGTCGACGTTAGACCTACTCTGAAGTGATGTTCATGCGCAGCGCAAAGACATTTGTTCCCGACGCACTCCGCGGGTTGATCGCATCCACCGACGACATCGCGTGGAATCCCGACCCGGGATACCTCACTCGCGCGACACCACTTCCCCGCGGACGTGTCGCACTCGTCTCCGGTGGCGGTTCCGGTCACGAACCCATGCACGCCGGATTCATCGGCGAAGGAATGCTCACGGCCGTCTGCCCCGGTTTGGTCTTCAGTTCACCCAATGCACTTCAGATCCACGAGGGATCCAAGGCTGCCGATGCGGGCGGCGGCGTTCTGCACATCGTGAAGAACTACACCGGCGACGTGATGAACTTCGGCATCGCGCGAGAGTTGCTACGCGAGGACAAGATCGACACAGACGTCGTGCTGGTGGACGACGACGTCGCGACGGAACGCGCGGACGGCAGCGGCCCGGGGCGACGCGGTACTGCGGCAACCATCGTGGTGGAGAAGGTCTGCGGCGCTTCCGCCGCCCGCGGCGACGACCTGGCCGAGGTGACCCGGATCGGACAACACGTCGCGCACTCCGCACGAAGCATGGCCGTCGCTCTGCGCCCGTGTACTTTGCCGGGGGCTGACGAGCCGTCCTTCGACCTACCGGACGGCCAGATGGAACTCGGTATCGGAATCCACGGCGAACGCGGCACAGAACGCGTGGACGCCCTGCCCGCACCGGAATTGGTGCAGCGGCTTACGGACCCGATCATCAAGTCCCTGAGTCTCGCCGAAGGTGATCGCGTCATCGCCGTCGTCAACGGTCTCGGTGCAACCCACCCGCTGGAGTTGCAAATACTGTTCGCCGAACTCGGAGAATATCTGGACGAACAGGGAATTCACATCGAGCGGACATTGATCGGAACGTTCGTCACTGCATTGAACATGGCCGGGGCGTCCATCACCCTTGTTCGCACAGACAAAGAAATCCTCGAATTATGGGACGCACCAACAAAAGCGCCCGCCTGGCCGAATGCTATGGCGCGTGAGTACACCGGTGTCGGCAAGCGCGAATCATTCGGTCCCACATTCACACCCGACACCTCACGCACGGCCGAAAGCAGCTTCGTCGGCAGCTGGATTGCGGACTGGGCCGAAAAGGTACTGGAGCAGGAGCCGGCACTGACCGATCTCGACCGACGAGCGGGCGACGGCGATTTCGGAACCAACATGGTGGCCGCACTGGATCAGCTCGACATCTCGGCGATCCGTGACACATATTCCACCGCAACGATATTCGATGCAGTCTCACAGGCGTACCTCGGCCATGCCGGTGGTACGTCCGGCGCGTTGTTCGGCATCTGGTTCCGGCATTTCTTCCGCGTCGCCGCAGACTCGGCGGACTCCGAACTCGACCTCGGTGCGATCGCGGCTGCAGCGCGGGCGGGGCTCGACAACATCACCTCGCTCGGCGGCGCACGCGTCGGCGACAAGACGATGGTCGACGCGATAGTTCCGGCGGTCGAGTCGTTGGAACAATCCGTGACCGCAGAAGCGGATCGGGACACTGCTCTGGCGAGCGCAGCGGACGCGGCAGCGGCCGGGGCTGAGTCGACCGAAACCATGCTCGCGAACCGCGGACGTGCAAGTTATGTGGGCGAAGCCGCTCGCGGAGTGGTCGATCCGGGGGCGCTACTCATAGCGTGGTTCTTCGCCAGTGCAGTGGGTCACTAGCGAGCACTTCGGAGCTGTGACTAATCTGGCAGCCACAGCACATCGTTTGTGACGGCCCGTGGGCAAAAGCACCGGTCTCACTCACCACACAGGAGCAGCCCATGCTGAGCACCATGCAAGACGCCCCCCTCTCCATTGCTCAACTTCTGCGCCACGGCGCCTCCGTTCACGGCGCCTCCGAAGTTGTCACGTGGACCGAGTCAGGCCCGCGCCGTGTGTCCTACGCTGACGTCGGCAAGCGCTGCGCACAGCTCGCACACGCACTGCGCGGACTCGGGGTCGAGGGTGACGAGCGAGTCGCCACGTTCATGTGGAACAACTCCGAGCACCTCGAGGCGTACCTGGCGATCCCCTCGATGGGCGCCGTGCTCCACACGCTGAACATTCGCCTGTTCCCGGAGCAGTTGATCCACGTCGCCAATCACGCCGAGGACCGCGTGATCATCGTCGATCCGTCTCTGATTCCGCTTCTCTCCCCGCAGCTTCCGTCACTGACGACCGTCAAGCACATCATCGTCACCGGCTCCTCCACTGCAGGGCTCGAAGCTCCCGAGGGCGTGCAGGTTCACACCTACGAGGGCTTGATCGCCGATCAGCCCACCGAGTTCGACTGGCCAGAGGTCGACGAACTCAGCGCTGCCGCAATGTGTTACACGTCCGGTACCACGGGCGACCCCAAGGGCGTCGTTTACTCCCACCGTTCGATCTACCTGCACTCCATGCAGGTCTGCATGAGCGACGGCCCCAACCTCGCACAGGGCGATCGTGCACTCGCCGTGGTACCTCAGTTCCACGCCATGTCGTGGGGACTCCCCTACGCCGCATTCATGATCGGTGCTTCGCTGATCATGCCCGACCGCTTCCTCCAGCCTGCCCCGTTGGCAGCGATCATCGCCAGCGAGAAGCCGACGTTCGCCGCAGCCGTACCCACCATCTGGCAGGGGCTGCACCTCTACCTCGAGCAGAACCCGCAGGACATCTCCTCGATGCGCGAGGTTCTGATCGGCGGGTCCGCGGTACCGCCGGCCCTCATGCACGCATTCGAAGCCGATCACAACGTCTCGGTCCTGCACGCCTGGGGCATGACCGAAACCTCCCCGCTCGGATCCGTTGCCCGCCCGCCGGCCGGTGTCACCGGCGACGCGATGTGGAAGTACCGCTACTCACAGGGCCGCTTCCCGGCATCGGTCCAGGCACGTCTCATCGACGACGACGGTAAAGTTGTTGCACACGACGGTGTTTCCGTCGGCGAACTCGAAGTGCGCGGACCCTGGATCACCGGGTCGTACTACGGCGTCGATGCGGAAGACAAGTTCAACGACGGCTGGCTCAAGACCGGCGACGTCGGATCCATCACGGCCGACGGCTTCCTGAGCTTGTCCGACCGCTCCAAGGACATCATCAAGTCCGGCGGCGAATGGATCTCATCGGTCGACCTCGAGAACGCCGTGATGGGTCACCCCGACGTCACCGAAGCTGCCGTCATCGGCGTGCCGGACGAGAAGTGGGACGAGCGCCCGTTGGTCGCGGTTGTTCTTCGCGCCGGTTCCGAGACCACGATGTCCGAACTGCAGCAGTACCTTTCGGACAAGGTCGCCAAGTGGCAGCTCCCCGAGAACTGGGCTGTGGTTCAGGAAGTCCCGAAGACGAGCGTCGGCAAGTTCGACAAGAAGCGCTTGAGGGCCGACTACCACGAGGGCGGACTCGAAGTCACGCGACTCTGACCCGGAGTGGATTCTGAGGTACGAATACCGAAGGTGGGCAACAGGTTTTCGACCTGTTGCCCACCTTCGTTCAGGTCGAGACACTTTTACGGACGATACCCGACCGTGTGAAATGCGATGTCGACGTACTTCTGTGCCAATTGGGACGGTGACATCGGGCCACCGGTCTGAAACCAACGCGGTAGGGACTGGGCCATGCCGAGTATGGCCCGGACAGTCTCTTCGGTGTCGGTGACCGAGAAATCTCCAGATGCCACACCGTCGTCGACGATCCTGCGCATGAGCAACTCGAGCCGCTTACGACTGGCGGCGTATCGGCTTCGACTTTCCGGTGAGACATGCCGGATCTCGGTGTCCAACGCAGCATGCCGCGATCGGTGGGTCATGTAGAGAACAATCGCCTCCACCACCAGGGCGAAGCGTCGTACCGGGTTTTCGCCGGCTTCCGCCTCTGCCGCTTCGGTTCTGGTATTCAGCTCACTCATCGAGATCTCGAACAGAGCGACGAGGACTGCCTCTTTGTTCGCGTGGTGATAGTAGAGCGCGGGAACGGTTACCCCGACACGATTGGCGATCTGCCGCACCGTCGTGCCGTGGTAACCGTTCTCGTCGAACAGCTCGAGCGAAGCCGTCAGGATGTCGGTCATCACCAGCGGCGGGAAGGACCTCCAGTCCACGGCCACCGAATTCACCGACTCCACCTCGCCAGTCATGTATTGGCCGAAATTACCGCGGTGCCATACGGATTGCACCGTCGAGGCGAATCGTCTCACCGTTGAGCATCGGATTGGAGACGATGTGCGCGGCGAGCGCGCCGTACTCGCTGGGATCGCCCAGACGAGAGGGGTGGGGCACCTGCTGCCCCAGCGATGCCTGGGCGGCTTCAGGCAGTCCTGCCAGCAACGGGGTCTTGAACAGGCCGGGAGCGATGGTGTTGACGCGGATCAGCAGCGACGCGAGGTCACGGGCGATGGGGAGCGTCATACCGACGACGCCACCCTTCGATGCGGAGTACGCAGCCTGTCCGATCTGACCGTCGTACGCTGCGACCGAGGCGGTGTTGATGATGACGCCGCGTTCGCCGTCGATGGGTTCGGTCTTCGAAATACGTTCCGCAGCAAGACGAAGGACGTTGAAGGTGCCGATCAGGTTGACGTCGACGACCTTCTTGAACGCGTCGAGCGGGAAGGCGCCCTTCTTGCTGACCGTCTTGACTGCGTTGCCGATTCCCGCGCAGTTGACTGCCACGCGCAGGGGCCCGAGTGACTCGGCCACGTCGAGTGCAGCGGTGACCGCGGCCTCGTCGGTGACGTCTGCCGCCGCGAAGCGGACTCGGTCACCGAGTTCCTTGGCGATGGCTTCACCGTTCGACGACGGAAGGTCGATGATGACGACGCTGGCGCCGTCGGCAAGAAGAGCTTTGGTGGTGGCCAGGCCGAGGCCGGATGCTCCACCGGTGACGACGGCGACGCTGTCGTTGACGATCATGAGAGTTCCCTTTCGAAAGGTTATGTGTTTCAGATGCGTTCGATGATGGTGGCGTTGGCCATGCCGGCGCCCTCGCACATGGTCTGCAGTCCGTAGCGTCCGCCGGTGGCCTCGAGATGGTTGACCATCGTGGTCAGCAGACGAGTACCCGAGGACCCCAGGGCGTGTCCGAGGGCAATGGCGCCGCCCCACGGATTGAGCTTTGCCGGGTCGGCGCCGAACTCGTGAGCCCAGGCGAGCGGCACCGGGGCAAATGCCTCGTTGACCTCGTAGGTATCGATGTCGTCGATGCTCAGACCGGCGCGAGCGAGCACCTTGTGGGTGGCCGGGATGGGCGCGGTGAGCATGAAGATCGGGTCGTCGCCCGCGACGGAGAAGGAGTGGAAGCGTGCTCGCGGGGTCAGCCCCAGCTTCGACGCCATTTCTTCGCTCATGATCAGTGCCGCGGATGCGCCGTCGGTGAGCGGCGACGAGTTGCCGGGAGTGATCGACCATTGCGCATCGGGGAAGCGCTGCGCGTACTTCTCCGAGTAGAACGACGGCTTCAAGCCGGCGAGGCCCTCGGCGGTGGTGGACGCGCGAACCGTCTCGTCGACGGTGTGCGAGACGGTCTCACCGGCGGCGTTGGTCACCGAGATCGGCAGGATTTCCTTGTCGAAGCGTCCCTTCGCCGCTGCCTCCGCTGCCCGCTGGTGAGACTGCGCGGCGAATGCGTCGAGAGCCTCGCGGTCGAACTTCCACTTCGCGGTGATCAACTCCGCGGAGATGCCCTGATTGACCAGGCCTTCGGGGTACCGAGCCGCGATGCCCGGACCGGACGCGTCCTTCCCCATCGTCGTGGTGCCCATCGGGACACGACTCATCGATTCGACGCCCGCCGCGATCACGATGTCGTAGGCTCCGGCGATCACGCCTTGCGCCGCAAAGTGCGCAGCTTGCTGACTTGATCCGCACTGGCGATCGATCGTGGTGGCGGGTACCGACTCGGGGAACCCTGCCGAGAGGACCGCGCTGCGGGTGATGTTGAGCGCCTGCTCACCGGCCTGGCCGACGCAACCGCCGATCACGTCGTCCACCAGGGCGGGGTCGAGGCCGTTTCGGGAAGTGATGGAACGCAGAACGTGGGCCATCAGTTCGACAGGGTGCGTCCCGGACAGTGCTCCGCCCGGCTTCCCCTTGCCGGACGCGATCCGGACTACATCGACGATCACTGCCTTGGTCATCTTCGTTCCCTTCGAGGACGTGCATTGCTGGGGCGGTCCGGCACCCGAGTTTCGTGGCGCCGGGCACCGGACCGAGATCGAGGGAGCACCCTGACTTAGCGCTCGCTAAACAACTACCATCCTGCCAACACGCCCGTCAAGGGAAACCACAGCCACGAGGTCACGAAACGGCAATAAAGTCACGAAATGAAGAAGTCGCCCCACACCCGGACAGGCGTGGGGCGACTTCTCACCGAGCATTACGACGCTTCATGTTCAGCGCACGCTGGGGGTCACATCGACTCGGTGTGCGGTACCAGCGCCGCCAATCACGGGTGCAGGTTGGCCGCTCCGCCGTTCGGCGTCAGAACGGAACCGATATTCGAGTCGGTCCGCGGAGTGACATCCGTTGCCAAGCACATCGTCGGGGCGTACTGAGTTCCGAACAGTGTCGCCTTCGACAGGAACGTCATGTAGTTCTTCGGGTTTGCGTACTTCCCGGCATCACCGTCGGTGTTGATGTAAACCGCCGGGTTGGAGGAAGTCGTGACAACTTGGACCGAAGGCAGCGTGAAGGCGGCGCCGGCAAGCGCGGTCAAACCCGCATCAGAGGTATTCGAGCCGCCCGGACTCGCACCCGCAATCGTTGTTCCGACTCCCCCGTTGAGGGAAAGGTAGGATCCTGCAGCGTCCGCGGCACCACTTGCGTTCACTCGAGTGACCACCGGAGTGCCACTGAATCCACTACCCGTCCCGGAGACGATGGACGCCGACGTGAAGGTCACCGGATCGATCTTGAATACGAGGTTCAATCGATTCAAGTTGACAACCGTGGCACCACCGCCACTGGTCGGAACAGTCTGCGCCCCTGGCTGAATCGTGTAGGTGCCCGGCGTCGACGACGAGTGCGCAACCGACATGGAATGAGCCTGAAGCGGCTGATGAACATTGCCCGCAATGGATGAATTGGGGTCACCCATGCAAGCATTGTTGTAATTCGTCGTCACGTTATGGGCGGACGCCGGCACCGTTGCCGCAAACACCAATCCAAATGCTGCCGCAGAGATCGCAGCAGTAGTTCCGGCACGCCGAGCGAGAGATACAGTCATTTTGAACCTTTTCTTTCGTTGAGAAACGATTGACGTTCAACAAGATGAAATGTCGCAATCGATTTCGAATCGCGACATCATCGCAAAGAAAATCTCCTCCTCCCTGCACGTTGTCAGAACGAAAACTCGGATACAGCGCCATGCCGGGGAGACACATCCCGAAGGCAAGACAAATTCGAATACCGTTGCAGGACAGCCTGAGAGCAGATTTCAGCTCTGCAAAGTCCACACATGGCCGGCGGTAGACATCGATATAGGGGTAAGCCTTCGCAGCAATGCAGAAGAATCGCATCCTGCGTCCAGTGCCGGCGAGAAGAGTTCTCGCATCCCGAAACCCTAGAACAGGTACCAGTTTTCCCGCTTTGTCGAAAAAGTCAAGAAAAGGCAGATAGTTCGTACTTTAGACGCAACGCCAGGGCGATTTACCTCCACTGGAAGTCGGAAAACCGGTCGAGCAGTCGAATAATATTGACAGACAACGTAAACAAATTGGATCAACGAGGCTGCGACGCTCCCAACGCTCGTGCGCTGCACGCGACTATTGGTTCGACCGCGCGACACAACCTGGCCGTCCGGACATCCCTTAGTACTTTTGGATGATAGTTTGCAAATCTCGCCCGAAATGTCCGAAATCGGATAATCTTCCGCCACAAGCAATTCAAGCCACAGGGGATTCGGGGCGTGGCACCAATCGATGACAACCGCAGGGGGACTGACCGGGAGGTTGAGCGTGGACCTGCGATACGTTGCCTTCACACGTGCCGACTCGCATTTCTACGACCGAATCAGAACGGTCACCCGAGCTGATACACCGACTGACCAGCACTTTATCCCCGCAAAGTCGGTTGATTGGTCGCTCT
The DNA here is from genome assembly GCF_055562955.1 of Kitasatospora sp. NPDC015121. NCBI lineage: Bacteria > Bacillati > Actinomycetota > Actinomycetes > Kitasatosporales > Streptomycetaceae > Kitasatospora > Kitasatospora sp. NPDC015121. The sequence goes on from NZ_JBVHEH010000019.1 coordinate 57,185, forward strand.
GGCGGCGCGGCCCCCAAAGCGGGCCGTGGAACTACTTCCAACCGCCCGACGGTCTGCTGCCAGAACAAGGATGGAAGATTCACTGCTCCGCTACCCAAGCCAACGCGCAAGAGCTGCTCGACACCGTTTCCGTGTATTGCGGCCGCAATCATGTGCCGTTCAAATTTCTTCGGACGGCAACAGACCTCATGTTGTCCAACAGCAAGCAGGCCAATCGAACATCCAGCGGAAAATTCATCACGATTTATCCGACGGATGGCGTTGCCACACAACGTGTCATCATCGAACTGGACGAGCTTGTCACCGGTGCCGACGGGCCGTACATCCTCAGCGATGTGCGATGGAACCGGGGACCGCTCTACTTACGGTACGGCGCATATCTGCCCATGCAGACCTACGATTCATTCGGCGATAGCGTCCCGGCAATTCGGCGTCCTGACGGATCGCTCGAACCCGATGTGCGCGGCACTTCCTTCAGAACTCCGGACTGGGTACAAATCCCGGACTTCGTTCGCGCACAGCAAGACAAGCTGAAATCACGCGACGCCTTCCCCTATTCGATCAGTGAAGCCCTGCACTTCAGCAACAGCGGAGGGATCTACTCCGCACAGGGTGACGCCGGCATCGATCTGGTCATCAAAGAAGGCCGACCCTTTACCGCCCCGGACGCCAGCGGTCGATACGCAATCGACCGCCTTCGTAACGAGTACGACAAGCTGACTCACCTTGCCGACAACCCGTACTCACCTTCTGCGATCAGCCTGTTCGAGCGCGAAGGCCACCACTTTCTTGTCACCGAGCGCGCTCCCGGTACACCCCTGAATCAGGAAATCGCGATCCGCTATCCGCTCATCCGTGCCGACCAGACACTCAGTTCCCGAACGGAATACAGGACCTGGGCGCTCGACATCGCACTCCAGTTGACCACCGCGGTCGAGAGCTTCCACAGCGCCGGAATCGTTCATGCCGACCTTCACCCCGGCAACGTCCTGTCCTCACCCTCGGGTATTCGGATAGTCGACTTCGAGATGGCACACAACATCGACGAGTATCCGCCCCGGTCCACCGGAGCACCCGGATACACCGCACCGCCACAGCTGAAAGGTGTCGATGCGGACCGCTACTCCTTGGGATGCATCGAGCTGGGACTCTTTGTCCCGCTTACTACATTGTTCCCTCTCGATCACAACAAGATTCCCGAACTCATCGACTACGCGGTGTCTCGATTCGATCTACCTCGCACCTTCCGGGCCTCGCTCTACTCGATGCTCGACGTACACACGCCGGAACCGGAGAACCGCCGGCATCGTTGGGACACGTCGTCGAGGGAATCTCTGCAGCGTACGGACGCTCGATTGCGTTGCGGCATCCTCGCCTCGCTCGATCTCTCCCGCTCTGATCGACTCTTTCCCGGAGACATCGCCCAATTCGAAGTGAACGGCTACGGCATTGCGCACGGCTCGTGCGGAAATCTGCTCGCCGATGATCTACCCACCGACACCTTGGAGTCAGTTCTGGAATGGACTGAACACCAGGTTGATTCGGATGCGCAGCCACAGTTCGGATTCTTCGACGGACTCGCGGGTGCGGTGCACACCTTTCGGCAACTAGGACGACACTCGACTGCCGACAGATGGGTCGAGACTTTGTGTAAAGCTCCACTCGACGAGCTCGATTCCATCCTCTTCCAAGGCCTTTCCGGAATCGGCTGCCTTCTACTCGAGGAATCGGAGTCATGTCCGGCGGCGTCGTCAGCGCTCGCTCTCGTCACCGAGACTCTGCGGGATCGCCTTCCGGAGGCTCGCGCACATGTTCGCTCCGACGACGGAATAGCCTGGGCGACAGCGGGTCGCGGCGGCTTGATGAGAGGGCCGAGCGGGCAAGCGTTGTTCTGGACTCGCCACTACGAACGGACCGGAGATCCTCGATCACTGGAACACGCACGACAGCTTGTCGACATCGACCTGTCCGTGATGCAGATGTGCCCTGACGGTTCGATGCAACTGAGAGAAGAGCGCCGGACAATGCCGTATCTGGGATCGGGATCCGTCGGTGTGGGCCTGGTGCTTCTACAACTTGTGCGACATGTCGACGAACCGCGCTATGCGTCTGCCCTACATGCCATAGCCCGCGCTGCCGCCGTCGAATTCACTGCCCAAGCCGGACTGCTCAACGGGCGAGCCGGGCTGATTCTCTTCCTCGGCGAACTCTCCAAGACTCCATATGCCGGCGCCGATTGCGAACAGACGCTTGCGCAGCAGTTCCAGCTTCTGGGCTTGCACAGCCTCGATCACGCAGGAGGCCTTTACTTTCCAGGTGAGCAGAATTTGAGGCTCTCGACAGACTGGGCAACCGGATCTGCGGGAATTCTCGCATTGCTCCGAGATACCGGATCGGCACCTCGCCGACCGTCGTTCCCACTGATGTGTGCGTCGAACTGCCACATCACCTGATTGTTCGACAGTTATCACCCACGGCAGATTGGAGCACAGGAGTATCAGGCCAAGAACCTGAAATGGAAGCAGCACCGCAAGACAATTCGATCGATGACATCCATCGGCAAGAACGCCGATCAACAAAGGAAATGACAATGGACGCTATTCTCTCGCTTCAAGATCTGTCAGTCGCCGCCGGCAATGTCGGAGACGCCGGCCAACTCGAGCAGAACGCGGCAATCAGTTCGCTCAGTTTCTTCTGCCTCTGACCTCAGGCCGATACCTCGGAGCAGGTCCGGGGTATCGGCTTTCGAAATCCATGTGGATCACCAAACGAACAGTATTGTTTCATCATGAGACGCATCCACACGTCACCGAGCTGCATTCGCCGATGATCTACGCGACCTGGAGGCAATGTCGAGGGCAGATCCTATGGTCGTTGGCGGTGATATTCCTCCTGATCTTGACAGCCGCCGTTTCAGGCTGGTTCGTTCAGCGTTCGGGCGAGAGTTGGGACTTCGGGGGCATCTGCTCGCGCTGGTACGACGGAGGTGGCGGTTGCCGCGCCGACACCGCTCTTACCTTGACGGCGCTTCTTGTTCTTCTTCCGTTTACCTCAGGAATGCTGGTGGGTGTCACCACTTTCTCCCGAGACTTCGAGCAGGGCCCCGAGAATCTCGACCTTCGCGAGTCCACCGGCCTTGTTCGATGGTATTTCCTGCGAGTCCTGGTGGCCTTCGTTCCCATCACCCTTGCGATGACAGTCCTGGGCCTGGTGCTCGGCTGGACCCATACACTGGGCCGGGGACAGGCAACAGATGAAGCCACCTCGTTTTCCTTGATGGAGTTCCCCAATTTTCAAACGACGGGAATCGCCGTCGGCGCCTACGCCTTTCTGGCGATGAGTACCGGCAGCGCAGCCGCATTGCTCATCCGCAACACCGTCGTCTCAATGGTCACGACTCTCCTCGTGTTCTTCATCGTGCCCGTCGCACTGAGCGCGATGGTCCGCGAGCATTACACGGCCCCGGACATTGACGTCCAACCCATCGACGGACTGGCCCGTGCAGCGGAATACGCACCGTCGCCGTATAGAAATCTCGACTCGAGATGGGTTATCGGAGCCGGCTTCGCCGATACGGACGGCAACATGATCGACGCCGACTACACAATGTGCTGGGGCTCAGACAATTCCGATCGCCAGCAGCAAGCCCTCGAAGTCGACAACTGCCTTCGAGAACAGGGAATCGATCACTATGCCGTGGTCTATCACCCGCAGAGCCGGTACTGGCATTTTCAGTTCATCGAGACCGCCGTGATGCTGTTGTGCTCCGGGTTGATGATGGCGCTCGCACTCGTCGGCGCACACGGACTGCGTCGGCAGCCCGCCGAGAACCGAATGTCCGAAATGCCGAAATCGGTTTAACATCAGCAATTTTCGATCAATTTCCTCTTGTGTTCGAATCTTTGTTCGAATATGATTGCTGCATGGACAGTCGGGATGCGTGGCAACTGGATGGTGAGGACCTCAAGGGTGAGGTTCTGGATCTGGTGCGTGTCCGGCACGAGTTGCAGTCGCGGATGGTGTTGCTGATCGTGGAGATGTTTTCCCGGGATGTTCTCGGTGGGAAGGGTTTTCGGGCGATCGCGCAGTGGTTGCACGGTTCGACGAATTTGGAGATCGGTGAGTGCAGCCTGCTGGTGGGCCTGGCGCGGTTGCTGATGCTCGAACCTGTGGTGGGCGATGCGTTTCATCGCGGTGATGTGGATGCGTTGAAAGCCCGTCAGGTGGCGTCGTTTTGTCAGCATCCGCCCAAGAACATGACCCCGGCCGATGTGGACAAGGCGCGCGAGATCCTGCTCGGCCTGGCGTCGAAGAACATTGCCGATTGTGATGCGGTGCGGGCGGCGATCCACCGAATCGAGAAGCAGTACGGCAAGCGCGAGGACGGTGTTCCGGTCGGGGAAGACTCTGAGCGCAATGAGTTCTACGCCTCGAAGGGCCTTTACGGGCGGGTCACAGTCAAGGGTGATTTGGATGCGGTGAACGGGGCCCGTCTGATCACGTTGTTGTCGAGCCTGTCCGCTCCGACGCCGGAGAAGGACGGTGTCAAGGACACCCGCACGCCGGCATTACGACGGGCGGACGGGTTTTGCGAGTTGTTGCGCCGGTACGAGCGGGCGGGGTTGGGTCCGATCGAAGGCGGCGTGAAACCACACATCACGGTCACCGCGTCCGCGAAAGACATGACGGACCTGCAGGCGTTGAAAGACCTGTTGCCGTCCACTGAGGAGTTGGGGTTTGCGTGGACGGATTGGGTGGGCCCGATCAGTATCGATACTGCCCGGATGTTGGCCTGCGACTGCACCGTCACCCGAATTTTGTTGGATGAAAATGGTGTTCCGCTCGACTGCGGTAAGGAAGCGAGAACGGCGACCGTTCCGCAGCGGCGGGCGTTGGCAGTTCGTGATGGCGGGTGTGCGTTTCCGGGGTGCGGGACACCATCGGGATGGTGCGACGCCCACCATATCGTTCACTGGAACGATGGTGGCCCAACAGATCTCGACAATTTGATCTTGTTGTGCGGCCACCATCACCGGACGCTGCACCACACGCAGTGGCGGGTGGAGATCGGCCCGGATCGGAAGTCGGTGTTCTATCCGCCGATGTCGATCGACCCGTATCAACAGCCGATCGGCGGGAACAGCCCACCCACAGCGGCGTGAATCGCGACAATTGAATACATCAGTACCGGGGACGAACCATGCCCCGGTACTGACGCGCGTTTTTGGTCAGATCCCAACCCTTCAAATCCCAGCTCTACGCACGAGTGCATCTGTAGCCGAGGGAGATACGACGTCGATCGCTCGTAACAGCCCCGCGTACCGCGGATACAGCTCGACGGGACGCGTATTGATCGCCCGCAAGATCCACGATGCAGCTTGATCGGCCGTCAGCGCCGGCTGGCTCACGTAATCCGCCGTCGGCGCGATCATCGGTGTTCGTATGAGCGGGAATTGCACTGTGGTGACGTCGACGCCAGTGCCGTGACATTCCGCGCCGAGGCTTCGGCCGAAGGCACTGAGCGCAGACTTCGACGCGTGGTAGGCGCTGAACCTCGGCATCACCCCGGCGGTGACTCCCCAGGTTCCGACGTTGATGATGTGCCCGGCCTTCGCCTCGAGCATCGCGGGCAGCAGACGCAACGTCAGTCGTGTAGGTCCGAAGTAATTCAGCGCCATGGTGCGCTCGTAGTCGTGGAATCGGTCGACCGAATCCAACGCAGTACGCCGGATCGAGCGCCCCGCATTGTTGACGAGGATGTCGATCGACCCGAATCGATCCGCGATCGTCTCCGCGAGTTCGTCGACAGCTTCCCCACGGGATAGGTCCGCAGGCACGATGTGCGCCCATCCGCCCTTGCGGTGGATCTCGTCGCGTACGTGTTCGAGGTTTTCCTCACCGCGCGCAACCAGGATCATCTCGGCCCCTCGGCGGGCCAAGAGATGAGCAGTCGCCTCACCGATCCCCGAGGAAGCTCCTGTCAGAACGATCGTCTTGTCGGAGAGTGTGACGCCACGCGACGGAACAAGAGAGCGCAAACGCGTCGGCGGACTCAAGGCAATATTGCTGAGCAGCGTTCTGATCACATCGGCCTCGGTTCGATCTTCACGTGCGTTTCGGTGCGAACCCATCCCTGAACAGCCAACTTCGAGCGCACCGCGGAAATTACTCAAAAGTAAGTTATGGCTCCGTTTCGACCGTGTCAAGAATTCGTCGAGATCCAGGAGTATCTGCCACTAGCTTTTCCTGATACCTCGGGTTACATTAAATCCAGACCGAGTGCCAGCGATCACACAACCGGCCCTCGATTCCACCGAACACCGCGAGAAATACCAGCGGTGACCGAAACGAAGAGGAGACGCCATGACGCTCACATCGCCGCTCGACAAGCGCGGAGAAGCATCCGACGACTCGTACAACGAGACGCTTCGACTCCTGTCCGAGGGCTCGGTGCACAAGCACTTCGACCCGTACCTCGACATCGACTGGGACTCCCCCGAGTTTGCCGTCGTTCCGAACGATCGCCGCTGGATCCTCCCGGCCGAGACTGACCCGTTGGGTGCACACCCCTGGTACCAGTCGCAGTCCGAGGCCAAGCAGATCGAAATCGGCATGTGGCGCCAGGCCAACGTCGCGAAGGTCGGTCTCCAGTTCGAGAACATCCTGATCCGCGGCATGATGCAGTACGTCTTCTCGCTGCCCAACGATTCGGCCGAGGCGCGCTACTGCACGCACGAGTCCGTCGAAGAGTGCAACCACACGATGATGTTCCAGGAGATGGTCAACCGCATCGGTGCCGACGCTCCCGGCATGAGCCGTCCGATGAAGATGCTTGCACCCTTCATCCCCCTTGCTGCGGGTCCGTTCCCCGAACTGTTCTTCGTCGGTGTCCTCGCCGGTGAAGAGCCGATCGACCACATTCAGAAGAGCATCCTGCGCGCCGGCGGCCAGATCCACCCGATCATGCAGTCGGTCATGGCCATCCACGTAGCCGAGGAAGCACGTCACATCTCGTTCGCTCACAAGCTTCTGAGCCGTCGCATCCCGCTGATGTCACGCCCGAACCGGTTCGTCCTCTCGCTGCTGTTCCCGATCGTCATGCGCATTCTCTGTGACGCCATCGTCATCCCGCCGAAGTCCTTCTGGAAGCAGTTCGACATCCCGAAGTCCGTGAAGAAGGACCTGTTCTGGGATCTGCCCGAATCGCGTCAGACCCTGCGCAACTACTTCGGTGACGTCCGCATGCTGGCCACCGACACCGGCCTGATGAACCGTGCCTCGCGCCTGGTGTGGAAGGCATGCAAGATGGACGGCCGCGCATCGCGCTTCCGCAGCGAACCTCACCGCAGCTCGCACAACGCCGCCGCGTAGCTCCCGGACAGTCGAGATCGGACTCATAGCGCCATGCCACACGTAGTCACGCAGTCCTGTTGCAGCGACGCCTCGTGCGTCTACGCCTGCCCGGTCAACTGCATCCATCCGACGCCGGACGAGCCGGACTTCCTCACCGCCGAGATGCTGCATATCGATCCGCAGGCCTGCGTCGACTGCGGCGCATGTGTCTCGGCCTGCCCGGTCGATGCCATCGTCCCCGAATCGAAGCTGACCGACCCTCAGCGGGTATTCCTGTCCATCAATGCGGACTTCTACAAGGAAGAGCGGCCTCGGCCGCTTCTCGCCAAGGTCATCCCGGCAGCGCACGTCGACAAGGGCCGACCGCCGTTGCGAGTTGCGATCGTCGGTTCCGGCCCGTCCGCGATGTATGCCGCGGACGAGTTGCTGACGCAGCCCGACGTGCAGGTCAACGTTTTCGATCGCCTTCCCGTGCCCTACGGCCTGGTCAGAGCCGGAGTTGCTCCGGATCATCAGAAGACCAAGCAGGTCACTCGCTTGTTCGACAAGATCGCCGCACAAAAGGGTTTCGAGTTCTACCTCAACGTCGAGATCGGCAAGCACATCTCGCACAGCGAACTGCTCGAAAATCACCATGCGGTGCTCTACGCAGTCGGCGCATCGTCCGACCGTGGTCTCGGCATTCCGGGTGCTGATCTGCCTGGCACGGCATCGGCCACCGACTTCGTGGCCTGGTACAACGGCCACCCCGATCACGCCGACGACGTCTTCGACCTCTCGCATCGCCGCGCGGTCATCATCGGAAACGGAAACGTCGCGCTCGACGTCGCTCGCATTCTCACGGCCGATCCCGAGAAGTTGGCGCGCACTGACATCTCCGCTCACGCACTCGCCGCTCTGCGGAAGAGTCGCGTCGAAGAAGTTGTCATCGTGGGTCGACGCGGAATCGCGCAGTCCGCGTTCACAGTCCCCGAGTTCACCGGCCTGATGGCACTGCCGGACATCGAACTCTCTGTCGGACCCGACGACATGGTTCTCGACTCGGCCACCGAAGAACTGGCAAAACGCGGCGAGCTTCCGCATGCCGTCGAGCAGAAGTTGCGTCTACTCGAAGCACTGAAGAACCGCGATCACGTCGACGTCGGCAACAAGCGCATCACGTTGCGCTACCTGCTCACGCCGACGTCGATCACCGGCGACGATCAGGTCAGTGGAATCGAGTTCGCTCGCAACGCCCTGGTCGACGCCAACGGAACCGTGCAGATCGAGGCGACCGGCGATACCGAGACCATCGATGCCGGCTTGGTCCTCACCTCGATCGGCTACCGCGGAGTGCCCATCGCAGGCGTCCCGTTCGACGAGCGTGCTTCGGTCATTCCGAATGAGAACGGCCGCGTCCTCGAAGCTCCGAACGGCGATCCCGCCACCGGCGTCTACGCGACCGGTTGGATCAAGCGCGGACCGAGTGGGTTCATCGGCACCAACAAGTCCTGCGCGCAGGAAACGATCAGGATGCTCGTCGACGACTTCAACGACGGCCGCCTGACCAACCCGGTCGCCGACGACTCCGCAGTCGATCGTCTGGTCCGGGCGCGACAGTCCGACGTAGTCGACCGCGAGGGCTGGCACGCCATCGACAAGGCGGAACTGGAACGCGGCGCTGCGCACGACCGTGTCCGCGAAAAGGTTCTGGATCAGGTCGAGATCACCTCCATCCTCGACGCTGCGGCCCGGGTGAAGCCGACTCGTCGATTCGGTCGACCCGTTCGCGCTCGCTGATCCACCACAGGTAAACAGCTACTTTCACGCACACGGCCCCGCCTGCAGACTCGTCTGCCCGGCGGGGCCGTCTGCGTTCCGGCAGCGTCCCACTCAGCGAAAATTTATGCCCGTCATCGGCCGAAATCGTGTAATACTGCAACCTGTTCCAGTAAGCGGCACAGCGGGCCCCGATCCCAGGATCAGGCTCGCCAACCAGATGAGGATTGCATGAGCGAGACTGCAACGCCGGCGCCGAACGGGAGTGTGACACCTGCAGTAGAGGGTTGGTTCACCACCGGCGACGAACCTGCACTGATCGGCACGAAGTGCCAATCCTGCGGCACCATTTCCTTCCCTCGTGAGGCGACGTTCTGCAAGAACCCGAGCTGCTTCAGCGAGGAGTTCGACGACGTGGAACTCTCCCGCCGCGGCACCGTCTGGTCGTACACCGACGCGCAGTACCAGCCCCCGCCGCCGTACATCCCGCGCTCGGATCCGTACGAGCCCTTTGCTCTCGCAGCAGTCGAACTACCCGAGGGCATCGTCATCCTCGGCCAGGTGGCCGACGGCTTCGGCGTCGACGATCTCAAGGTCGGCAATACCGTCGAGTTGGTAGTCGAGCCGCTGTACACGGATGAAACCGGAGTTCGTACGACGTGGCGCTGGAAGCCTGTCGCCGCCGATCAGGAGTCGAAGTCATGAGCAAGGACGTCGCAGTACTCGGTGTGGGCATGCATCCGTGGGGCAAGTGGGGACAGTCGTTCGTGAAGTACGGTGTTGCCGCCGCTCGCGCCGCGCTCGCCGATTCGGGCGTTGACTGGCAGGACGTCGACTTCATCGTCGGCGGTGAGACCGTCCGCAACGGTTACGGCGGATACGTCGCCGGAGCCACTTTCGCGCAGGCACTCGGCTGGAACGGCGCTCGCGTCGCCACGTCGTACGCCGCCTGTGCGACGGGAGCCCAGGCACTCGACACAGCTCGCGCACGAATCCTGGCCGGCCTCAGCGAAGTTGCCCTGGTCGTCGGTGCCGACACCACCCCCAAAGGTTTCCTCGCCCCCGTTGCCGGTGAGCGTTGGGACGACCCGGACTGGCTGCGCTTCCGCCTCATGGGTATGACCAACCCGGCGTACTTCGCGCTCAACGCGCGTCGTCGCATCGACCTCTACGGCGCCACCGCGGAGGACTTCGCCAACGTGAAGGTCAAGAACGCCAAGCACGGGCTCAATAATCCGAATGCGCGCTACCGCAAGGAAGTCACCGTCGAGAACGTGTTGGCCTCCCCCGTGGTGTCCAATCCTCTGCATTTGCTCGACATCTGCGCGACCTCCGACGGCGGCGCAGCAATCTTGCTGACGTCGATGGAATACGCCCGCAAGATGGGCATCGCGGAACCTGTTCGCATCAAGGCTATTTCGACGGTCACGCCGACGTTCCCGCAGACGATCATGGACATGCCGAACTTCTCCACCGATTCCAGCTCTGCCGTCCCCGCTCCGGAGCGCACGTTCAAGGAATCCATCGGCTACGCCGCGTACGAGGAAGCCGGGATCTCTCCCGAGGACGTCGACGTCGCCGAGGTCTACGACCTCGCCACCTCGGTGGAACTGGACTGGATCGAAGACCTCGCCCTGTGCAAGCGGGGCGAGGCGGAGCACCTTCTGCGTGCGGGTGACACCAGCATCGGTGGCCGCATCCCGGTCAATCCGTCCGGTGGACTCGCGTGCTTCGGCGAAGCCGTTCCCGCACAGGCACTTGCGCAGGTCTGCGAGCTCACCTGGCAGCTTCGTGGACAGGCCGAAGGCCGCCAGGTCGAAGGTGCTCGCATCGGAATCACCGCCAACCAGGGCCTGTTCGGCCACGGCTCCTCGGTGATCGTTTCCGCCTGACCCTAGTTCTTCTTTCGTGGCGGTCGCTCACTCATCCGTGAGCGGCCGCCACGATCACGTCTGCCACTGCCCCCGGCTGTGAAACCAGCGATGCATGCGACGTCGGGAGTTCGCTCGTGTTCGCTCCCATCCGATTTGCCATGAACCGCTGCGCCGTCGCAGGGATCACTCGGTCTTCACCGGCGACCAGATACCAACTCGGTGTGTTCGCCCACGACGGAGGCCCGCCGAGCTCGAGGTTCGCCCACAGAGCCGCGGACTTCTGATGCGCCAACATCGTTGCCGCTGTCTCGTCGGAAACGTCCTGAGCGAAGACGGAATGGAAATACTCGTCCGTGACATAGCCGTCGACGTTCTTACCGCCGATCGCGTGAGGATCGTCCACGATCTTCAATCCCAGAGCCGGCGGCAGCAATTGGCTGCCCGGGAATCGAATCGGATCGATCGTGATCTGTACCGGTTCTCCCTGAACCGGAGCAAACGCCGCGATGTACACCAACGACTGCACCTTCGGATCGTGGACGTTGGTGATCACCGCTCCGCCGTACGAGTGGCCCACGAGCACGACGGGTCCGTCGATGTCCGCAACCGTCTTCTCGATCACGGACGCATCGTAAGCGGGTCCACGCAGAGGATTGTCCGGTACCACGACTCGATAGCCGCGCGAACGTAAGTCGGCGGCGACGCCGTCCCAACTGGTCGCGTCGGCAAAGGCGCCGTGAACCAGAACGACAGTCGGCTTGGGGCTTGCCACCGCGGCACCAGAGCCGAAGATCAGTCCGGCCGCGACTGTCATGAGCATTGCCAGAACTGCTGTGAATACACGTGAGATCTTCATGCGTTTCCTTCACTCTCGTCGAAAAGCGAGAAACTGCGGCAAGCCGGGACATGCCCGTTTCGATCCTAGAAACACCGGGTGCGACGGACATGACTGTCCGTGCAGACTTCTGGGCTCACACTGCACAGCTTCTGGTTGAGCGTCCGCATCGCGGGGTATCAAGCCTGCATGGCTTTGCTCCTGGATACCTCCGTGTTGGAGCCTGACCAACGCACGGACGCCTTTGTCGACGCGATGGGTCGCGCCTCGGTTCCGTGCGCAATCCACGTGGAGAACCCGGATCGGGTGAGCGCACGAATGAACGTGTGGAATCTGGGCGCCGCATCACTGTTCCGCTCCGAGTCGACCGGGATGCGATTGACCCGTGCCCCACACCACGTCCGGTCCACATCGATGCCCGTTCTTGCGATTGCTCTGCAGGAGAGTGGAATCGGCCATCTCGACCAGTACCAATCACAGCGCAGGGTCCCGGCCGGTGAACTCCTCATGACGGACCTGACCTCGACCTACGATTTCTCCTGGTCGGGAACGGGCGCTTCCCAGTGCCTCTACGTTCCGATGGATCGGCTGGGATTGCCGATCGACACCGTCCGCGACGCAGCTACCCGGCCTCATCACAGCAACCTGTACCCCTTGATGATTGCGCACGTTCGCGAATTGTTCCGTGGCGCCGACCTACTGGACACCGATCCTGCGGCCGAACAACTGGGTGAGGCTTCGATCGAACTCGCGCGCGCGTTGGTCACCTCGATCGCGCATGCGAATCCCCACGTGTCGACCCCGAGATCGGCACTCGCCATGACCTCGATCCGTCGATACATCCGCGAACACCTTCACGATCCGGCGCTGCATCCCGCACGAATTGCCCACGCCCACAACATCTCACTGCGACAGCTGTACAAGACCTGCTCGGACAACGACTTTCGGATCGAACAGTGGATCATCACCCAGCGTCTGCGGAAGGCTCGTGAAGAACTTCGTGGACCGGCCACCGCCGACCTGCCGATCGCGGCCATCGCCCACCGGGCAGGCTTCGTCGACGCCGGCCACTTCAGCCGACGCTTTCGGCAGGCCTACGGAGTCAGCCCGACTCGTTGGCGTCAGCCCCGCGATTGAAGCAGCGCCACAACGTCTGTTTGACCACGACTTTCGGCATTGCCCAACGCCGTCTTTCCCGACGCATCCCGGATCGAGGGATCTGCCCCTGCGTCGAGTAGCTGGGTGATCACATCGACATAGCGCGCGGATCCGTCACCGTAGACGACAGCTTCGAGTAGGGCAGTCCACCCTGGATCATTGACGTGATCGACCGGGACCCCGGCAGCGATCAGCATCCGGACCGTCTCGACATGCGCGTGTTCACTCGCGGGAATCAGAGCCGTACCGCCGTAACGGTTCACGCTGTCGACGTCCGCGCCGTGGGTGAGCGTGAGCGCCAGAATCTCGTTCAATCCCTCGGCTCCGGAATACAGGAAAGCCGAATCCTGCATGGAGTCCTTCGCATTCACGTCTGCCCCGGCAAGAATCAACGTCGACGCCGCGGCGACGGCGTTGTTCTTGGTGGCCTCGACGAGCGGAGTACGTTCATCTTCGCCGCGAGCTTCGATGTTCGCGCCGGCGCCCAAGGCAGCGGTGATCGCTGCCGGATCATTGCGGTCCACAGCGTCGAAGAGGGCGCGTTCGGTTTCCGGCGTCGATGGTGGCAAGGCACTCGTAGGCGGTACGGCTGCCGTGGTAGTCACAGACGACGAGGTAGTCGGCACCACCGAGGTGTCGGAAGAACTGCAGCTCGTCACAGCTCCGGTCACTGATACCGCGAAGATTCCGCAAGAAAGGACAGTTCTCGACATCCGCTTCATGGAACCAGTCTTCCACAGCCGGCCGAATGGACTGACGATCAAAGATAGGGCGACATCTTCAGCATCGATCGTCTCACCAACGGTTTGAACGCCGGAATGATCCACCGTTTCCAGCCGAGCGTGGCTGCGATGTCGGCGGTGATGTCGTCGAAACTTCGGCTCTGATACCGCAACAACCGCTGACTTTCCTCGGTGTCCACCCAGTCGGTCACGTACTCCTTGCCACTGAAGGCACTATCGGGCAACGGTTCCAACCCCATTGCCCGCAGCATTCTCGCCAGATATTCGCGATAGGTCACCTGACAAGACTCACCACCACCGACGAAGAGCACCCGGCCCCACACCTGCGGCGTCTCCAGCGCGTTGGCAAGTGCGACAGCAGCGTCGTCGGGGTGCAGCACTTCGATCCTGTTGTCCAAACCGATCTCGAACATGATGGGATCGGCTCCACGCGCGCCGATGATCGGAACGTCGGCGAACCGCGGTATGAACCACGTCAGACCGGACTCTCGCACTATGCGTTCACCCTCGATTTTGTGGGCGGTGTACCCATCCGTCGCCTCGAGTGGATCATCCACTCTACGAGGAGGTTTCCGATGCATCGTTCGGCCGTGAACATCGAATGTCGATGCAAAGACAAGTTTGGGCGGATCACTCTGCGACAGCGCTGCCGTGACGACGTTACGGGTTCCCTCGACGTTGACCTTCGCCGCACCAGCAACATCGAGCTCGCTGACGGGCGGAATGACTGCAGCCAAGTGAACTACGACCTCGATACCCGCCACTGCAGCCTCGACCGTCTGGTAGTCACGAATATCTCCCCAGACCGTTTCGACGGCGCGAAAGGCACTCGCCCGCTTGCGATCCTCGGGAGTTGCCAGCGCAAGACAACGAACATCATGGCCTCGGCGCACGAGCTCCGCCAGAACGTGCGAACCGATGTTCCCGAAGGCTCCGGTCAAGAGCACCTTCATGATCGGATGGTGCCTCGCCCGGCGACAAGGGGGAGATCCAGCGCAGAAACGAGCCCGGCCTCGATCCCGTCGAGCATCGGAATGGCATTGATCGCTCGCATTCCCGTCGCCAGGCACCCTCCGGTGATCGGATCCCCGTCGAGCGCTCCACGGAACGCCGTTTCCTGCGTGATGTCCGGACTACCTTTGATGATGACGCGATAGACGTCGTTCTCCACGGAAGTTGCTCTGGGCCAGTGCGTTGCTGCGTCGTTGGTGATGCGGTTGACGTGCTCGATCACGATCTTCGCGTCGTCTCCCACCCAACCGCGGATCTCGAATCGGACTGCGGCACATTGGCCAGGCTCGATGACTCCGAACGGATACGTGATCGGTTCGGTAGCCGCCCACTTCTCGTACACGGTGTCGATGCGGTCCAACTTGACCCCGACGGCGTCGGCGATCATCGGAATGGTGTGACCCCATGCGAAGATCAGCACCTCGGGAATCTCGAGTACCGCCGGCGTATCCACCGAGACGCCGATTCCCATCGTCGAACTGTAGTCACCTGCGTAGTTCGCATAGTCCAACAGTTCCTGCACCCGTACGCTGTCTACGCGGCCACACACCCCCATGAGCGTCAGCGGGAAGAGATCGTTGGCAAATCCCGGATCGATTCCCGTGGTGAAGCACGACTTTCCGCTTTCGCGACACGCCTTTTCGAGGTCCACGAGCATTTCTTCGGGGCAGGCCTTCGGGTAGACCAACGGCGTCATCGACGTCGACACCACGTGCTTACCCGACAGCAGGGAGCGCGACATGTTCGCGATGTTCTCGACGGCGAACTCCGCAGTCGGACCGAAGTATGCAACGGCGTCGGCATCGACGGCCAGGGCTGCCTCACTGTCGATCGTGGCTGCCAGCCCCACCGGCTCGACTCCGATGAGCGTGCCGACGTCGACGCCGTCCTTGTCGGGGTTGTGCACGATCACGCCGACCAGTTCGAATTCGGGATGATCGAGCAGTTCGCGGATGACCAACTTACCCACGACGCCCGTACCCCACACGATGACCTTGTGTTTCATTGCAGTGCAGTCCTTTCCGGAACAGAGCCGATAGACGGTCAGCGAAAGAACTCGCCGCCGTTGACGAAAAGCGTCTGCCCGGTCAACATCCGGGCGCGGTTGGAGGCGAAGAAGACCACGGCGTCCGCTACGTCGTCGTCTGCCGGGATTTCACCGAGCGGCATGTTCTTGCTGATCTCGGCGATGATGTCTTCTTCGGGGACCCGACGGTCGGCGGCCGCGAGCCCGACGTACAGCTGTACCGGCGGTCCCCACATCCAGGTCGGGACCACGGTGTTGACTCGGATTCGATACTGTCCCAGTTCTTTTGCCAGCGACCACATCGCTGCATACAGCGCACCTTTGGACGTCGCGTATGCCGATTGCGGCAACTGAGGATGAAACATGGCCTGCGAGCCGATCATGACGACGGCGCCGCCACGCTTCTTCAATTCCGGTAGCGCCGCCTGCGTCAAAGTGAGAGTTCCGATGACGTTGACGTCCGACATGGCCTTCCAGGCACTCAGATCGGCACCTTCGAGCCCACCGAACACGTCCTCCTTGGCTGCGACGTTGACCAACGCGTCCACTCGCCCGAAACATTCTGTGGCGGTGGCGATCAACCGTGAGCACGACTCCGGATCGGCGATGTCCGTCACCGAGTAGGCGACGTGAGCACCGGTCGGATCTATCTCCTCGCAGACGGATTTCAAATTCTCTTCGGTTCTCGCGCCGAGTACTACGTTGGCCCCGTCACGGACTGCAGCCAATGCGATTTCACGCCCCAGGCCGGTTCCGACGCCGGAAATCACCACGGTCGAATCTTCGAGCAATTGAGTCATGACGCGCACCTCCACAGGGCACCCGATGGATAACGTAACGCCGTGTTACGAATATGAAGAAACGTAACACTGCGTTACGCTATTCACAATGGATTTCGAAGAAGTCGCCCCAGACAACCTCACCCCGGACAACGTCACCCCAGACAACGTCACCCCGGACGAGGACACCGAACGGCTACGCGGAAGGCCCCGCGATCCCGCCATCGGTGATTCAGCCCTGGCCGCGGCACGCGAGTTGCTCGCCGAGGTCGGCTGGGACAAGACGACGATGGTGGCGATCTCCGAGCGCGCAGGCGTCGGCAAGCCCGCTCTGTACCGTCGGTGGCCGTCCAAGACTCACCTGGTTTTCGAAGCAGTCTTCGGCTGGGTCGACGAGTCTCCGCCCGTCGCAGACGCCACAGATCCCGAAGAATGGGTACGGGCCTCGTGTAACTACACCCTGGAACTCTTTGCAAAGCCCGAGGTGAAGGCTGCACTACCCGGCCTGCTTTCCGCATTCGCGGAGCGCGGCGACCTGCCGTCGACATTGTGGTCGGAGTTCGGTGGCCCCGGCATCGCCATGCTCGCGCAGATGCTGAACCGTGGCGGCGGTGATGCCGACGCGATGCGGGACGCTCAGGCAACGATGCTGTTCATCGTGGGCGGCACGATGGTCCTGAGAATGCTGATGCCCGAAAACGACTCCGCTCCCCTCGTCGAACGGATGCCGGACATACTTCTGCACGGCGTCACACCGAAGGAGCAGAAGGACACATGAGCGCAGCAGAACCGACCATCGGTCTCGACGACGATCGTGTGCGCGTCACCTCGTGGCGCTTTCCGGCCGACGGCAGTGCCACCGGACGCCATCGACACGAGTACGACTACATCGTCGTGCCGGTCACCGGCGGCCGATTCGTCGTGTCCGATGCCGATGGTTCCACCCGCGAGATGACTCAAACTCCTGGCCTGTCGTACCAGGGAACCGCGGGCACGGTGCACGACGTCACCAACGCGTCGGGTACGGAAGCCGTCTTCGTGGAGATCGAACTCAAGACTCGCTAAATCAGGGACTTTGGTCCGAATTTCTTACTTGGGCGCTTATTTGGTGTCCGAATTGGGTAGTTTCACATCATCTAACTCGTTCAAAATTTCGATCCAGCGGTCACGTCCAGTGGAGCCAGTCGAACAGGAGTCGGATGAGCAGCCCATTTCGTGATGCCGCTGCAGTGACGCTCGACGCGTCTTCGCGCGGTGAGCGTGCGCGCGTGCCCGGCGCCCCGATCAACGGTCGCTTTCACCCGCCGTCGGCCGTCAAAGGACTGGTCCCGCGTCCGCGCCTGCATCGCAAACTCACCGCGTCCACCGCTGCCGATGGCGTCGGCCCTGGACCCGTGGGGTTGCTGTCCGCCCCGGCCGGTGCCGGGAAGACCTTGCTGCTGGCGGATTGGGCGCGCGAGTATTCTCGCGCTTCCCCCGATGCGGACCTGGCCTGGTTGACTCTCGCCGAGCGCGACAACAATGTTTCGGTGCTGTGTGAATCCCTGGCCGAAGCAATCGCCACGCCTATCGATCCGACCGGCCGGAGGCTTCCCGCGCAAACGGGATCCAGGCGACCGGTGGAGCAATGGCTCGCGCATTTCGCCGAAACTCTCGAAACGCACGATCGTCGAACGACGCTGATCCTCGACGACGTTCACACACTTCACGATCCACTGTCGATCAGTCTTCTCGATCGGATACTCACTCACACCCCAGGCAATCTGTCGATCATCGTCGCCGCACGATACGAACCACCTCTCACGTGGCATCGTTTGGCTCTGGACGGCCGACTCACCCGCTTCGCATCCACCGATCTCGCTTTCGACCGGTCCGAGATCACTACGATGTTCGGTGAATACGACATCATGTTGGGCGAAGACGAGTTGGCAATCGTCGAAGACTTCACCAAGGGGTGGGGTGCTGTCGTTCGCCTCACCGCAGCGTTTCTGGCCGGCCGCAATGACATCGCCGACGCGCTGGACGAATTCACGCACACACCACGGCCGATCGCCGATTTCCTGGTCGACGAAGTGCTGACATCCTTACCCGAACACATCACCTCGTTCATGCTGCGGACATCGATAGTCGATTCGTTCTCCGCTCCACTGGCGGAAACTCTGACCGATTCGAACGCACGATCCGAGATCGACTCTCTGATTCAGTTCAACTTTCCGGTGACCCGTACCGATTCCGCCGACCACACGACCTGGTTCAGCTATCACCCGCTACTGCGCGAACACCTTCGGGCAGAGTTCCGCCGCGTCGATCACGTCGAGAGGAAGCGCGCACACGTGCGCGCAGCAACCTGGTACGAAAGCCATCATCTCGAACTCGAGGCGCTCGAACTCGAGATATCGATCGGCGACCCGTGCCGCATTCTCGCGTTTCTCGAACGCTGCGGGCTGGGGCTCGTGCTCGACGGTCACAGCGGTGACGTCGTGCGAGTCCTCGAATCCGCCCCGACGCAGGTCTCGGAATCCCCGATCACCCGACTGATTCTGGCAGCGGCCGCCCTCCATTCCGGTGACGTGACCTCGGCTACGACATGTCTCGACCTCCTCGAGGCAACTCATCCCCCCATTGCAGACGATCCGCTGTTCCTGGCGATGAGCCTGGAAATCTCCTGCGTTTCGGCAACTTCCGACAACCAACCATTGGTGTCACGCCTGCAGCGACGCCCGAACAGCACCCACTCCGACGTCGAGGCGTACGTGCACCTCGAATTGGCGACGGCGCACTTGCTCCGGCGCGAGTTCGAAAAGGCGACTGTCGAGTACACCCAGGCCGCAGCCCTCGGGGCACTACGGGGCCGGTCGCGATTCGTCCTGAAGTCACTGACCGGATTGGGGTATGTCGCTTCCCTCAGCGGCGACATCGGGGCGATGAGAGCGCATTCCACCTACGCTCTCGACTACGCGATCGAACACCGAATCACGACGACAGCGGAATACGAGTTGTCCGCGTCGGTGGTCGCCTTCGCGGCGTACCTCTGCGCCACGGGTGATCTTCCGTACCGCATCCCCACCATCGGAAACTACCGGAGCACAGACGTTCTCGGCGCCAGCGCGCCAGTGTTCGGTTGGCATACCGTCGTAACCTTCGGGCTTCACGGCCTCGACGACGCGGCCGACCGACGGTCGACTGCCGCCGACATTCGCGACGCCATGCTCAGTGCTGTCGAACTACGCACCTTCGCGATGGCGACCCTCGCTCTCCTACCGCCCGTCGTCAACGCCTGCTTGTCGGTCGGCGAAGTGGAATGGGCCGGCCGACTCGTACGCGATGCGGCCGAGCGGTTCGGCGAGACCTCCGAAATACATCTCGCACGAGGTGCCGTCGCGTTCTCTGCCAACAAGTTCGCAGAAGCCCTCGCCGAAGTCTCCGAAGCTCTCGCAACCTCCGAAGCGCCGCTGCTTGCGCATCACGTCTACGCCTGGACGCTCGAGGCGGGGATCCACGCCGCAACAGGTCACGAACGCAAGTCTTTTCGCTCTCTTCACAAAGCTCTCCACGCCGCAGAAACCGGTGGCCTCCTGCGGCCCTTCCTCGACTACGGAACAGCCCTGCGGCCGATATTCGACGAGTTCAGTGGACATTTCGGAGATCAGGAAGTTTTTGCCGAACAGGTACGCAATCGAGTACGCCCACAGGAGCTGGTGAGTGCGCCGATCCTCACCCCGGGTGAGTACACCGTGCTACGCGAACTGGCTTCGGGAGACACCACGGAGTCGATCGCCGACACGCTGTTCCTCTCGGTCAACACGATCAAGACGCACCTTCGCGGGATCTATCGCAAGTTGGAAGTGAGCAACCGACGCGACGCGCTCAAGGCTGCGCGACGCGGCGGTCTCATCTGAGCAAGACTGCTTCCATGCTCCCGAAGCTGTACTCCGACTCGCGCGATCGCTTGATGGTGTGGGCAAGACGCACACCGAGCCGTCGCCTGGCGACCGATGCAACCGTCGATGTTTTCGAAGTCGGTCTCGTCGACAGCGCCATGACTCTGGCAGCTCAAGCCTTCACGTCCTTGCTCCCGGTCATGATCGCGGCGTCCACCCTGGAGAAACTGAAGCCGTTGGCCGACGCCGCCAAGGACGACCTCGGGGTCCAACTACCCGACGCCCAAATCATCAACACCTCCACTGCGGCCGCGTTCGGAATCGTCGGTTTGCTCATGCTGCTGATCAGTTCCACGTCCTACGCTCGCGCTCTCGGCCGGATGTACGGGCGCATCTGGAGCGTGCCGACTGCGACGCTTCGTCAGGCGTGGCGTTGGATAGCGGTCGTGTTCGTCGTGGCGACATCGGTGGTCGGGGCGGCCCTCTGCCGAGAACTGAACGGTGTGCCGGGGGTGGGCAGACTCCTGGAATTTGTTGCGGTCTACGTGGTGTGGGCGCTCGTCTGGACTGCCGTGCCGATGCTGTTGACCGCTAATCGCATGACCACTCGTATGTGCGTCGGGTCCGGGTTGCTCACCGCGACGGGTCTGAGCGGACTGCACGTGGCAGGCACCCTTTTCCTGCCCCGTATGACCAAGACCTCTCAGGACGAGTTCGGCCTCCTGGGCGTGATGTTCACCGTCATCGGCTGGCTGTTCGTCTTCTCGGCCATCGTGGTTGTCGCGTCGTCGATCGTCGGATCGGTGGCCAAAGATTCCGGCCCGCTGGGCATCTGGCTGCGAACCTCACGCTGACGTGCCGCCTCCACCGGCAAGCGCCTGCGACACCGTCGGATAGACGTCGACCTTCAGCGCGCCCCGGTCAGCACCGGACAGAACGTCGCGGAACTGTCCGATGTCTCGGGCTACACGGAAGCTCACGTTCTTGCGAGCCAACGAGTCTCGAAGCTGAGCCAACATCTGGGCCGCGCTGACGTCGATGAACGGTGACGTTTCGGCGTCGAGCACCACCATCGTGGTCCCCGCGGTCACCAGGCCGGTGATCTGATCACGCACGTGATCGGCATTGGCGAAGAACAGCCCGGATTCCACCCTGACCACCACGATGCCGTCGAGTGTCCTCAGATCGGGGTGACCGCTGGCGTCGACCCAGCGCGTGCCGTCCTTGGCCAGAGCTGCCACATGCGGTTTGGAGACTCGATAGAGGAGCAGCAACATCGAGACGGCAATTCCGATGATCAAACCGGGCAAGGTGTCGAACAGGAGAACTCCGAACATCGCCGCGATCGCTGCGGCGAAATCGGCCCGCGCGGCGTGGCCGTAGATGCTGCCCAACCTCTTCGTCCAGACCCGGTACAGCGCTGCGAGAGAGGAGAAATCGACCAGCTCGATCACGGCGGCGATGACCACGGCGGAGAGCGTCGCCTCCGGCAACTTCTCGAACAAGCCGGTCAGAAACAGCAGTGTCAACAGTGTCAGTGCAGCGACCACCAGTCCGCTGACCTGAGATTTGGCGCCCGCGCCCCCGTTGACAGCGGTCTTCGAGAGGCTGCCGTTGACCACCATTCCGGAGCACAGACCCGATCCGAGATTGGCCGCACCCAGTCCAGCGAGTTCACGATTGGCGTCGATCGTGTACCCCGCCTTGGCCGCGTATGTCTTTGCAGCACCCAGACCTTCGGCGAATCCGATGAGCAGAACGCCGACTGCCGGTCCGACCAGATCGAGATAGTCCTCGGCTCCCACACCACTCGGCAGACCCATCGACGGCAGTCCCGAGTCGATGTGCCCGACGATGTCGATGCCGCGATCGTCGAGGCCGAACAACGCGACTGCGGTAATGCCCAGCAGCACGACGAGGAGCGAACCCGGTACCAGCGGAAGCCATCGCTTGACGCCCAGGACCATTGCCAGGCTGAGCAATCCGATGATCACCGTCGGTCCGTCGACCTCACCCAGTTCCTTCACCACTGTCCACGCCTGGACGAAGAAGTTTCCCTCCCCCTTCTCCACGCCCAGGAGTTTGGGTACTTGACCGATGATGATCGTGAGCGCGAGACCCACGATGAATCCCTTCAGAACCGGCTCGGAGATGAAGGAGGCGATGAAGCCGAGGCGCATGAATCCTGCCAGCAGACCCACGAGCCCGGTCACGATTGCCAATGCGGCCGACAGCGCGATGAATCGGCCGTCGTTTCCCGAAGCCAGTGGCGCGATCATCGCCGCGGACAACGCTGCGGTCGCCGACATCGGCCCGACGATCAGGTGTCGCGAACTACCTGCTGCTGCATACAGAATCAGTGACGGAACTGCAGCATAGAGCCCGACTACCGGCGGAACTCCGGCGATGGTGGCGTACGCGAGCGCTTCGGGAACGAGGACGGCCCACACGGTGAGGCCGGCAATGATGTCGGGGCGGAGCCAGCCGCGCTGGTAGTCGGAGAGCGATCCGAAGACCCACCACGTCCGTGTTTGCGGAGCACTCATAGTCCTTGCACCCCTTTACTGATCTGCATCGCCGCGATCAGGACGAGAAGCCCGACGTTCAGCAAGTGCGTGTTGGTGGCTATCCAGGTGCGGATCTTCTGCAACGGTTCGGTTGCCTCGTCCTTCTTGATCAGAAGGAGGGCGACGGGCACCGCAACCGAGGTCACGGACACCAGCGAGAAGATCACGGCCGAGACGATCTGCGACGTGGGTTCCACAGTGCTGAGCCGCAGATTCATGGCGGCGGCGATGGCACATGACATGTCGATGGGGTTGAAGACGAACAGCGCGAAACCTAACGCCCCTGATCGCATCGGCCGGAAATGCTCTACCGACTGGAGCATTTTCGGCAGCTGCGGGGCGGCGGCGACCACGTCGCCGGGTGCGACGGCCGCCGCCATGGCCTGGACTCCGCGGCGGCTGCGTGTATAGACGAACCAGGCTCCCGCCAGCAGAGTCGCGCCGAGAACGAGATGGAGGATGGGCACCCACAACGGGGGGTGAGTTCGCTGGTGCACTTGAAGGGCCGTCAAAATGAGGTACGCACCGGCCAGCGCGACAACTATTCCGAGATACCACCCGATCAGGTACGCAATGCTGTTGATTCGCGCTCGTTCGGAAAAGAGCACGGCAACAACGGCAACCACCGCCAGCGGGCTCATGATGATCCCGAGCGCCAGCGGGATCTGTTGCAGTAGCAACGATCCCATAACTACCTCCAGTTGTCAGAGACCGCCGATGCCCTTACCGATGAGAACAACACCGATAACCAGGATCAACACACTCATCACCGTCGCGTTGTTGTCCTGCAACCACACCTTCAGCTTGGCCAGCGGACCGCGCAGTCGCTCCGCGGCAACGAGGTAACCGATCACAGGCACGCACACTGTCGAGGCCGCGATGATCGTGAAAACCAGAATGGCGACAACAACTTCTCCGGATCCAAGCGAGGCGGATCCGATCGAGATTCCGGCCGCGATACACATCATCAGATTCTTCGGATTGATCGCAGCCAGAGCGAAGCCCAAGCCGAGGCCTTTGGCAGCGGTCATGTCGTCGATGGCTTGCATCCACTTCGGGGTTTCGTGTTCGCCTCCGCGTCCGCGCCATTGCTTTGCTCCGAACGCAAGAAGTAACACTCCCAACGCCAGCTTGATCCACGAGACCGTCGCCGACGGATCACCTTCGGAGTCGCCGAGCTTGCTGGACAAGAGCACGAAGATCACAGTGGCGACAACGATTCCGAGTATCCAGCCCAGAGCGAACCCGACGCTCGTACTGCCGGCTCGCTTGGACAACAACATCAAGATTGCAGCGATGATCGGGATCGGCGATACCGCGACGCCGACCGCGAGGGGTAACAGATCCCCGATGACAGATCCCATGCCGACCTCTTCTCTCTCCCGGTCGACACTAGGGGCGGGGGACCTGCGCAGCCTCACACGAAAAGGATGAACAGAACCGTGGCGACATTCACCCGTAGGGGATGAAGCCCGAGGAGCATGCGCGAGTAAGACTGGATCTCACGGATGCGGAGTCCTGGATCGAGCAGCGACGCCGATTGCACTTGACGACACCTGATTTCGAGACTCGGCGCGGGGCGGGTCCGAACCTCACGGCCCTACGAAATGGAGCGGACACTGATGAATGCTCCCACTCGGTATCAATTCCTCATCGACGGCGAAGTGTCGGACCGTGTCAAGGCCGCATTTCCCGACCTCAGTGTTGCCAGTGCGGCCGGCGGATTCACCAGTTTGTACGGACCCGTCGCGGACCACACGGCCATGCGAAGCATCATGGCCCGCCTCGATTCCCTCGGGTTGACCGTCGCCGAACTGCGAAGGCTCCCGGACTGATCCGAGCCGACCGTCCATCGGATCGTTTCCGGGCACGAGCGATGGTCCCGACCGAGTCGATTCGGTCGGGACCAACTGCCCTCGAGTTGTTCGGTGCCTAGACTCTGTCTGTATCCCAAGTAGCGACGGCCCAGATCACAACGACATCGAGTGCGATGACCAGGATCGACCACAACGGGTAGTACGGCATCCACAAGAAGTTGGCGATGATCGAGAGCGACGCAATGACTATTGCCGCCGCCCTGGCCCACACTGCACCCGTGAAGAGGCCCAGAGCCACCGCGATCCCGATGATGCCCAAGATGATGTGGATCCAACCCCACGTCGTGATGTCGAACTTGTACGTGTAGTTGATACCCACGACAAACAGATTGTTGTCTGCGACGGCCGCGATGCCCTGAAGCAGAGCGACAATGCCTGCGGTGAGCAGCAGAATCGCTGCTGCAAACGTCGTACCTACCGCGAAACCCTGCCGGACAGGGTGATTCGCGGGTTCCCGCGGTGGAGCAGTCATCAGCGTTCCTTTCGACAGAATGCACTTCCCTTACTCAGTCTCGAGGGGCTGGAAAGCGAAAGCATCACCCGTCGCGGATGAACCGCAGGTCATCGGCCCGTACCCGCTTGCCGGCGTCGCAAACCAACATTGGCAGACTGGCACTGTGCAGCACACCGTAGTCGTGATCACCGATATCCACGCTCCACCTGCGGTGATCTTCGATCTCGAACTCGACATGGACGAACACTCGGCCTCGCTCCGAAAAACGGACGAGGTGGCCGTGACGAGTACGGGTAGACCAGCGCTGGAAGAGGGCGACGAGGTGTCCTTCACCGCTCGGCATTTCGGGTGGAGATTCTCGATGACAAGCCGGATCACGCAGTACAACCGCCCGTATTCGTTCACCGACGAGCAGGTTCGCGGCCCGTTTACCGCAATGCAGCACGAGCACGTCTTCGACATTCAGCCGGGCGGGTGGACGCGGATGCACGACCGCTTCACGGTCACGGCCCCCTTCGGCGTGCTCGGACACCTGGCTTTGAGGTTGGCTGTCGGCCCGTATCTGCGACGCCTTCTCGAGCAACGCGCCGCGCACATCAAAGATCGCGCAGAAGCTGACACCTCATTTGTCGAGTGAGAACCCTCTGCTGAAGCAGCGCAGAGTGTGTTGACTCGACAGAACCGTGCTCACTCAGCAGCAGTCGCACTCGTCACCTTTCTCGGCCGCAGCCACGACCGGGCAGCACGGATCGCCCTTCCACGCGTTGATGCCTTCTTTCACCGCGATGACGGCGATCACCAGTGCCGCAATCGGATCCGCCCACGACCAGCCGAGCACCGAGTTGAGCAGCAAACCGACCAGCAAGACCGCAGAGAGGTACGTGCAGAGCAGAGTCTGCTTCGAGTCCGCGACCGCCGAAAGGGAACCCAGCTCCCGACCGGCTCGGCGCTGCGCGTAGGACAGGGCCGGCATGATCGCCAAACTGACTGCAGCCAAAACTATTCCGACGGTGGTGTGCTGGGCCTCCCCCAGACCGAACAGCGACCGAATCGCGTCGAACGAGACATACGCAGCGAGCCCGAAGAACGAGAATGCGATCACGCGTAGCGCCGTCTTCTCCCGGCTCGCAGGATCCGGGGCCGAAAACTGCCAGGCAACCGCTGCCGCCGAGGATACTTCGATCACGGAATCAAGACCGAACCCGAACAGGGCCGCAGACGACACCCGCGTGCCCTCCGCCAGCGCAATGATCGCCTCGACGACGTTGTAGCTGATCGTGATCGCCACGAAGATGCGGATTCTTCTCGACAACAGCGCTCGTCGGGCAGTCGAGAAACCGACACCGTCAACGGGAGCAACCATCAGCAGCACCCCTCTGATTCGCTGTCCGGACAGTACGACGGATCCACGGCGAGTACGACCCCGAGTAGGTCGTCGAGCGCCTGACCGATATGTGCGTCGGCGAGTTCGTATCGCGTGCGACGCCCTTCCGGTACGGCCACCACCAAGCCACAACCGCGCAGACAGGCCAGATGGTTGGACAGCTTCTGCCTGGTCACCTCCAGCGTGTCGGCGAGGTCCGACGGATACCGGGGCGCGGTCTTCAGCTCGAGCAGTATCCGTGTTCGAGTCTCGTCGGACAGTGCATGCCCGAACCTCGCAAGCACCGCCACATTGGTCACCACATTCATGCCCTCGACATCCATACGAACGACAGTACATCGAAATCTGTATTCATAAAACAGTGAACTCCAATGGTTCAAGATCCAGCCATCGGGTAACGCAAGCCTGGAACGACACCGACCAGACTTCGACCAGCGGGAGCCCGCATCCGATGAACCGTACAAAAGCCGACGATCACACAGCGATGCCGGAGCTGCCGGAAACCGGCAGCGTCTTCCAAGTCTCGTGGCCGGTGCGAACAGGAGACATTCACACCGACAGAAGCCTGCGCCTCGACGCGATCGCGCGTTACCTCCAAGACGCAGGCTTCGACAACCTCGTCGACCGCGGCGCCATGGATACCCATCCGCTCTGGATGGTACGAAGAACGGTGATCGACGTATTCGAACCGGTCGTCTGGCCGGATCGAGTTCATTTGCAGCGTTGGTGCTCCGGCCTGTCGAGCAAGTGGTGTTCGATGCGAGTTCGCATCAGGTCCGACGGCGGCGGATTGATCGAAACGGAGGCGTTCTGGATCAACATCGATCCGAAGACGGGAATGCCGGCCACCATCAGTGAAAAGTTCACCGCCGCTCTTGCGTCGACGGCCGTGGACCAGCATCTCCACTGGCGTCGGTGGATCGACCCGGAATCCACAACGACACCTTCGACGGAGACGCCATTCCCGTTACGCTCCAGCGATTTCGACCCCTTCGATCACGTGAACAACGCGATCTACTGGCAACCCGTCGAAGATGTGCTGCCCGACGAATTACGAAGCGGACCCTTTCGCGCAATCCTCGAGTACACCCAGCCAATCAAGAGCGGCGAGCAGGTGAGCGTGCAAACCGGCACGAACACGCTGCACATCGACGCCGGCGGCGAGGCACGTGCATCAGCTCGATGGTTCGCGCTGGCCCCGAACCGCAACGATCAGGGGTGAAGTTTTCCGAATCCCACGACGGCAGAGTCGGATTGCCAGTCCAGATCATGCACCCGCACCTTGCCGAACTCGTTGCCGCCGACCGTGATCGCCGAGTCACCATCCACTGCCACAACGATATTGGTGTGCTGGCCGACCCATCTCGAACTGTCGTAGATCACCACATCACCCACGTTCGGTGTGTACCCACTGCCGTTCTCGGCGTACGCGCCGATCCCCTGGTAGTACTCCTGCAACGTGTACACCCCCGGGATGCGCCAACTTCCGGAGTTCGGGTTCGACAACGGTCGACCCGCTTCCCTCATGATCCAGCTGACGAAGTCTGCGCACCACTCTTCGTCGATACCGTCGGAATAGAAGGTGCCCGGCCGGTCATTCTCGTGCTCGGATCGGAGTAGGTCGAGCACACGAGCCTGATCCGAAGTCACCACACCGGCATCGACCGTCGGGAACTCGGCGGTGTCCCAGGGCAGATACCGCGAAGGCGCGACTGCGACGGCAACCGCACCGACCACGATGACGAAGCCGAGCACCCCGGCAATCCAAAGCACGATACGGCGGCGACGTTTGGTTTCGGCAGGACTCACCCTTACAAGTGTGCCAGTCTGCCGAGAATCGATCCGCAAACCACCTCGATGACCTGCCACTTCTCATCAAATCCACACGAATGTGCCATCAAACTATTGTCATGGCACCAAAGTGGTGCCATAGTGGTGCCATGGACTTGACACCGTACGTAGACAACCTTCGCCACGAACTCGCGGTGGCGGCCGAAGCGGGCGGGGAAGACGCAAAGGCACTCGCCGATCGTCTGACCGCACCGTTGGAATCAGCAGTGCGCCTCACCCTCCTCGACGCATTGTCCGCAGCGGCTGCCGAGATCACGCGTGACCTCGCACCGGGCTCGGTGGACCTGCGCCTGCGGGGACGCGAACCCGAATTCGTCGTGGCACCGGCCATCAGTGAACCGGCTCCGGCCCCCGTCGAAGAGGAACCGACTCCGGCACCGCGCCCCGTCGCGGAGTCCGACGACGCCTCGATGACTCGAATCAACCTGCGGCTGGGGCAAGACCTCAAAGACCGGATCGAGGCGGCGGCCCGGGAAGCCGGGATCTCCGTCAACGCGTGGCTGGTTCGCTCGGCCGCGACGGCTCTGGAAGGCGGCACACACAGAAGCTCTCCGCGACAACGCGCATCCCAAGGTTCCGAGAGCTTCACCGGCTGGGTGCACTGACACCGGATCCAACTTTCGCTCGACCCCTTTCATCAACCGAGACAACCTCATCGGGAGTATCACCATGCCCACATACAGCACACCTGACCCCATCACCTTGAACTTCGACGTAGCAGTCGGACACATCCGGATCGCAGCGAGCGACCGCAACGACACTGTCGTGGAAGTGTTGCCCAGCAACTCGTCTCGCGAGGTCGACATTCGAGTCGCCGAACAAACGCGCGTCGAATTCGCAGTTGGCCGGCTGCAGATCAAGACTCCGAAACAGCGTGGCCTCGGAATTTTCGGGAAGACCGGATCTGTCGACATCTCCGTTCAGCTCCCCTCCGGCTCGGGACTCGAAGGTACTGCCGCAGTTGCCAGCCTGCGTACCGACGGCACCCTCGGCCGCTCACGCGTGAAGGTCTCGGCCGGCGATTGCACCCTGGACACCACCGGACCGCTCAACGTCAGCACCGGGGCCGGGGCGATCACCGTCGAGCACGTCGCCGGTGACATCGACACGAGCACCGGGTCCGGAAGCATCCGCATCGGCCGCGTCGACGGCAACGCGGAGGTCAAGAACTCCAACGGCGACATCAACATCGGCACGATCACCGGCGCGCTGAAGGCCAAGACCGCCAACGGCAGCGTCGCCGTGGAACACGCAGAGTCCGACGCGAGCGCCGCAACTGCCAACGGCGACATTCGTTTCGAGAGCATCGAGAGTGGAGTCGTATCCGCCAAGACGGCCGCCGGACGAATCCATATCGGTGTTCGATCCGGAACGGCCGCGCGATTCGACGCTCATACATCCTTCGGTCGTGTCGACAACCAGATGAATGCCACACACGGTCCGGCGTCGTCCGAACGCCGAGTGGACGTCCGGGCACAAACCAGCTACGGCGACATCGTCATTCGACGTTCGGAGCCTCGAGAAGAATCCAACAAGAAGATCTAGCGAAAGGAACGCTGATGTCCCGCAAACCAGCCATCACCGCGACGGGCCTGAAGAAGGCCTACGACGACAAGACGGTACTGGACGGAATCGACATCTCCGTCGACCGCGGAACCGTCTTTGCGCTCCTCGGACCCAACGGCGCCGGCAAGACCACCATCGTGGAAATCCTCTCGACCCTCGTTCCCGCCGACGGCGGCGACATTCGCATCGCCGGGTACAACCCTTCCGACGATCCCGACGCGGTGCGTTCACGCATCGGCGTCACCGGACAGTTCTCGGCGGTCGACGACTACCTGTCCGGCGAGGAAAACCTTCTCCTCATGGCCGACCTTCACCATCTCGGCAAGGATGAACGCCGAACGCGCACTGACGAACTCCTGAAGAAGTTCGACCTGGTCGAATCCGCGGAGAAGCTGGCCTCGACCTACTCGGGCGGAATGCGCCGACGGCTCGACCTGGCAATGACCTTGATCGGACGACCGGAGATCATCTTCCTGGACGAACCCACCACCGGCCTCGATCCCCGGAGTCGACGCACCATGTGGCAGATCATCCGGGAGTTGGTCAAGGGCGGTGTCACCATCTTCCTCACGACGCAGTATCTCGAGGAAGCCGATCAGCTGGCAGACCACATCGCCGTCCTCGACCAGGGACGGATAGTCGCCCAAGGCACTGCTGCGGAACTCAAACGACGCATCCCTGGCGGCCACATTCGTCTTCACTTCTTCGATCGAGACCAACTCGATTCTGCTGCTGCTGTTTTCGACGGGTCTTCACGTGACGATGCCGCCTATGTCCTCCAGGTCCCCAGCGACGGGGGTGTCCGCTCACTACGTTCTCTTCTCGACCAACTCGACGCTCACTCGATCGACGTCAAGGAACTCTCGGTGCACACACCCGACCTGGACGACGTGTTCCTGACTCTGACCGCCACCGAAAGGACCGACGCGCGATGACCACCATGACGCTTGCCTATCAGGACTCGAAAACCATGCTGCGTCGCAGCATTCGACACATCCTTCGATATCCGTCGATGACGGTGATGCTTGTCGGGATGCCAGTCGTCTTTCTGTTGCTGTTCGTCTACGTACTCGGCGGGACACTCGGGAACGGACTCGGACCAGGCGGTGGTGGCCGAGCCGAGTACGTCAACTACGTTGCACCGGCGATCATTCTGATGACTGTGGCATCAGCGGCACAGGGTACCGCCATCTCTGTCGCAACCGATATGACCGCGGGGATCATTGCACGATTCCGCACGATGGCGATCACGCGTACGTCCGTCCTGACGGGTCATGTTCTCGGCAGTCTCCTTCAGACGATCGTGAGCCTGGTAGTCGTCATCGCCGTGGCGATAGCCGTCGGATTCCGGCCTACGGCAGGCTTCGTGGAGTGGGTCGCGACGTTTGCCCTCCTCGTCCTGGTCTCCATTGCCATGATCTGGTTGTCCGTTGCCTTCGGTCTCGTCAGCAAGAGCGTCGAGACGGCAAGCAATCTCCCGATGGTGTTGATCCTCTTACCGTTCCTGGGAAGCGGATTCGTCCCCACCGACTCGATGCCGACCGTGTTGCGATGGTTCGCCGAGTATCAGCCGTTCACTCCGATCATCGAGACCCTTCGAGGACTGCTTCTCGGCGAAGCGATCGGGAACAACGCGCTCCTCGCGATCGGATGGTGCGTCGCGATCACTCTCCTCTCCTACCTCTGGGCGCGGAGTTTGTTCAACCGACGCCCGGTGCGCTGACCTCGAAACACACGATCTTCGATAACAGGTACGGTGTCGCTGTCGTCGAGTTCCGAGGCGATGGCGACGTCGTGTGGAAACCCGAGGACAATCAATTCGCGTCCTGAGGCACAGTCCCGCAGGTGGTCCTCGTACGAATCCGACACCGCCGCCCAGGCATCCGCCGCCATCCGCGCCTCGGGCGATACGTGGCCGTCCCAGCCGGCCGCGGTCAGTGCGGCCACGACAGCACCAGCGCCCCACAGATCTTCAACCGCAGGACGCAACTCTCCACCGGGCCACTTCTCCCCGGAAGCGACAATGGCCACTCGGGATCGCGGACCATGCTCGTGCACAATCCAATCGGCGACGGCGGAAGCGTTCCTCAACGAAGCGCCGACACACACCGCAACCTGGGACGCCAACGCAAACGCGATAGTCGACCCGTTCGGCGAAGGCAGTACCAGCCGACTCGGCGCCTCGGCCTCGCGAATCGTCTTGGGAGACAGACTGATCTGCCCTTCCCTGGCCACACTTCGTCGTACTGCCAGGACCGCATCGGCATCACGCGCGTAGTCGACTGCACTCTCGTCGTTCCAGGAATAGGGAAGTACGTCGATTCCCGCGTCGGCCGCGACGCTCAGCGTCGTCGTGAACGAGAGGACGTCGATCACGACGGCGGTATCGACTCCCGCAGCGATCGCCTCGGCGCCACGCAGGCCCCAGTCGAATCGAAGTCCGTACTCGAGTTGGCGGTGCTCCTGATTCATGCAGGCCAGTCTCTCAGAAAGTAAGCAGCTTCTCCGGCACGCGTAAATCCTCGTGCTCGTACAACGCTCGCACGGCCACGGGATCGTCAGTGGCGCAGACGTCGGCGATGTCGTCGAGCAGTACGTCGTACTCCGCACCGGTTTTTCCGTCGTAGGCGTCGGTCATGCGGCCCCACTCGTCCCATGGCAGGGTTTCGACTTTGTTCATCGCGGCAAGGTCTTTCACGGCGTTGCCGCGGATCTCGGCGGCTCCCCAGTTCTGGGTTCCGTACACCCCGAACTGGGAGGCGTCGATCTCGCCGCGTCGATACGCCAACCACGCCTCGCCGCCACTGAGGAATTCTCCCGGCCGTAGATCGTGGGCGTGAGGAAGCACGTTCTGTCCGAGGATCTCCGAGTCGATGCGGATCCAGCGCTTGCCGGCGTCGTCCCAGTACTCGGTGATCCAGTGGTCGACGCCCTGTCCCGATTGAAAGTAGGTGGCAAAACCACAGCGGACCCGCGCGGCAAAACCGCGATAGCGCAGAAACGCACAACTCAAAACGGCAAAGTGCCGACAGGTTCCGACGACCCTCTTGTCGGGCTCTCGGGCGGAGGTCACCGGTGCGGGATCGAGCGAGAGCAGCCTTTCGAGCAGAACACTTGCCGGCCGGATCTGGTTTTCGTCGAATCGGTCGGTGGTCAGATTCAGCGACTGCGCATCGGCGGGTTGAACGACCAGGTACGGGACCACCCGGCAAATGTCCACGGGATCGGCGGAGAGCGGCTCGATGGCGAGCAGATCCACCCCGTCGACGCGGGTGAACGGTCCTGCTGATGTGTAGTCGAGAACCGCCGTCATGAGCGGAGACTAACAAACACTGCGGACACAACCACTCCACTATGGTTAGGGTCCCATAACCATGAAACCCGAGGTTGCCGTGAACCCCATGTTGAGCCGCCGTGCCATGCTGTCCGTCACCTTCGCCACGGCAGCAGGTTTTGCCCTTGCTGCCTGCGGCGACAGCGCGGAAGACGAATCCACTCCCGGCACAGAAGGTGGTCACGCCGAGGCCAACGCCTTCCCGGTGACCATCGACCACAAGTTCGGTTCCACCACCGTCGAGCAAGCACCCAGCCGCATCGCCGCGGTCGGTATCGGCGACGCAGACGTACTGCTCTCCCTCGGGCTGACACCTGTCCTGGTCCCGGTGTGGAAGGGATCGACCGACGACGGAATCGGCGTCTGGGCCGACTCGGCAGTTCAAGGCGCCGAGCCGACGCCGTTGGCCAACGCCACCACCGATTTCGACATCGAAACGATCGTGGCCGCAGCGCCTGACCTGATCATCGCCGTCAACAATGCGATCGACGAGGATCTGTACAAGCAGCTCAGCGCCATCGCGCCGACGGTGCTTCACGCGGCCGATCAGACGGATTGGGTTCTGCCCTGGCAGGAGGTCACGACCCGCATCGGTACCGCTGTGGGTGTTCCCGCGCAGGCACGGCAGGAGGTCCAGCAAGTGGAGGACCTCATCGTTCGTACCCGCGCGGAGAACCCCCAGTTCGAGGGCAAGACAGCAGCTCTCGTCATTCGCTGGAGTGACGGGAATCTTCGAGCGTTCAGCCCCGAGGCAGCGCGCGCTCAGCTGCTCACGCAACT
The DNA here is from genome assembly GCF_055562955.1 of Kitasatospora sp. NPDC015121. Classification (NCBI taxonomy): domain Bacteria; kingdom Bacillati; phylum Actinomycetota; class Actinomycetes; order Kitasatosporales; family Streptomycetaceae; genus Kitasatospora; species Kitasatospora sp. NPDC015121. The sequence goes on from NZ_JBVHEH010000019.1 coordinate 91,417, forward strand.
GGGGTTCACGGCGCCTGCCGCACTGAAGGATCGGTTCGCGGGCAAACTGAACTACGAGATCTCCGCCGAGAACTACGACCTCCTCGAGTGCGACTACCTGCTATTCGACAACTACGAGAAGGCTCGTCCCGAGATGGAGACGCAGCCGGCGTTCACCAATCTGAACGTGGTCAAGACCGGCGGCCTGATCAGCTTGGACCCCATCGTCAGTGACGCGGTGTCCATGCCCAATCCGCTCACCATTCCGTTCGTGCTGGAAGATTTCGTAGCAAAGATCAATCAGACGATCGCGGGTCGATAACCTTCGTTCGACCGGACCACACCCACAACACCACAGCCGACACGGCCACGCAGACCGCAACGATCACCCATGGTGACGCCGGCGCTGCGTGGCCGTTGTCGACGAGGTCGTATACGAATCCGACTCCCACGGTTCCCAGGAGTGCGAGCAGACCGCCGATCGTGTTGAGCATGCCGAAGTGCGCTCCGAGATTGCTTTCGCGACCGAGGATCGCGATGGTGTCTCGCATCGGCGGCACCATCAACATCTGTCCCAGGTGCAGCAGCCCGATCCACACCGCAAGACCGACTATCTGGGTCGGCGCGGAAGCTGCGGCGCTGACGCCGGTGGCCAGCGGAACCAGGAACGATACCGAAATCAGCACGAGCCCGAAGGTGATCGCGCGTCGATGCCCGATGCGGTGGGCGACCGCGACCGTCGGCCCCTGCCCGACGATCACCAAGACCGCTGCACCCACGTAGAACCACCCCAGCGCCGACTGTGAACCTATGCCGCGCTCGAGCTGTTCCGGAAGCATCAGGTACAGCTGGCTGTACGCAACCAATTGAAAACTGCAGAGCGTCGCGAAGAGTAGAAAGTTGTTGTTGGTCAGCACGCTTCGCCAGACGTCACGCAGCGTATAGGTCGAGACCTGACCCTCGTGTGCATCACCGGGCCGGGGGAACCAGATGAAGAACCCGACCCACATGATCGCGAAGAGCAACGCCGCACTCGACGCCGTCCACGAGAACGGAAACATCAGGAGTGCGGCACCCAGCGCCGGGCCGATCACGGTTCCCAGTCGGCTGCACATCTGTTCCACCGCAAACAAATCGGTACGACGCATAACTCCGGCGGACTCGAGTTCGCGTCCGTAATCCGCGTTGGCCGACTCCACCGCGGGCGCGAAGAGTGCGGCAGCAAAACCGACCAGAAGCACGCCGACGATGACGGCGGCCATACTCTCGGCCAGTCCGAGCATCAGGAAACCGACCACCCGAACGGCTATACCCAGCAGGATGATCGGGCGCTTGCCGAACCTGTCGGCGAGGCTTCCACCGATGAAGAACATGCCCTGTTGGCTGAACATCCGGAGCCCGAGGACCAGGCCGACAACCCAGGCCGCGAATCCGAGATCCTCCGAAAGATGCACCGCGAGAAAGGGGACAACCAGGTAGAACCCGATGTTGAACAGCACCATCGAGAGCAGGAGCAGTTTCACCACCGGCGGCAGGACACGAACCTTTGCAAAGGTCTTGTTACCGGGGAAACGCTCACTGAGTACCACGATCAGAAGACTATTGCCCGCACGGCGTTCTGTGGAAATCTGCCATTTTGCAATTGGTTAACTGTCCGTTTAGGTAGCGATGGTAATCATCTTCCGGGGGTTCGAGCACACAACAACGAGAGCCGGGATTTGATGAATGGATTGACGCGCCGCCAAATGGTCAAGGCGATGGCGGTAGCCGCGGGCACAGTCACCGCGGGCGCATTTACATTGGGTGCCAATACTTCCGTCGCGGGGGCGAGTCCCGCGCAGGAAATCAAAGTGCTCTCGCTCAATACCTGGCACGGCGGAACCAAGATCAACGGTGGCTTGCAGCTGATCGCCGACATGATCATTTCGACCCAGGCGTCGATAGTTCTCCTGTCGGAAGCCGGCACTGCTACAACTGCATTGGCCGACATGCTGACCAAATCAGGAACAACCTTCTACGGAGCTGCGTCCTCCGACGTGGGGATTCTCTCCAAGTTTCCGATCGAGGAAACAGCCGAGCTGAACTCGATGATCAAGGCAGTCGTGACGGTCGACGGCAAACAAATCGCTGCTTACTCGGCTCATCTGGCGTACACGTCCTACGCGACCTACCTACCCCGCGGATACGGCGCGGGCGTTCCCAAACCTGGCGAGTTCTCCGAGTTCGGCTGGAACAAGATGCCGTCCGGCCCCGTCACGGATCCCGAGACGGTTCAGCGCGTGAACGTCAATTCGGGACGCCCCAAGGCAATTTCGACGTTTATCGACGATGCAGCACAAGAACGGGCCAAGGGCAGATCCGTCATACTCGGCGGCGATTTCAACGAACCGTCGGCCCTGGACTGGACCGACGGCACGCGAAATCTGTTCGACCACAACGGTGTCGTCATTCCGTGGGAATCCACCCGCCTGCTCGACCGAGCCGGATTCGTCGATGCATACCGCAGTAAGTACCCGAACCCGGCCACACACCCGGGCTTCACCTGGCCGTCCGACAATCCCGACGTCGACACCTCACAGCTCACCTGGGCACCCGAGGCAGACGAACGCGATCGGATCGACTACATCTTCGCCGACCGCGCGTCGGACCTGAAGCTGGGGGCCGTCGGAATCGTCGGTCCACGAAAGACCATCGTGCACAACAAAAGAGTGGAAGAGAACTCCCAGGACAACTTCATCGCTTCGCCGACGCCGTGGCCGACCGATCACAAGGCCGTTCTCGCGACGTATCGGTTTGCCGGCTTCGGCGGCGGGTCATCGACCGGTTCGTGGAGCGGTTCCTGACAGGGCATCTCGTAGCCAGTCGATCATCATCGGCGTCAACTCGGGCAGCTTGGTCACTGCGCAGTGCCCCGCATCCGGGATGACGTGTACCTGCGTGTTCGGACGCTCTTCGAAGAGTGTCGTGTCCGAGAGCGGAATGTGAACGTCGTCGGCCCCGTTGACCACAAGCATCGGGGTCCGGCCGTCGTCGGCGGCCATCAAGTCACTGCGATCGAAGGCCCGGAGACCCTGCACCAGCGCCTCTTTGGTTGCCGGTGCATCGAAACCCAGTGCGTTACCGACGATGTCGCCCATACCGTAGACCAGGCGCTCCGCGTTCGCGGTCTCGAACGCACCCTTGACCGGTGCACCGATGTTGATCACCGCATCGACCGCGCCGGTCAGTCCCGACCGCACGGCGAAGTTGCCACCGAAGGAGACTCCCAGGTGCGCCACCTGCCCGTTGCCGAGAGCGCGAGCCGTCGATACGAGCCCGTCGATCACCTCGTCGCCGAAAGCATCGAGAGGAACGGGTGATTCACCGGTTCCCGGCTGATCGAAAGCAACTACCGTCACTCCGGCATTCTTCGCGAACGCACTGGCCAACGGATGCATGTCCATCTTCCAGCCGTCGACGCCGCCGCTGAGCAACAGGACGGGTGCGTCTTCGTACCTTCCGTCCACGGAGAGGATGTGTACCGGTAGCTCGATCTCGCCGGATCGGTAGGGCAGGGAGAGGATTCGACGCTCGAATTCGAGCCCGAATCCCGGTGCTGCCTTGACGTATTCGTCCACCTGATTCTGCAGGGCCCGACGTCGCGACTCGTTGGCCAGGACGGGGAACTTGGCGATTCCGTAGATCATCGCCGCGAGTGAATGATTGCCGTCGGCGGAGTACTTTGCTGCCAGCGCGGACCATTCGTACGACCAACCACCCGGCGCGTCGGCCCACGTCGAGTTGATGGACGCGCGCAGTTCCTCGAGATCCGAGACGGGGAGCCCGAAGCTCAGAAACTGACCTGTGCGTTCTTCGAAGAGGCCTCGGTGATCGACAGAAAATTCGTATGACATGGGAAAACACCCCTCAATTCATCTCTAATGCAACGACAAGTTGCATTAGCTCAGTGAACCATGCGGCCACAACTAACACAACACCTTGTTGCGATAAGGTTGGCCCATGACCTCGACACCACAACGGCCCGGAGGGCGCAGCGCCAGGGTGCGCAAGGCAGTTCTGGCGGCCACCGCGGCCGAACTGTCCGAACGCGGATTCGCGGCGATGACCATCGAGGACATAGCCGCCCGTTCCGGAGTCCACAAGACCACGATCTACCGGCGATGGAGCACCTTGTCTCAACTCGTAGCCGACGCGGCCGTCGAAATATCGGCAACCACCGTTCCCATCCCGGACACCGGCTCCATCGAATCCGACCTGCGCGAGATGGCCAGATCGATAGTCGCACTGGTGACCAGCGAGTCGGGCGGCGCATTGGTGGCCGCACTGTTCTCGGACGCAGTCCGCACACCCGAGGTGGCGAGACTCAAGCGCGAGTTCTACTCCGCACGTTACGAACTGGCAGACATCGTGGTCCGCCGAGCAGTCGAACGCGGGGAGATCTCCGAGAAGGTCTCAGCCGCTGATCTTCTGGCGGCCGTAGCCGCGCCCATCTACTATCGCCTGTTGGTCGCCGATCTACCCGTCGACCGGTCGGTTGCCGATCGTGCTGCTGCCGGCGCGCTCGCCGCGGCCCACGCCGGAGCACTCGATCAGACCGAATGAGCCAGTGAATTCAGCGCTTCCACGATTGCCTCGTTGAATCCACCGCCGCCATGCCCGGCGCCGTCGAGTACCACCAATTCACTGCCCGGCCACCGCTGGTGGATCGCCCAGGCAGTGTCGAGTGGCCCGGAAATGTCATACAGTCCGTGCACGAGAATCGCGGGAATCTCGGCAAGACGGTCCATGCCGTCCAGGATCTGATTCGGCGCCAGGAAACAATCGTTGGCCCAGTAGTGCGTGACCAGCCTGGTCATCACTCGGCGGAAGTCGGGATTCTGGTATCGAACACTCGGAGTCCACCCCGGCATCAGCGACACATGCACGTCTTCCCAACGGCACCACTGCAACGCAGCGTTTTCCCGCACAACAGGATCCGGATCGGCGAGCAGTCGCGCGTAGGCCGCGGGGAGGTTTCCGTCACGCTCTTCCACCGGAAGCGGCGCGACGAACTCCTCCCATTCACGCGGAAATATTCTGCCCATGGCACGGGTGATCCACTCGATTTCGAGTCTCGTCCCGCCGGTGACCGCGCCCAATGCCATCGCGATCACCCGCCCGGGAAACGCTTGGGCGTACACCAGACCCAAACTGACGCCCCACGAAAGGCCGGAAACGAGCCATCGTTCGATACCGAGATGTTCACGAAGACGCTCGATGTCGTCGAGGATGTGCGCCGTCGTGTTCACGGTGAGATCGACGTCCGGGCCACTCGCGAGAGGAAGGCTGCGCCCACAGCCTCGTTGATCGAACAGAACTGCGCGAAAGGTTTCGGGATCGAAAAAACGCCTGGCACCGACAGTGCATCCGGAACCAGGGCCACCGTGGAGATAGAGAACCGGGATGCCGGCCGGATTCCCGACGGTCTCCCAGTAGAGGCTCTGACCATCCGACACTTCCAACAACCCCGACTCGTATGGTTCGACGGCCGGGTACAGGACAGCGCTCATAGGCGGTAATTCTTCCATCAACCGACGTGTCCGGTAAGCAGCACGCGTGCGGGCTATGGCCTAGCGTGGACAGGACACCTCTGCGACGGGAGTACACCAGATGCGTGACGGGTTCAGGTTGCCGGGGTACGGCGGCGCCGCGGTCTTCCTTCGCAGTCATGCGGTTCCTGCCGCTGTCTTCGAATCCGACGTACCCACACTCGTTTTCGACGTAGGCCTGCTCAGCCCCGATCGATTCAATCAGTATCTCAGCAGACACACCGACGAAGGATTTGTCGAACGGCTGGCGGCGTTCTTCTTTCACGCGGCCGCAGACTTTCATCCCGAGAAATCTCTGCCGGCGTTCACCGACGAACGACTCGGACTGATGATCTCGGTCTGTTCCAGCACCGATCGGGAGGTGGAACTCGACTTCTCACTCGCCGAGGATCCCGAATCGGAGGACACCGAACGCGACGAGATGACCTTCGAGACAAGCCGAGTCGTCCTCGCGACCTCGGCGCAAACAGTTTCTCGACTCACCGGTGGAGTAACCACCCACTTCGACGGAGAGTGGTGACGACATGGGTTTCCTCTTCGAGGTTCTCGATTTTCCCGACGGCAGTCGGATGACCGACCTGTGGAACAACACGTGGGCCGAACCGGCAACCGGAGAGGAGATCGCTTCCGGTCACTTCATTCACCTGGGAGACGATCAGCACGTCGACGTGGAGACCGATTTTCTCAGTAGCCACCTCCCCTTCAACGTGGCAGGCTTCGGCGGAGTCTTTCCCGACGGCAAACCCTGGATGTTCGTCATGCAGAAGGCACCGGCCGACCTCGCGACCAGGCTGCGCGGCGAGGACGATCCACACTCACTTCTGCGCGGATCACTCGACCGCGCCATGTCTTTCAACCCCGATGCACTGGTGGCCGAGGAATTGTCCTGGAGGCATGACGATCTGATGAAGGTGTACGAGGAAGAGGGAATCCCGGCGGTATCCGTTGCCGGTTGGTCGGCTGCAGATCTCCTGCGCGGTCTCTTGGCGCAGTGTTGCAACGTCGAACTCGCCGCCGTCGTCGCTGGATACCCCGAATGCGCCTACCCCCAATCGGTGCACGCATGCGAAGCCGACGTGTTCGCCGACGTGTTTGCCGGTTGGGTCAGCGGACTGCGGTGATGTGACGGAGGAGACGTCATCCTCCCGTAATTTCGGAGTAGACTCATTTATGAGCGTGATCCGAAATGAGACGAGGTGAGCGGGATGACGAAGCCGGACCAAGGGCTGGGCCGTCGCGAACGCAACAAGCTCGAAAAGCAGACACGCATCTTCGACGCCGCGGCCGAACTGTTCGCGGAAAAGGGCTACAGCGCGGTCACCACTCAAGAGATTGCCGACCGCGCCGATGTAGCCGGCGGAACCCTCTTTCGTTACGCCGCAAGCAAAGCCGAGCTGCTGCTCATGGTGTACAACGCGGAGTACCGTAAGCAGATCGAACTGGGAGAAGAGCGTGAAGCCAAGTCGACGGACACAGAAGCTCGTGTGCTCGAGCTGGTTTCACCCCTGCTGATCGCAAGTCGCCGAAACGACGAGAACACCGGCATCTACCAACGCGAGGTGTTGTTCGGCGAGCCCAGCGAATGCTTCCGGGCCGAAGGCCTGGAGCTCTCGCAACGCCTGCAAACGCGGATTGCACAAATCCTGCACGAGGGTCACCCCCACCACACCACACGAACCACCACTGCAGCGCGAACGATTTCCAACGTGCTGCACTTCGAAATAGCCCGCGCGGCATTGGACCGGATCACGGCTGACGAACTCACGAACATCGTTGCAGCACAGGTCCGATTGACGCTTGCCGGACTACCCACCGAATAGGATTGAGGATCGAAAATGACTGAATTGAAGCAGATCACCGTTCTGGGTACCGGAGTCCTCGGCTCACAGATCGCCTATCAGAGCGCCTATCACGGCTTCGACGTCGTCGCGTACGACATCAACGCCGAGGTCATCGAGAAGGCCAAGGCTCGGTTCGACTCGTTGGCCGCGGCCTACAAGGCCGAGAACGTCGAGGGCGCCAAGGAAGGCAAGGCCGACGAAGCACTGCAACGTATTACGTACTCGTACGATCTCGCCGAAGCCGTCGCCAAGGCCGATCTTGTCATCGAGGCAATTCCCGAGGACATCGCCATCAAGCGCGACACCTACGAGAAGCTTGCCACGGTAGCTCCTGAGCACACGGTGTTCGCAACCAACTCGTCGACGCTTCTCCCGAGCGACCTCAAGGAGTTCACCGGTCGACCCGAGAAGTTCCTCGCACTGCACTTCGCAAATCACGTGTGGGTCAACAACACTGCCGAGGTGATGGGCACCGAGTCCACCGACCCCGCCGTGTACCGCGAGGTCGTCGAGTTCGCGAAGAACATCGGCATGGTGCCGATCGAGCTCAAGAAGGAGAAGGCGGGCTACGTACTCAACTCGCTACTGGTCCCGCTCCTCAATGCAGCATCCGATCTGCTGATCGACGGCATCGCCGATCCCGACATGGTCGACAAGACTTGGCGTATCGGCACCGGAGCCCCGTTCGGTCCCTTCCAGATCATGGACGTCGTCGGGTTGACCACCGTCTACAACATTTCCTCCCAGGGCGGCGAGAAGCAGCGCGAATTCGCCGACTACATCAAGAAGAACTACATCGACGAGGGCAAGCTCGGCGTCGCTGTCGGCGAGGGCTTCTACAACTACAAGAGCTGATCAACCAACCGGCTCACCGCGCGGTGGCTACGACGTGAATTCACGTGGTAGCCACCGCGCGGACGTCTGTTGTCAGTAAGTCTGAAACCACCCTGAGCGATTGTGACGCAAGCTTCCTCACGTGCGAACCCACCCTCAGGAGAGATCCCCACATGCGTCGTTCCGCCATCTCGGCACTCACAACACTGGCACTGCTCGGCGCCGGAACATTGGCGGGCACACCCGCCGTCGCCGCTCCCCTCGCGTGTGGCGGCATCTCCACCGGTTCGTTCTCAGGCTCCGCCGGCGGCTCGGAGTACCTGTGCGCCAAAGAAGGTGACCTTCTGGACGTGCGCATCGGAGACGTTCATGCGACGCAGCCTTCCCTCGGCTACGACGAGGTGTACTACAAGCTCGGGCGATACACGCTCGGAAAAGACACGATCAACAAGAAGTTCGACGACTGGTGCGAGGCGAACGGCCAGATCCAGGCCGCGACCGCTACTGCGGCGTCGACACTGAAGGACCCGTCGTCCTTCACCTGCCAGATCCCGGTGGGTCAGGAAACCGCCGAGAGCATCGCGCCCATGAAGACCGTGGTCGTCGGCCCCCGCGGCGATCTCTACCTGACCGACGGTCACCACACCCTCACGTCCTTCATCGAGACGGCCGACGGAGGTCCTGACCTGCACGTGCGACTCCGAGTTCTCGGCAACCTCAGCGGCCTGACCGAAGGCGCCTTCTGGACGGAGATGGAAAAGAACAAGTGGGTCTGGTCGCGTGACGTCGACGGAAACCAGGTGCCGGTCCAGTCCCTGCCGAAAAGCGTCGGCCTGGCGAACTTCGCCGACGACAAGTACCGCAGCCTGATGTATTTCTCCCGCGACATCGGATTCGCTGCAGGCTCGATCCCGTTCCAGGAGTTCTACTGGGGCGCGTGGGTCCGCGACACCGCGCCCGTCGACCTCACCAACTGGAATCGCGATGATCTCTCCAGCTACCTGAGTACGGTGAAGTCGGTGACCAAAGCGCAGACCGCGTTGGCGGGCGATGCGGTCGTCGACAGCGGATTCACTGCCACCGATCTTGGTGTCCTGCCGGCCTGGAACGATGGCAAAGCGGAGTCCAAGGGCGAGTTCGCAAAGCTCTCGAAGCCGTACACAGACGACAAGCCGGGCAAGATCGCTTACGCCCTCGCCTACAAAGCAACCCTCTGACCTGCTCAGATCCAAGTCACACCCAGCAGACTTGACTAAGGTAAGCCTCTACTCAGTAGTCTGATCCCATTCGGGTGCCGCTTCATCGAAGCAGCGACGCCCTGCCCTGACGGAATACATGCCGTCGTATCTGCCCGGTCGAACAAATCTCCGGGCAACCAGGACAGGGAGAAGGTTGCTGCAGTGAGTACGTCCATCGTCGGTTTGTACGACCCCGCAGATGACAAGAGCAGTTGCGGGGTCGGGTTCATCACGCGCAAGGACGGCGTGCAGACCCACGATGTCCTGATCAAGGGCCGCGAAGCACTCTGCTCGGTCCCGCACCGCGGCGGTATGTCCTCCGAGGGTGTCGGCGACGGTGGCGGCGTCTCGGTGGACCTCTCCCTCCGGTTCTTCCGCAAGGTCACCGGGCGCTCCGACCTCCGTGCCGGCCGCTTCTGCGTCGGCAACTTCTTCCTTCCCGACGACGACGCCCAGCATGCTCGTGCAGCGGCTCTGGTGGAACGCGAACTTCTCGACAGAGGCTTCACCACCCTCGCTGTGCGCGACATCCCGGTCGACAACTCGTCGATTCGGCCGGCCGCGATCGCGCATCAGCTTCCGATCAGGCAGTGGATCTTCGAGGTCCCCACTCCGCGTCCCGAGCCCGCGGTAGTCGATCGCCTCGTGCACGAGGCGCTGCTCGCCATCGAAGCCATCGCGTACAACACGCCTGCGCTGCGCGGGTTGTACCCACTCTCGCTCAGCGCGAGAACACAGGTTCTCAAGGGCCGCTTGAACTCCGACGAAGTGATCCCGTACTTCCGCGACCTGGTCGACCCCGATCACGCCGTACACACGATGTACTTCCACACGCGGTTCTCGACCAACACGGACCCGCATCCCACGATGGCGCAGCCTTTCCGGTTCATGGCTCACAACGGAGAACTGAACACGGACAAGAAGAATCGGCTCTCCGAAGCTGCCGTCGCCAGTGCGAAACGACGTGCGATCGTCCGTCCGCCCGGCCAGTCCGACAGTTGCCGACTGGATCAGACCCTGGAAGCTCGCGTCATCGAGGACAGTGTCGACCTGGTGACGGCTGTGGTCTCGATGATGCCGCCTGCCTGGGAAAACGACACCACCCTCTCCCCTGCGGTGCGGGCGATGTTCGAGTACTTCTCGCTGTACGAGGAGAAAAACGACGGACCGGCAGCGCTGGTCTTCGGCGACGGCACCATCATCGGTGCACGCCTCGATCGCCTCGGCCTGCGTCCACTACGCACGATCGAGACCCACGACTACGTGTGCGCATTCTCCGAAGCCGGACAGATCGCGTTCCCACCCGAGACGGTGATTCACCGTGGCCGCGTCGAAGCCGGCGGAATGCTCTACTTCGATCATCGAGATCGCCACACCTACACTGCCCGCGAGGCCCTGGAAAAGATTGCTGCACAGCGTGATTACCAGTCTCTGGTGGAGCAGTCACGAATCCTGATCGAGGACATTGCCTCCGTACCTGCGGAGAAGGTGAGCTCACCGACGCGCTACAACGGAACCTTCGAGGTTCATCAGCGCTACATGGCGTACTCCCTGGATCAGGAGAGCTTCAAATTCCTGATGGATCCGATGCTCACGCACGGAGCCGAGAAGGTCTCCGCCATGGGCTACGGCAACGCCATCAACGCGTTCAGCGATCGCGAAGGCGGTGTGGCACGCTACTTCTCGCAGCGATTCGCCCAGGTAACCAACCCTCCGCTGGACAGCATCCGTGAAGCGGACGGTATGACTCTCCGGGTCGCGTTGGGCGCGAAGACGACTGCCGGAGAGGGCAAACAGATCGTCATCGCGTCGCCGATCCTCGGGCATCTGGACATGCTCAAGATCCGCGAACAGAACCACACACCGCACCGCCGCTTCGAAATGCTCTACCCCGCCGGGGGTGACGCGCAAGCGATGGTCGACGCGATGACCGCACTCGGCGACGCTGTTGTGGCCTTCGCAGCTGAACAGGGCGGGATCGCAGTCCTGACCGACCGTCACGTATCTCACGAGCGTGCAACACTTCCCGCGATCATGGTCGTCGGAGCACTGAACCAGCGACTCATCGACGCAGGCCTGCGACTGCGTGTCTCTCTCATCGTGGAGAGCGGCCAGATCGAGTCCTCGCACCACGTTGCTGCCGCACTCGGCTTCGGCGCTTCGGCCGTCTACCCGTTGTCTGTGCAACTTCGCGCCGAGGAGAAGTTCGGGGCCGACCCGGACGCCGCGTTCCGGCGCTTCGCGAAGGCCGCCGAGAAGTCGCTCATGAAGACGATGGGACGCGTCGGTCTGTGCACCGTCGAGAGCTACATCGGCGGAGAATTCTTCGAACCCAACTTCCTCGATACGTCCGACCCTGTACTGCGTCAGTGGTTCCCCAACATGAAATCCCCGGTCGGCGGCGTCGGTTTCGACACCGTCGCGGCGACCTCGAAGCAGTGGCACGAGCGGGCGAGCGAAGTCGGGGGTGAGAAGGACCTGCCACTGCTCGGTCTGTTCAAGGAGCGCGCTGACGGCGCAGGGCATTCGTTCGGTACCACCGCGGTCCGCAAGTACGTCGAACTCACCGAGGAGAAAATCGCGTTCGACAGCCCCTCGGGAACAGAACAATTCGAGGCTCTGCGTCTCCTTCCCCTCGGACGGCTCGACGACGCCTTCCGCCTCGACGCCGGGGCATACCGGGCGACGAGCTTCGACCGGTTGACCACCGAACAGATCGACGACTTCGACATCACCGCCGGGTACCGGGACTTTTCTACTGTCATGGCTGCGGAACGATCGCGTCGTCCCGCTGCGCTGCGCGACGTCATCTCCGTTCCCGGCGATGTCACGTTTGCGGTGACGACAGCCGAGTTCGCCGAGCAGATCAGCCGATTCTCGGTACACGGCAATACGACGATCGTGATGCGTGGAATCCAGTGTGAATCCGCCGCAGACCGCGGGTACACACTTCGCCTGGACGGACCACTGGCCGACGACGCCGCACGCCGGGCAGCACTCGGAAACGCTCTCAACGCTATCTTCTCGGGCGAAATCTCCATCGAAGCGACTGAACCGGATCTGGTTCTGAAGGCAACAGGTATCGGGGCACAGTTCCTGTCCAAGTTGCGGGTCGCACCGGCAGGTGTTCCTCTTTCCGAGGTGCAGAGCGCCAGCGACATCACTCCGAAGTTGGCGTCGGGAGCCATGAGCCACGGCGCGCTCAATGCTCCGGCACACGAAGCCGTCGCGCATGGCACGAACATGGTCGGCGCGATGTCCAACAGCGGTGAAGGTGGTGAACACCTGTCCCGTTACAACACAATTCGAGCATCGCGTATCAAGCAGTTTGCATCCGGTCGATTCGGAATCTGGGCGGGATACCTCGCCGACCCGATGCTCAAAGAGATCGAGATCAAACTCGGCCAAGGTGCAAAACCCGGTGAGGGCGGCCAGCTTCCGGCAGCCAAGGTCACCATCGACATCGCTGCGGCCCGCGGTGGAACCCCCGGTGTCGAACTGGTTTCACCGCCGCCTCACCATGACACGTACTCCATCGAGGACCTCGCTCAGCTCATCCACGACTGCAAGGCAGCGCGTATCCGGGTGATCGTGAAGTTGGTGTCCTCGGAAGGTATCGGCACCATCGCCGTCGGAGTCGCCAAGGCAGGCGCTGACGTCATCAACGTCGCCGGAAACACCGGTGGCACCGGCGCCGCTTCCGTGACCAGCCTCAAGTACGCGGGCCGCGCGGCCGAGGTCGGTATCGCAGAGGTCCATCAAGCTCTGTGCGCCAACGGTCTTCGTCAGAAGGTCGTTCTTCGATGCTCGGGCGCACATCAGACCGGCAGCGACATCATCACCTCGGCACTACTCGGCGCAGACAGCTTCGAGTTCGGCACATCGGCTCTGATGATGATGGGCTGCGTCATGGCCAAGAACTGCAACATCAAGTGCCCCGCAGGACTGACCACCAACCCGGAACTGTTCGACGGCGATCCCCGCGCCATGGCGCAGTACCTTCTCAACATCGCTCACGAAACTCGGGAACTGTTGGCAAATCTGGGAATGCGATCCCTCCAGGAAGCGCGAGGACGAACCGACCTCCTGCATCTGATCGATCACCCGTCCATCGTCGGCAATCTGAACCTGGGCGCGATGTTCGCGTCGGCGCCGGACATCACCGTCGACAATCCCGTGTACCTCGAGCGCGAGTACGCGCTCGACGAGAAGATCATGGACGAGGTTCGCACGGCACTCTTCGACCGTGGCGAGGCCTCGGTCACCGTGTCCGGACCCGAATTCGCCGAAGGTGCACTGCACCTGGGTAACCGGAACAAGAGCGTCGGCGGGCAGTTGGCGGTCGATCTCGAACGTGAACTCAACTACGGAGCGGCCGGGCTTCTCACTCCGGGAGTGCTGACCGACGAACGTGGGCGACGGTACTTCGCTCCGGGCAGCGTACGCGTCCTGACGACCGGATCTGCGGGCCTGTCGTTCGGCGCATTCTGCAACGACGGCATGCACCTGGAGCACACCGGGACATGCAACGACGGCGTGGGAAAGAGCATGAGCGGCGGCGTGATCGCCGTGCGCAGCCCTGGCGGCGGCTCCAGTGACGCCGGCGGAAACGTGTTGATCGGCAACTTCGCTCTCTTCGGCGCCACCGGTGGGCGAGTGTTCGTCGAAGGTGAAGCAGGCGATCGCTTTGCGGTTCGCAACTCCGGAGCCAGCGCTGTCGTCGAAGGCGTCGGCGACTTCGCCGGTGAGTACATGACAAACGGTGCCGTCCTGAATCTCGGCGAGTTCGGTAAAGGCGTCGGCAACGGCATGAGTGGTGGGTTCTTCTACCAGTACGACCCTCGCGGCGAGATTGCACTGCGAGCGAGCACCGATTCCGTGCTGTTGGGGTCGATCACCGCTGCGACCGACCCTCTTGCCGCCGTCCACAACCACGCAGTGCAACTCCTTCTCGAACTGCATGTGGAGGCAACGGGATCCGCGCTCGGAACCCGATTGCTCGAGAACTGGGAAGTCGAACAGCACTCGTTTGTCTACGCGATGCCCAAGGCGCTGATGCTCTACCAGGACAGCGACGCCATCCTTGCCGCCAAAACGCACAAAGAACTTCTCGATGAGTTGGCTTCCGCCATCGCGGCGCGGCAGGTACGCACCTTCAAACTCGCGGTACGAGACGAGCGTCCCGCACTCGGCGGCGCAGTCCCCGGTTACGGAGAAACCGATACCGCAACGATGTACGCACTCCTCAGCGAGTACACCGTGCTTCACTTCGCCCAACAACTCGCCGCGGCCCGCACCCCGAATGCGTCGGGACCCGACGATCCAGCAGTTCAGAAGGCAGCTCGCAATCTGGTGCTGACCGAGGACTTCGCCCTCGTCCAGCACCTGGTGAAGTACTCGAAAGAGATTCTGGCCGGCTACGACGACGAACAGTTGGCCGCGCTGATTGCAGCCAAGCGGGTCGACGACTACAAGCAGGCGTTGAGTCTGCGCAACGTGCTGGCGATGGACAGTCCCGCGACGTACGGGTGGATTCTTTTTCAAGACAACAAGAACCGGGACAAACTCGGATCCCTGCCGAACTTCGACGAGTTGTTCGCTTCACGTGCGATCCCCGACCTGGTGTCCTGACCTCTCTCCCCCCGAACGTAGGTGAGCTTCAAATCATGGAAATTCCGTACATTCCCGAATACGCACCGTTCACCGGCGACCAGCGAGCGTGGCTTTCCGGATTCCTGGCCGGTCTTCACTCACGAACCGTCATGCCCGGTCAAACCGGTACTGCAACAGCAACTGTGGAAAGAACTGCCGGGGCAGCCGTGCACATCCTCTTCGGAAGCCAGACCGGCAACGCGGAGTCCGTGGCCGAAGACGCGGCCGCTGCTGCTCGTGCCCACGGTCTCGAACCACTTGTCGCGGGTCTTGACACCGTGGATATCAACGCACTTTCCGCCATGCGCCGGGTACTCGTGATCACCTCGACCTACGGCGAGGGCGAGATGCCTGACAACGCGCAGCTGTTCTGGGACGCAGTCGAATCCGAGAGCGCCCCCAGATTGGACGGTCTCTACTTCGGCGTGCTTGCACTCGGTGACACCAGCTACGACGGCTACTGCCAGTCCGGCAAGAACATCGACGCTCGCTTCGAAGCGCTCGGCGGGACCCGCGTTGTCGACCGCACCGATTGCGACGTCGACTACGAGGATGACGCGGCCGAGTGGATCGTTCGTGCCGTCGCTGCGGTGGCGGGCGTGGACGGTGATGCCGGTCCGGGCGGCGACACAGGCGCTGCGGTGGTGCCGGTTGCATCCGGTTCACTGAAGACCAAATCCCAATGGACGCGCAAGAACCCCTATCCTGCAACTGTTCTCGCCAATCGACTGTTGTCCGGTGAGGGCTCCGCCAAGGAAGTCCGCCACTTCACCTTTGCACTCGGCGAGGATGGTCTGGACTACGAGGCCGGAGATGGATTGGGAATCCGCCCGATCAACGACCCCGCTCTCGTCGACGCCATCATCCGTCAACTCGGGGTGAGCGGCGATTGCGTCGTCACGGCGAAGGACGGCTCGTCCGTGCCGCTGGACCAGGTGTTGACCAGCGATTACGAGATCTCGATTCCCTCTCGCGATCTGATCGACGACATCGCCCGACGCAGCGGAGACGCCGAACTGCAGCATATTCTCGACACCGAAGATCGGGAAGCGCTCGACGCGTGGCTGTGGGGCAAAGATGTGCTCGATCTTCTGCAGCTGGGCACCACAGTTCGCCTGAATCCCGAAGAGTTGCTTGGTCTTCTGCGCCCTCTTCAGCATCGGGTCTACTCGATCTCGTCCAGCCCGCTGGCCCATGACGGCACCGTGCATCTGACGGTTGCGAGTGTGCGCTACCGCTCGGGCGAGCGGGATCGCGGCGGCGTCTGCTCGACGTATCTTGCGGATCGGGTAGGCGAGGGAGACCGGGTCGGAGTTTTTGTCTCCAAGAACAATTCGTTCCGTCTGCCCGCCGATGATGCTGCTCCCGTCGTGATGATCGGACCCGGAACCGGCATCGCACCCTTCCGCGCTTTCCTGCACGAGCGTCGGGCGCGGAACGCGTCGGGGCAGAATTGGCTCTTCTTCGGCGATCAGCATCAGTCGAGCGATTTCATCTACGAGGACGAGCTCAACGGCCTGACCCGTGACGGTGTCCTGACGCGTCTCGACCTCGCCTTCTCTCGTGATCAGTCCGAGAAGATCTACGTCCAGACACGTATGCGCGAGCAGGGCCGAGAGTTGTTCGCCTGGCTCGAGAAGGGCGCGCACGTGTACGTCTGCGGCGACGCCACCCGGATGGCGAAGGACGTCGACGACGCATTGCACGAGTTGGTCGCCGAGCACGGCGGGTTGGATGCGGATACCGCTGAGGACTACGTCAACAACCTCAAACGATCGAAGCGGTACCTACGGGATGTCTACTGAGATGTGTCCCCACCGTGGTGAATGCCGTTGCGCAGCTGTGGCGCGCATGTCGGACCTGGACGCGCTGCTTGCGCGTCCAGGATTCCGCGGTGGACTGATCGACACGGTACCCGGGGTAGTCGGCGAAATGTTGTCCCTCTTGGGCGATGTCGTCGCGATCACCGTTGCGGGGCCAGTGGCTGTCAACGACTCGGGAAAGTACGCCGTTCCCACCGTTCCCGGTGATCCGCTGGTCTGCACGCCAGGACTCGTCTCTCTGCGTTTGAACCCTTCCGCCCTCGGTTCGGTGGTGACCACTGATGCAGAGCAGCACCTTCCGCCGACGCTCCGGATGTTCGACACTCACGGATCGAGTTCGCACACCACCTATTTGACCCCGGCCTCGGATCGTCTCGCCTTCGAAGCGATACGAAACGCGGCCGACGCTTCGAGGGAAGCCAACCCTCCCATCCAGACGTCGAATACGCCCGCATTCTGGGCCGAAGCCGATCAGCTGACACAACTCGACTTCATCCTCGCGGACAGGGGCAGCGAACGCCGCAACGGTTTGGTCGCTCTGGGCGCCCTCGGCTACCGGAGAATCGATCCTCACCTCATGGCTGCCGGGATGGAGCACCTGTCCTACCAACAACTGCCCGTCACGACGGTTGTCGCCGGGAACGGCTGCCTGCAGATTCATCGCGGTGATCTCGACGCGGCAGCCATGTTCGGCGGAACGCTGACTCTAGCCTCGGACACCTGCCGGACGATGATCGACCTGAACGGCGTCGCGGAGTGCTGGCTGACCCGCACGCACGGCGTTCACGGACTGACCAGCTCGATCGAGATGTACGACTTCCGCCGAAAATGCGTGGCAGTCTTCACCCAAACAGGTCCAGCCGAACCCGCAGTCATGGACATGTGGGAAGACGTGTTGACTTCCATTTCGGCCGCATCCTGACGCCGACGGCTGCCAATCGAGTGTAAGAAATCGGCGTACTGCGATAACCAAGAGTGGCAACCGAAGCCTAACCTCAGGTTTCGGTCACTTGTCGTGCCCGCACCCTGACGCTGATTCAAGGAGTTATCCATGCCCCGCCCTCTCGTCGAACCATCGCTGGTCCCGGCCTTGCGCCCGGCGCTGCCTGCATTGGCCGCCGGGGTGGTCGCGGCGGCTGCGTCGGGGGTCGCGATGCTCGGAGCGCTCTGGTGCGTCGTGCAACTCATCGGTGAACCGTCCATGAGTTGGGCCGAATGGGCATGCGGGCTCTGGCTCGTCGGCGTCACGCTCGCCGCCACGTCGTCGTGGCTCTCGCACCACGCCGAGGCGCTGTTCGAGGCCAGGCTCAGGCGCCAGCTCGCTGCCCACGTCGTCCGGTTGCCGGCAAGCACGCTGTCCCGCTACAGCGGGGACGCGCTGAGAAGGCTCGTCTCCGAAGACATCTCGGCGCTGCACCATATGACTGCGCACCTACCTGCCGAGTTCGCGACGCTCGTGGTGGTCCCGGCGCTCACGATCGCGGCGCTGGCCGTCTCAGCCGGCCCGGTGGCGCTTCTCGCTCTGGCTCCCGGCATCGTGGCAGCACTGTTCTATGTGATCGTGATCCCTCGAATGGCTGCGCGGTACAGCGCTGAACGTGCGGATGTCATGGGCGACATCGTGACCGCCGTGGACGACTATGCCCGCGGCATCCGCGTCTGCCGGATCTACGGCGCGCAGACCGGTGCTGCCGCTGACTATGCAGAATCGACAGCACGGTTCACTCGGGGAATGCAGGAGCGCGTTCGACTCGTGGCGACCCCTGCGGCCGTCGCCGTTTCCCTCATGCAGGCGACGGCAACGTTTGCGATCGCCTATGCCGTCGGATTTCGCTGGGATGCACCGACATTGGCCGCCACCATTCTCTTCAGTCTCGCAATCGTGACACCGGCCCTGCGGCTCGGGCACGGCCTCGACTACGTCGCGGCTGGACGCTCTGCTGCAGTCCGACTCGCCGCAGCGCTGGAGGAAGCCACCCTCCCGGCTGGTGAAGCATCAACCGTTCCGGCCGCCAGTCCCTCCGATCGACTGGAGATCCTCGGCCTGACTGTCACGATCGCGGACCGCAGAGTCATCGACGGCGTCACGCATGCATTCCGCCCGTCCGCAATCACTGCGATCACGGGACCGAGTGGAGCGGGCAAGTCGACGCTGCTGAAAGCACTGGCCGGCTTCGAAATCCCGGATCTGGGTACCGTCCGCTACGCGGGCCAGAGCGTCGACACTATCGACGAGAACCTGCGGCCACGGTCCATTCTGCTCACGCCTCAGGGCGCAGACGTATTGCCTGCCACGGTGCGCGAGAACATCGCGCTGGCCGCCCCCGACGCAACAGACGCGGAATACGCCGCAGCGCTTCGCCGGGCACAGATCGACGTCAGCCTCGATGTCGATGCCGCTTCACTCTCCGGCGGAGAACGTCAGAGAGTCGGGCTTGCTCGGGTATTCCTTTCGCCCGCAACAGTACTGCTGCTCGACGAGCCGACCAGCGCACTCGACGATCGGACAGCGGCCGAACTGTTGAAAGAACTACGACATCTCGCACACGACGAAGGAAAGACGATCGTGATCGTCACCCACGACCCCGCTCTTGCAGACGACGCCGACGATCGGCTCGACCTCCGGAGTCTCATCGCATCCGATGCTGCCCTGACTGGAGCCGAACAATGAACAGCACCACTGCAGCCCGTCGACGCTTGATCACCATCGGACTCGGTTGGGTGTCCGTCGCGGTCCTCGAGGCGATCGCGTACACCACTCTCGCGCTCTCGATCGCCGATCACCGGCCGCCGGTTCTCGTCCTGGCCACGGCCGCAATCGCCCTCTTCGTGACCGTCCTGGTCTCGCGGGGCGGATATTTCACCGGGGCTCGACTCGTCGGCGATCTCTACGACGCGCTCGGGGATGCCTTCGCCCGCGCGAAGCTGTCCTGGTTCACCGACGACAACCGGGCTCTGCTCGCCACCGTCACCGGGCGCGGGATCCCGTCGCTGATGAGTGTTCCCGCACACCAACTTCAGACCTTCCTCGTTGCACCGCTGATCCCGCTGCTCCTGCTTCCTGGAATCGCGGTCGTCGCGGGACCCGGAGTCATGCTGCTCGTCGGGGGACTTCTCGCGGTGTCGCTCGCAGCTCAGACGCTGGCCCAACGCGCTCTCAGCCGAGCGGACGAGCGCCGGCACGAGGTTGAACTCGCTGCGACGCAGTCAACTCTCGAGCTCACCGACCATCTCGAATTACTGCGTACAGCAGCGGGTCCCACTCGTTCCGTCGAACGGATCGAGCGAAGCTGGCGGGATCAGGAAACCGCGCTTGCACGGACCAATCTCGCCGCGGCGCCAGCGACATTCATCTCGGCGATCGCGGCGATCGTGCCGCTGGCAGGTGCAGTAATCTTCCTCGCCGCCACCGGATTCGACGATCCTGCAGCCGCTCTCGCGCTCGTCGTCCTCACCGCCCGCGCCGCCGCCCCGCTCGACGAACTCGCACTGGCCGGAATCGGAGTCAATGAACTTCGCGCGACGGTTCGCGACTACCGCACCGCGACTTCAGCTCCCGCGCTGCCCGAGCCTGAACCCCAGGACGCAGGTCGCCCGGCAGGAACCGACATCAAGATCGTCGACGTGGATCACGCGCCAGTTCTGCGCGGCATCAACGCGCAGATCCCCGCTGGTGATCGCGTGCTCGTAGCGGGACGCTCCGGTACCGGGAAGAGCACACTTCTCGGGCTGCTCATGCGCTTCGACGACCCGGACGAAGGCAGCGTCACTCTGGGCGGAGTTTCATTGCGCGACTTGCCCTACGACGACCTGGCCGCGCACATCGGCTACGTGTCGCAGGATCCACTCATGTTCTCCGGCACCCTCGGGGAAAACATCGGACTGGGAAGACCTGGGGCTAACGAAACCGAGATCGAGGACGCCGCCAGGCGCGCTGCCCTCGGCGCCGTTCTCGACCGCTCGACGCTCGGCATTCATCAGGACGTCGGACACCAAGGGTCCGCTCTCTCCGGTGGCGAACGTCAGCGAGTGGCGATCGCTCGCGCCTTCCTCAAAAACGCACCCGTGCTTGTGCTCGATGAGGCCACTTCGGCTCTCGACGAGGGCACCGAGCGCCGCATCGCCGTCGCTGTGCAGGAATTGGCGGCCACCGTCTTCGTCGTCACCCACCGCGACCCCTCCATCTGGGAGCCGACCCGCACGATCACGCTCTGATACCGCCTACCTGACGGAGCGCTGCAACAGTGCGGCTTCCATGCCGCCCGATTCTTCCTTTCAGCTCAGCCGCTCGATGACAGTGACGTTCGCGGTTCCGCCACCCTCACACATGGTTTGGAGTCCATACCGTCCGTCAATGCGTTCCAGCTCGTGCAGCATCGTGGCGAACAGCTTGGTTCCGGTGGCTCCAAGAGGGTGACCCAATGCGATTCCACCACCGTTGGGGTTTACTCGGGAGGGATCTGCACCCGTCTCGATCAGCCAGCTCAGAACTACCGAAGCGAATGCCTCGTTCATCTCTACGGTATCCATCTGGCCGATCGACATGCCTGACTTCGCGAGCGCAAACTTGGTCGCTGGTATGGGTGCCGACAGTTGCAGCATCGGATCGTCGCCGCGCACGCTCATATGATGAATACGCGCCCTCGGCTTCAATCCATGAACCTCGAGCGCCTTCTCGGAGACGATCAAGGCCGCTGACGCGCCGTCACAGATCTGCGAGGCCACAGCAGCTGTCAGTAGCGAGCCTTCCCTCAGCGCGGGCAATGCAGCCATCTGCTCCAAGGATGTCTCTCGTGGGCATTCGTCAACGACGCAGTGACCCAGTGACACGGTCTCACGCTCGAATCGCTCGTCGGCGATGGCAGCACGGGCACGCTGATGCGATTGCAGTGCCCATTCCTCCATGTCCTCACGGCTGATACCCCACTTCTTGGCAATCAGGTCGGCACCGACGAACTGTGAGATTTCGGCCTCGCCGAATCGAGCAGCCCACCCCCGTGACTTACTGAAGGGTGTGTCGAATCCGTATTCGTTGCCGGCACGCATCGCCGCAGAGATAGGAATCGCAGACATGTTCTGCACACCGCCGACAAGCACCACATCTTGGGTCCCACTCATGACTGCTTGTGCTGCGAAGTGGATGGCTTGCTGTGAAGATCCGCATTGTCTGTCGACTGTCGTTCCCGGGATATCCAGCGGTAAGCCTGCTGCAAGCCAGGCGGTACGGGCGATGTTGCCCGATTGCGGCCCGATAGCGTCGACACAACCGAAGATCACGTCGTCGACAGCCATCGGGTCCAGTTGGGTGCGGTCGAGAATCGAGGTGATGACATGGGCTCCCATGTCCGCCGGGTGTTCCCCGGCGAGCGAGCCGTTCCGTTTACCCACCGGAGTGCGGACTGCATCGACTACATAGGCCTGGGGTGCAACCATACGAACTCCTTCGAAATCGAGCTTTTGTCGGGCGTTTTGATGTCCACACTCTAGCGATCAAGCATTTGCTTGGTATGCGAAGCGTGATTTTGACACCCACCCTTACCCGCGGGCCAGAGGTCGCCGAGTCCGGGCATGCCCCTAGACGACCAACCCGGTGTCGACAGGCCTGATCTTCGTGATTCCATCCAACGAAACCCACTGCTGTCGAAAGTATTCGGCAGTCGACACTCGACCTCCCAATGTCACACGGCAGCCCACGCCGTATCAACCGCACGTAGATGTGAAGCAGCAGAAGTTGCGAGAACACCTGCGGGCGTTCAGCTTCTAGCGAAGCGAGTACACCATTCGCATCCATCGCCTCCACTGTAGAGACATTCAACCCGTCTCGCGAGCGGCACCAAGTTGCTCGAGCTACACCACCTGCCGGCCGGCCGAAGCATGAAAAGTTAGTACTTTCGGTGGAGCCCAATGAGATAGGGCAGTTCACCGCGCATTACAGGGTACATGTACCGATACTCGTTGCAGGACAACGATTCTACCGACAGCAGCGCACTCGGTGATTTGCAAACCGTCACTGATCTGAAACGTGGATCCCCTTGCGGCAATTGCACTCCGGGTACAGTATGAGCACCACACCGTCTTCGATTACCGGAGGTTACCGTGATGAGTCTCGTACGCCGATTGACCGCCTGCGCATCCGTAGTTGCCGTTTCGGTTCTGGCACCCGCAGCCATCGCCTCCGCGGCAGTCACAGTTCCGTTCCAAATCAACCCGGCACCGTTCGGGAACCCCAATGGCAGCTTCGACGCGCCTCCTGTCCGCTGCGTGGCGGTAGTCGGCGAACAACCTGGCACGGTGACGATCACCGGCGCCCCAGACGCCCGGTGGGGATGCATGCTGTCGACCGAAGTGCGTTGGCTGAACCTCTCGACAGGGACCTCCGGCACCGGTCGGCTTTCGGGCGACAACCAAGCAACCCCGGGTGAGACCACCCTGCAGACCGGGGCCGGGCAAGTTGCGGTCACCATATTGCCTGCCGCCGGACCGGTCACTCCAGGTTTCGCAACCTTTTTCGTGCCATAGGTAACCCCGAAACCCGGGGTTCTTGCTGTACGAACAACCCGCCGCCACACAATCATGTGGCGACGGGTGAGCGCTTTCCGTTCTCCAGTTGTCCGCCTACAGCTTCTCGCTGATGAGCGGAACGACATGCTCAGCCGCCCACATCGTTCCGATCGGACCACCACTCGTGATCGCCCACAGAACGTCCCCACCGTCGGCGGTACGAGGAGGCAGAGCGACCCAATGCCCGGATGACACGGCTCCCAGCGCCTGGAAGAGCTTTCCATCGGTCAGCTTGTCGAAATCCTCTTCGCTGCCGGCAGCGCTGCGGCCGATCAGCAGGAAGTCCGCATCGATGTTCTCGAGAAGTTCCTCGCCGACGGTGCTCTGGGTGACGAATTCCTTTGCGCGCGGGTTCTCGGCGAAGCCGAGCTCACCCAGGAATGTTGCCGGAGCCGAACCGGGTGCTGAAAGATACTGCAGCCCATTGCCGGTTCCGTAGAAGATCGCCCAGGTTGCAGTCAAGCCCGCGAGTTGCGGGTTCTCCTGGCGCACGTTCGCGAAATACCGGTCATGGTCGGCCACGATCTTTTCGGCCGCCTTCGAGAGGTCGAGGGTCTCGCCGAGTACGCGAATCGATTCCTTCCACGGTACGAGCATCCGCGATTTCGTGTCGGGACTCGTCACCACCGGTGCGATGGAGGACAAACGCTCGTAGTAGTCGCCCATGGACAAACCACCCAGGCCGTCAGCCCAGCCGACGGCAACGATGAGATCAGGCTCGCTCGCGGCGATGGCTTCGACGGGAAGTGTTCCGCCCATCGCGAACTCGAAAGTGTCAAGATCCTCTGCGTCGTAAGGCAACAAGTACGACTGGGAAGCCGATTCCTTGACCATCGACGAGGAGAGGACCGGTTTAACGCCGAGGGCGAGGAGCATTTCCGTGTCGACAGCATTGGGCACGATCGCGGCGATACGCTCCGGCCGCTTCTCGAGAACGCTTGTACCGTAAGGGGATTCCAGGGTGAGCGGGTAGGTGGTCGTTCCTTCCGCCGCGGGAAGGGCACTTCCTTCCGAATTGGGGGAGGATGCCGTTTTCGAGTCTTCGGCCGGGGCCGAGCACCCGGTTACGAGGAGCGCTGCGGCGAGCGCGACCCCGATCAGTCCGGTGATCCGTGATCGTCTGGTGCGCAGGACTGTCATTTCTGCCTTTCGGTGTTATCGAGCGCTGTCGGTCTTACTGAGTACAGATGTCGGGTGAGCGATGGAGCCAGGTCAGGAATCTGCACGTACGGCCTCGCCGCGTTTCCAGTAGCCGGTGAAGTCGATGTCGGTCTTCGCAATTCCTCGATCACGAATGAGGTACCGACGAAGCGAGCGAACCGTCGCCTGTTCGCCTGCAAGCCAGGCGAATACGCGTTCGTCACACCATTCGGCGGCAGTGACCGCGTCGAGTAACAAAGAAGTGGTGCCGGGCTCGGCCCCCTCGCGCGGCAACCACGTGACACTCACCCCGGGCAACTCGCGCACCGATTGAATGTGAGCTGAGTTCGCAATTTCGACGAACACCTGCCCCCTGGTATCGGCGGGCAATCCTTCGAGCAGACGCGCGATCGCAGGGAGCGCCGTCTCGTCACCGACGACCAGCAGATGCTCGCAATCCTCCGGAAGTCCCTGCGATACAGAGGGACCCGCGATGTGCATTCGGTCGCCCGGACCGGCGCCGCGTGCCCAGGCGGTAGCCACTCCACTGCCGTGAACGACGAAATCGACCTCGAGTTCCCTTGTTCGCGGATCGTAGCGACGCACGGTGTAGACGCGGGCAAGTGGGCGGCGCCCCGCAGCGAAAGTCACACTGCCGTCGACCATCACCGGTAGGACGGGGTCGATTTCGCCAGGGTAGGCGAACAGCAACCGAATGTCGTCATCGAAGCCCGTGCTGGTGAAGGCAGGCTCGACGTAACCGTCGGCGTTGGTAAAGGTTTCGAGCTGGGTGCCGGTGAGCGTTACTCTCCTCATGCCCGGCGTCACGTCTGCCACCCGACATACCTCGAGTTCACGCAAGGTGACGGGGTACGCCGTTGTCGGACGGGTGTTTCGGGGCACGGAAAGACTCCTCGGAAGCGCACAGACGGGGGTTCGGCCCACGTTCGATCACGGCGAGACGGCCAGTAATTAAAGCTAGCCTGCCCTAATCGGATACGGTTATCCGTGCGTGCCGACTTCTTACACTCATCGGTCGCCTGTGCGAGAAGGCATCTACATTGGGGGCATCGTGGGACCACGGTTGGTGTTCTCTGCGGGAGAAGTCCCCGAAATCCCTGCCGCTCGACTCGCCTCGATTGCGAATGAACGCGAGCCGCTGCTGTTCTGGGTACACACCGGACGCGCAGAACTGCAGATCGGCGACCGCGTCCGCAACGTGCCCGCGGGGGCCGCAGTGTGGGTACCGGCGGGAATCGCGTACAGCATTCGAGTGGACCCGGAGGCGGTCGCATTTCCCATCCCGATGCCCGCTGCCGACCTGCCTCCCACGTTGAACCGAATCATCGACTTCGAGATCCCGGCCGCCTGGCAGGACTGGCTCGTCCACCAGTTCGCACACAACTTGGGATTTCTGCGCGGTGGGACGGCCGTGGGTGCCGGGCTGCTCGAGCTGGTCGCGGGAGCCCATGCCAAAAAGTCGGGCGCTTCGGTGCCGCACTCCCCGCCGAGATTGCCTCGCTCGGCCGAAACCCTCGAGATCGCTCGCACACTTCTTCGGACACCAGCCGACGACACCGAACTTTCCCAGTTTGCCCGGCAACTCAAGATCGGTGTCCGCACCCTGCAGCGCCGATTCACCGAGGAGACTGGGTTGTCTTTCGTGCGTTGGCGTACCTCGGCCCGGATCGCAGCAGCAACCGCCTACCTGGACGCCGGACGCGAAATCGGTTGGACGGGTGGACAGGTCGGATTCGCGACGCCCGCGGGATTCACCCGCGCCTTCCGTGAACACACCGGCATGACACCAAGCGCCTACGCACGTGCACACCGAGGTGCGGCGCCGATCCATGAGAACGAAACGTTGGCACAGAGCGTCGCGCTGTTGTCCGAGGAAGGCACCCAACCACGCTCGGCACCGATACCGCCGACGATCTCCGCAAGCGGAACATGGGCTAGGGTCAACGACTTTCACGTCGTCGTCTGGATATATCGAGGCTCCGCCCGGGTTACTTTCGGCGACCGAACGTGGAATCTGAGGCGGGGCGACGCGATGTGGCTTCCAGCGGGAGTTCGCAACAGTGTCGAGATCGCGGAAGGCTCTCTACTACTTCCCCTCGGGTCCCAGCCGGGCGCCTCTCCGGTCGCCGCACCGCCGCCACGTGTGCTGCACTTCGCGCGCGAAGCGGAGAGGTATCTGTTGCACACGGTGGTCGCGAATTACACCCACCTGCGCCCCGAGATCCACGACCCGGCGCGGATCTCGAGGCTGGTCCGCAACTCTGCGGCGGCTCGTCCACATGGCAGTCGTCAGAGCGATCCAGTCGAGACGATCCTTGGCGCGCTTCGGGCCGACCCCACCGATTCGCGCACGCTGTCGGAGTGGAGCGCTCGACTCGGCGTCGACGAGAATTTGCTCCACCAAGGCTTCACTGAGGCCACCGGCCAGAGCTACCCACGCTGGCGTGCCCAATTACGTATGACCCTCGCCCGTGCTCATCTCGAGGAGGGTCTCTCGGCCGGAGAGACTGCCCGCCGACTCGGCTACGCGCACGCCTCCGGCTTCACCAAGGTCTTCATCGCTGCCCACGGCATGTCGCCGCGGGCTTACCAGCGCCGCGGTTGGCGGGGCGCGGCCGAAGGTCTCATCGACTCGTGACCCTTCGGTCGGAGTATTCCGACAGGCCCCACTACACGAACAATGCGGCGGCCATTCCGGCGAAAACCAGGGAGATGGCAAACAAGTAGAGACGCAGAATTCCGCGATATCTCTCGCGAGCCTGCTCCACTTCGTACGAACTGCTCAGTGTCCTGAAGAGAACTATGAGCATCAGAGCGACGGCTGTGAACAGTGTGACCACGATGACCCAGTCGGTCGTGGTTTCCACCGGCGCTTTGCCGTCGTCGCGAATTGCCCACTGAGCCAGAAAGTTCAGCAAGAACCCCAAGATGATGCCGAGCGAAGTCACCATTGGCTGGCGGGTATCCCGAATGTCGTCATTCATGCTCACTACTTTCTTGACTGAATTTTCAGTCAGGGTTTATGCTCTGTGCAAGTAAGTCGACGCCAGAAAAATCTGGTGGGATCGAACAGTAGCTGGATGTTGGCCCGTTCGCGCGATGAACAGATTCCTCGGCGACCAAGCGAGCACGCGAAAAACAGAAGGAGTCACCGCAATGCACAGACGTCGGTTCATTCAGGCAGGCGCCGCTGCGCTCAGTGGCCTCTTTTTGGCAGGTTGCGGCGATTCCGACTCAGCCTCGGGCGGGAGCAACGGAGATGACGATCTTCGCGAGTGGGTGATGCCGGAAGAGGGTGATCCGCACAAGCGCACCTGGATGGCGTTCGGCGCCAGCGAAGCGATCTGGGGAGCGGCCCTCCTGCCCGAGGTCCAGCGCAACCTTGCGACGATCGCGCAAACTATCGCGCAGTTCGAGCCCGTCTCGATGCTAGTCCGTTCCGAGGAGCTGGACTTGGCACGCACCCTCGTCGGCCCATCCGTCGAACTGATCGCCGCACCTCTCGACGACCTCTGGATGCGCGACACCGGTCCCGTATTCGTGAAAGGCAACGGGACCAAAGCGGGTATCGATTTCAACTTCAACGGCTGGGGCGAGAAGCAGGATTTTGATCAGGACGGCCGCGTCGCAGCGTTTGTCGCAGCCCGCGCGGGTGTCGAATCACTGCCAACCGATCTGATCCTCGAAGGCGGCGGCATCGAGGTCGACGGCGAAGGAACGGCCATCATCACCGAAAGCTGTGTCCTCAACGACAACCGCAACCCGGGATGGTCGAAGTCGGACGTCGAGGCCGAGCTCGGCCCCCTGCTCGGTCTCGACAAGATCATCTGGCTACCCGGGATCGCAGGCAAGGACATCACGGACGGCCACACGGATTTCTACGCCCGCTTCGCGCGACCGGGTGTGGTGGTTGCCGGACTCGACACAGACCCGGAGTCGTTTGATCACGACGTGACCAAACGTCACCTCGAGATTCTCGAGAACGCAACCGACGCACAGGGACGAAACCTGGATGTTGTCGTCCTCGAGGCGCCTGTTTCGATCAGGCCGGACTTCGAATCAGATGATTTCGCTGCCGGATACATCAACTTCTACGTATGCAACGGAGCGGTCATCGCCCCTGAATTCGGTGACCCCGAGGCCGACCAGGCCGCCAAAGGCGAGTTGGAGCGCCTCTTCCCCGACCGTCGTGTCGTGCAGATCAACATCGACGCAATCGCCGCCGGTGGTGGCGGTATTCACTGCACCACCCAACAGGAGCCTGTGGACTGAAAACCCGCCCCGACCATCCTCGTAGAATTCGGACTCGTGTCGAACCGTCAAACGCAAATCTTGGAAGCAGCAGTCCGCGTCATCGCTCAGCACGGCGTACGCGGACTGAGAGTGGAGACGCTCGCTGCCGAGGCCGGCGTGTCGACGGCACTCATCTACTACCACTTCCAGAACCGCGCGGGTGTGCTGCGCCGGGCCCTCGATCACGTCAACGATCGCGCCGCTCTGTACACCGAAAGCGCCTTCACGGAGACAGACCCGCGTGCGCAGCTCGAGCAGATGCTCCTGCTGGAGTTTCAGAATTCCCCGAAGATTCGGGAGAACAGCATCGCCTGGGGCGAACTCCGAGCAAGCGCTGTCTTCGCCGACGAGCTGCGCGAGCCGCTGCGCACCACGACTCAACGATGGGCAGACGACGTCGAATCCTTGATCCGACAAGCGCAGGAATCCGGGCTCGCTGACCCGAAGGCAAGCCCGGCCGACGCCGCCGAACGACTCACTGCACTGGTCGAGGGTTTGAGTGAACGCTGGCTGAGCGGCTCGATGTCCATCGAACGAGCCAGAGGACTACTCGTCGGCGCGATCAGCGTGGAGATCGATCCGAAGTAACCCTGAACCGTTAGTCGGTGCCCTTCGATTCCGGCGACAGGGCCGGGAACCATATATCGGTCAGAACCTCGGCCGCTTGAACCCGCGTCACGTCGATCGTCCCCTGCACGGCCCAGCGTGTGAAGAATCGCTCCAGCTGACTCACGAGCAGTTCGACGCGCAACCTCGCCTCGTCGTGCTGTTCCACCGGCCACCGGCCCAGATACTTGGGCATGGCGTTCGGTAGTTCGGTCATACCGTCCCGCGCTGTCTCGCGGAACTCCGGTTCGAGTGCCACGGCCTCGTCCCACGCCGGCAGCAGGCGCTTGTTCTCGTCGAACCAGTCGAAGGCACGTTCCAGCCATGCGGTGAATTCCACGCGAGAGTTCGTGTCGAGGACTCGATCGAGATCGATGTAGAAAGCGAACGCACTCGCAGCCATCCCGGCCGCGCCGATCGTCCTGAGCATCTCCACCTTGCTGGCGAAATGCACGTAGAACGTGGCTCTACTGCATCCGACGACCGAGGCGATGTCGTCGACCGTGACTGCCGCATATCCCCGCTCTTCGAACAGGGTGCGTGCGGCGTCCACGAGTTTGGCCCGCGTCGCGCGTTTCTGCTCGTCGCGAAGGGTCCCCCGCCTGTTCTTCGGGCCATCGGTAGTCGTGCTCACGTCGCCAACCTTGCTCGCATTTCGACCTCCTGGCAAATCACCGACTCACCGTCATCAAAAAACATTGCGTCATTCATTGACACATTGTCAGCGAATGACGCACTATGACTCAAGTCACTTCTCGGGCTTCGATACTTCTTCTCGCACGCCCCAGACAGAACAGAAAGCGATGGCGAATGAGCCCCTCCCCCTTGCCGAGCGTGTGCATCATCGGCGCCGGGCCCACCGGAATCACGACGGCCAAGCGAATGAAGGAATTCGGAATACCCTTCGACTGCTACGAAGCGTCCGACGAGGTCGGCGGAAACTGGTACTACAAGAACCCCAACGGAATGTCTGCCTGCTACCAGAGCCTGCATATCGACACGTCGAAGTGGCGCTTGGCATTCGAGGACTTCCCGGTCTCCGCCGACCTTCCCGATTTCCCCCACCACTCCGAACTCTTCCAATACTTCAAGGACTACGTCGAGCACTTCGGCCTGCGTGAGTCGATCATCTTCAACACCAGTGTCGTTGCAGCAGAACGTGATGCAGACGGACTGTGGACCATCACGCGCTCCGACGGCGAAGTTCGCACCTACGACGTCCTGATGGTCTGCAACGGACATCACTGGGATCCCAACATCCCCGACTACCCGGGTGAGTTCGACGGCGTGCTGATGCACAGCCACAGCTACAACGACCCGTTCGATCCGATCGACATGCGCGGCAAGAAGGTTGTCGTGGTCGGAATGGGCAACTCCGGCTTGGACATTGCTTCCGAACTGGGCCAGAGATACCTCGCCGACAAGCTCATCGTCTCGGCGCGCCGCGGCGTGTGGGTGTTGCCGAAATACCTGGGCGGCGTGCCGGGAGACAAACTGATCACCCCGCCCTGGATGCCTCGGGATCTGCGCCTGTTCCTGAGTCGGCGATTCCTCGGCAAGAACCTGGGAACCATGGAGGGCTACGGACTACCCAAGCCAGACCACCGTCCGTTCGAGGCCCACCCGTCGGCCAGCGGCGAGTTCCTGGGACGCGCCGGATCGGGCGACATAACCTTCAAGCCCGCCATCACCAGACTCGACGGAGAGCAGGTTCACTTCGCGGACGGCACTTCCGAGGACATCGACGTGGTCATCTGCGCCACCGGCTACAACATCAGCTTCCCCTTCTTCAGCGATCCGAATCTTCTGCCGGACAAAGACAACCGATTCCCACTCTTCAAACGAATGATGAAGCCCGGAATCGACAACCTCTTCTTCATGGGACTGGCGCAGCCCATGCCGACGCTCGTCAACTTCGCCGAGCAGCAGAGCAAGCTCGTCGCGGCCTACCTCACCGGTAAATACCAACTGCCGTCCGCCAGTGAGATGCAGGAGATCACCAAGGCCGACGAGGCGTACTTCCTCGCTCCCTATTACAAGTCACCGCGACACACCATCCAGCTCGAGTTCGATCCCTACGTCCGCAACATGAACAAGGAAATCGCCAAGGGCACCAAGCGCGCAGCGGCCTCCGGAAACAAGCTCCCTGTTGCGGCTCGTGCAGCAGCACACGAACTCGAGAAGGCGGACCGCGCATGAGCACGGTGAACGGTCATTGCAACAACGAGTTCGACGCCGTCCGCACCGCCTTCGAGGCTCAACTCGAATCCGGCGAAGAACTCGGCGGGTCCATCGCCATCACCGTCGCCGGAGAATCCGTGGTCGATCTCTGGGGCGGGTACGCCGACGAATCCCGTACCACTCCTTGGGGTCCGGACACCATCGTCAATACGTTCTCCATCACCAAGACCATGACAGCTCTGTGTGCGCTCCTGCTGGTCGAACGCGGCCAATTGGATGTGTTCCAGAAGGTCGCTCATTACTGGCCCGAATTTGCGGTAAACGGCAAGGAAGACATCGAAGTTCGCCACCTCCTCTCGCATACGTCCGGAGTCTCCGGCTGGGAACGCCCGATCGAACTGAAGGACATCTACGACCTCGAGGCGTCCACCACCCGCCTCGCTACGCAGAAGCCGTGGTGGACCCCCGGTACGGCGTCGGGCTATCACGCGATCAACTACGGCCATCTCGTCGGTGAGGTCATTCGTCGCATCGACGGGCGGACTCTCGGCAGGTTCTTTGCCGAAGAGCTCGCCGGTCCACTGGGCGCCGACTTCCACATCGGCACGTCCGCAGAGCACTTCGGCCGAATCGCCACTCTGGTTCCGCCGCCCGCACTGGAATTCGACCTGTCTACTCTCGACCAGGACAGCATCTTCATCAAGACCCTGACCTGCCCATTGCTCGACTATCCCGAGGTCAACACCGCGCCCTGGCGGGAAGCTGAAATCGGCGGAGTCAACGGTCATGGCAACGCCCGTTCGATCGCTCGGGTCCAATCCTTGATCTCGAACGGTGGTGTGCTCGACGGCCAGAAGTTGCTCTCGCAGAGCACCATCGACCTGATCTTCGAGATCCAAGCCGACGGTATCGACCTCGGGATCATGACTCCGCTCAAGTTCGGCATCGGATACGGACTGCCGCACCCGGATACCGCACCCCTGGTTCCCGACGGACGCGCCTGCTGGTGGGCCGGTATCGGCGGCTCGATGCTGGTCAACGATCTGGACCGTCGGATGACCTTCGCCTACGTCATGAACAAGATGGCGCCGGGTCTGATCGGATCCGATCGCAGCAACGCGTATCTGAGTGCCGCATACAACTGCGAGATCAGCGAGGTCAACTCATGAAGGCAGCTCAGCTCATGGGGCCTGGTCTCCTCGAGATCAACGACGTGCCGGTCCCCGAGATCGGTCCGTCAGAACTACTGATTCGGGTTGGTGCAGCGGGAATCTGCCACTCCGATCTCCATCTCCTGCACTTTCCGTACAAGATGCGCGAAGAGCCGCTGACCATCGGCCACGAGATCGCCGGCACCATCGAAGCGGTCGGGACCGGCGTCGACGGTCGCTCGGTCGGCGAACGCGGCGTCGTCTATCTGTGCTGGTCGTGTGGACAGTGCCGAGAATGTATGAGCGGCAACGAGAACATGTGCCTCGCCGCTGGACGCACCGCCATGCCGCCCTGCCCCGGGCTCGGTCCCGAAGGCGGGATGGCCGAGTACGTCAAGATCCCGGCTCGCTCCTTCGTACCCATCGGAGACCTCGACTTCCTGCAGGCCGCACCACTCGCCGATGCAGCACTGACGAGCTACCACGCCATTCGCGGCGCACGCGAACATCTCCAGCCCGGTGCCACCGCCGTCGTGATCGGCGTCGGCGGACTCGGTCACGTTGCAGTACAGATACTTCGCGCAATCAGTGCCGTGCGCATCATCGCCGTCGATGTCGGACAGGATCAACTCGATCTCGCCAAACGCTGCGGCGCCGACATCACGCTCGAATCGGGACCGGACACCGCGCAGCAGATCCTCGACCTCACCTCGGCCAGAGGCGCAGAAGTCATCTTCGACTTCGTCGGTGTCGATGCAACTGCTCAGATGTCCGTTCAAGCGGTTGCGCCGAACGGCGCGTATCGCATGGTGGGTCTGGGAGGCGGAAACCCCGGGATCACCGCCGAAGCTGCCGGTGGACCGGGCTGGCCGTGGGGCGCATCGATCCGGAAGTCCTATGGCGGCACCAGAAACGACCTCGTCGATTCCATCGCCCTGGCACAGGCCGGTCTGGTAACGGTAGAAGTAGCCCGCTTCGACCTCGCTGATGCCCGCGACGCACTCGACCGTCTCGAACACGGCAAGGTCACCGGACGCGCAGTGCTCGTACCCTAATCTTCGAAAGGCGCTTCACGTGACCACTTCCGCTGATACACAAGCATTCATCGCGTCCGTCATGGCCGGGCTGACCGGTCCCGGTGGCCCTTTCGAGATGCAAGTCGAGGACGTACTTGGCAGCTCGATGCCCGTCATGAAGAACCGTGACAAGGCACTCGGCGACGTGCTCGCTGCATCCTTCGACTACGGATCACGCGACTACCTGGTGGCCAAGGACCGACGCTTCAGCTACCTCGAGCACGGCGAGGCCGTAGCAGCATTGGCCACGGCGCTGCGCGAGCGGTACGGCGTCCGCAAGGGCGATCGGGTGGGCATCCTCGCCGCCAATACGCCGGAATGGGTGATGACCTTCTGGGCGGCTCAGGCGCTGGGTGCGATCGCAGTAGGGTTCAACTCGTGGTGGGTGGCGCGTGAGGTGCAGTACGGAATCGATCACACCACTCCTACTGTCGTGATCGCCGACGCCAAACGCGCACAAGTTCTTTCCGAGCTGAACACCGATGTTCCCGTGCTCACGATGGAAGAAGATCTACCGGCTCTGATGGAGAAGTACTCGGGATCGCCACTCCCCCGAACCACGGTCGACGAGGACGATCCGGCTGTGATCCTGTATACGAGCGGAACCAGTGGGCGCCCGAAGGGGGCAGTTCACACTCACCGAAACGTGTTGGCCGTCATCGACTACCACCGCTACAGCGATCGCCTCGCTGCGGCGTTCACCGGAAAACCCAGCGATGGCAGACCAAGCGACTTGCGGTATCTGCTGACCGCACCGCTGTTTCACATTGCAAGCCTGCATAACCTGGCGATCCCACGACTCGCAACGGGCGGGGCCGTGGTCATCCACCAGGGCGCCTTCGACGTCGACGAGGTCCTTTCCCTCGTCGAACGCGAGAAGGTCACCAACTGGGCGGTGGTCCCCACCACGGCAACCCGACTCCTCGAACACGGCGATATCGAGAAGTACGACCTGAGCTCACTGAGTGCCTTTGCATTGGCGTCAGCGCCGTCGTCCCCGGCCTTGCAGGAACGCCTGCGTGCACGCCTGCCTTTTGCGCAGCACACCTTGGTAGACAGCTACGGGCTCACCGAATCCTCTACTGGCATTTCGGTTGCCACGCCACCGGAACTTGCCGCGTTCCCCGGAACTCTCGGCCGGCCGATCATCGGTGTGAGCGTGGAGGTCCGAGACGCCTTCGGGAGTGCAGTCCCCGACGGGGAGGAGGGTGAAATCTGTGCGCGAAGCCCCTACGTGATGTTGGGATACTGGAACGACGAGACCGCGACGGCTGCCGCTATCGGTCCTGATCGGTGGCTCCGAACCGGCGACTTCGGAGTTCTCGAAGACGGCCGGCTCCGCCTGACGGGCCGCCGGTCCGACCTGATCCTGCGCGGCGGCGAAAACGTCTACCCCGTCGAAATCGAGCAAACCATCGACGAGCATCCCGCAGTCCTCGAATGCGCTGTGATCGGCATTGATTCGGCAGACCTCGGCCAGGAAGTGGCGGCCGTTGTCGTTCTTCGCAACGAGGGAGAGGCGACCGAAGAAGAACTACGCGACTATGTCGCCGAAAAGCTCGCCTACTTCAAGGTGCCGGTGAAGTGGAAACTGAGCACAACTCCTCTGCCCCGCAATGCAACCGGGAAGACCATCCGCGCAAAGGTGGCTATCTCATGACCTATGACGCCGTGATCAACAACGGTCTGTGGTTCGACGGCACCGGGGCGAAAGCAGCTGTCCGAAATCTGGGCATCCGAGGCGGGTTGGTCACCGCCATCTCGCTCGATCCACTCGACGAAACCGGCTGTCCCCGTGTCATCGACGCGCGGCGCAAGTGGGTGATCCCGGGCATCGTAGACATCCACACTCACTACGACGTCGAAATCCTCGAGGGGCCGGCGCTCAGCGAATCTCTCAGACACGGAGTCACGTCGATCTTTGTCGGATCGTGTTCCCTGTCCACCATTCACGCCAGCCCGTCGGACGCCGGCGATCTTTTCGGCAGAGTCGAGGCGATTCCGCGCAAGCACGTTGTCGATGCACTCACGCGGGCCAAGACCTGGAACTCCGCGCGTGAATACATCGCGGCGCTCGAGTCACTTCCGTTGGGACCCAACGTCGCAGCATTCATCGGGCACTCCGACATGCGAGCCGCGGAGATGGGATTGGACCGTGCAACGCGGAAGGATGTGCACCCCACCGACTCCGAACTCGCGTCGATGGAAGCACAATTGACCGAGGCGCTTGACGCCGGATTCGTTGGGATGTCCAGTCAGCAATTATTGTTCGACAAACTCGACGGCGAGACCTGCCGCTCACGCACACTGCCGTCGACGTATGCAACCACGAAGGAACGACGTCGACTCAATGCGATTCTCCGCCGTCGGGGACGGGTATTTCAGGCTGGACCTGACCTCTCCAACCCCATGAGTACCGGTGCAATGGCGTTCTCCAGCGCCGGCCTGTGGCGCAAGCGACTCAAGACGAGCATGCTCTCGGCGGCTGATATCAAGTCCAACAAGTTGGCCGTGGTGATCCTCGGTCCGCTGGCGCATCTGGTCAATCGACTCGGCGGCGACCTGCGCTGGCAGCACCTACCGGTTCCCTTCGAGGTGTACGCCGACGGCATCGACCTGGTTGTCTTCGAGGAGTTCGGATCCGGCGCTGCAGCACTGCATCTGACCGACGAGATGGAGCGCAACGTTCTGATGCAGAGTGAGGAGTACCGGCGACAGTTCCGCAAGGACTACGACCAAAAGTTCGGTGTCAAAGTCTGGCATCGAGATTTCTTCGACGCCGAAATCGTCTCCTGCCCCGACGAATCCCTGCTCGGCAAGAGCTTCGGACAGGTCGGCGTCGAGCGCGGAGGCCTCCACCCGGTCGACGCCTTCCTGGATCTGGTCCTCGAGCACGGCACGAAGGTGCGCTGGCGCACAACCATCTCCAATCACCGGCCGGAGATTCTGGACAAGTTCGCCCAGGACAACGGTGTCCAACTCGGGTTCTCCGACGCCGGAGCACATTTGCGCAACATGGCGTTCTACAACTTCGGCTTACGACTACTCCGACGTGTCTACGACGCCCAAAAGGTCGGGCGGCCGTTCATGACCGTCGAGGCAGCCGTGCATCGTCTCACCGGTGAACTGGCCGAGTGGTACGACGTGGATGCCGGGCACCTTCGATTAGGTGACCGCGCCGACCTGGTTGTGATCGATCCCGCCCACCTCGACGATTCACTCGAGACGTACGCGGAGAGTCCAGTTGTGGAGTACGACAATCTCTCCCGCATGGTCAATCGCAACGACCAGACTGTCACCGCAGTGTTCGTCGGCGGCGAGTACGTCTTCGGAGACGGAGAAGCAGCACCCGTTCTCGGCAACCGCCGGACCGGAAAGTTCTTGAAAGCAGGTGCTCATTAACACGTCCAGATTCGCCGGAAGAACCGCAGTCGTCACTGGCGCAGCCTCGGGGATCGGCGCGGCCATCGCACTACGACTTATCAGCGAAGGCGCACGGGTGGCCGGAATAGACATCGCGGCAGAGGGTTTGAAGGAGACAGCGTCCCAGCACGGCGCGTCTTTCCTCGCCGTTCCCGCTGACGTCACCAAGGAATCCGATGTCGCCGGGGCTATTGCCGCTGCGGCAGCGGAATTCGGCGGTATCGATCTGGCTTTCAACGTTGCCGGGGCGTCGAGGGTGGGTCAGATCGTCGACCTCGACGAGGCCGACTGGGACTTCACCATCGACCTGGTGCAGAAGGGCGTCTTCCTCTGTACCAAACATGAAGCTCGACATATCCGAGAGCACGGGCGCGGCGGTGCGATAGTCAACGTTTCCTCCCTCAACGCGCACGTACCGAGCCCTTACGGGAGCGCGTATGCGACGGGTAAGGCCGGGGTCGAGATGTTCAGCAAGAATGCCGCGATCGAACTGGCGGCGTCGAAAATTCGGGTCAATGCAGTTCTGCCCGGCCTGGTCGACACCCCGTTGGTCGCACCGGTCATGAACTACGAGCCTGCCCGCGACATGTTTCTGAGCCGAATCCCCATGTTCCGAGCGGCAACTCCCGACGAGATCGCCGGACCGTGCCTCTATCTCGCCAGCGACGACGCCTCGTACATCACCGGAACCAGCCTGGTCGTCGACGGCGGCTGGGAGGTCTCGAACTACCCGGATCTGACGACGCTGGGCAATTAGTTCAGTTACCGGGCAACACACATTGAGTGTCGAGGCCGAGGACGTGGTTGAGCCGACCGAAGGCCAACCACGATCCGAGGCACATGCTCAACTCGACGATTTCTCGCTGGGAGTAGTGAGCTGTCATACGTTCCCAGAACTCGTCGTCGAGTCCGTGGTGGTCGAGAGCGTATCTCTCGGCGTATTCGGCAGCGAGGCGTGTCCTGTCGTCGAAGGCATCGGTGGTGCGCCAGTCCGTGACAGCCTGATCGAACGTCGATTCCACTGTCTCGCCGTCGCGCTCGGTGCGCCAGTCCTGACAGAAGATGCATCCGTTGATCTGAGCAATCCGAAGCCTGGCCGCCTCGAACTCGCGGAGTCCGAGAGTGCCGTCCGTGTAGACCTTTTGGGAGAAGCCGGCGGCCGCGGGCCCGATGCCTGGGACCATCTCGCCCCACACGTAGCCGATCGGATTCTTGCCTTCGGGTATGTCGATGTTCATGTGAGTACCTCCGAGTTTCGGGCACCGAGCTTGCCGACGCCGGGTGTGAGCGGAACGTCCAGCGCGTCGTAAAGACCGGGTTCAGCCTGACGAAGCCACGGAATTGCGTTGACGAGACGTCCTACAGCCGTGGCATTTCCGCCGGCTGCGCGGTTTCCACCTTCATCGGTGGCCTCGACGTTGATCTCGATACGTGGTCGTCCTTCGACGATCACCTTGTGCGCACCATCCCCACCGTCGGGCGGAAGCGGCCAATCGCGGGCACAGGACGGATGAATACGCGTGACGTGTTCGATCACGATCAAGGGTTCCCCGCCGACGATTCCCTGAACCTCGAATCGCAGTGCGCCCTGGGTGCCGGCCGCGAACTCCCCCATATGGTCGGTCGACACGGTTTCCTCGAGCGGGCGGCGCAGCAAGGTCTCGCGGATCTCGTCGAGTTCCACCCCGAGCGCCCGGGCGATGAGCCGAATCTGGCCGCCCCAGACCATGGTGGGCACACTCGGCGCGACCATGGGAGGTTCGTAGTCCATCGGCTGACCCATCCCGATCAGGTAGCGGACCGAATCCGGCTGTTCGTAGGTCGTGTAGTCGAAAATTTCCTGACACCGGATCTGGTCGATTGTCCCCGCAAGCCCGCTGACGAGAATCGGCAGGATGTCGTTGCCCCAGCCTGGGTCGATGCCGGAGACGAACAGAGCGCCGCCGCCTGCCTTGGCTGCAGCTTCGACGGGATCACGAAGCTCGGAGGGTGCAGATTTCGGGTCGTACAGCGCGTATACGGACGGCGTGACCACCACAGCTCCGGCGGCCAGCGCCCGCGTGATGTCTGCAACCGCGTCATCGGGCCGAATGTCACCGGAAGCCGCGTAGACCACCGCGCCCGGGGACCCTGCGAGCACGGCATCGGCATCATCGGTCGCCGCGACGCCCAGGTGCACTCCCAGATCGGCGAGATCACCGGCGTCTCGTCCGACCTTCGCCGGGTTGGCAACGATGACGCCGACGAGTTCGAGGGCAGGATTGGCTGTCACAGCGCGAATCGATGCACGCCCGACATTGCCCGTACCCCACACGGCGGTCGGAATCTTGGACTCGGCTTCATTCGAAACTGCACCCATCAACCGGACATTACCCAGCTCAGCGCGTCAGGTCAGCAGAATTGCAAGAATTCGTTTCACTTCATCCGGCCAAGAATGCCATTGCCTGCGCAGTCAGTGCGCCGTCACCGCGTCTCCGGTAAGTCTCGGCGGGCCGGCCGTTACCCGGCCTACTCATCTCGCCGGTACTTTCGAGCGCGTCGAACACCTGCCGGCGGAAGCTGTCCTTCTGAAACGGACGATCGAAGATCACCTCGTACAGTCCCCGAAGTTCGGCGACGGTGAACGATCCTCCCGACAATCCGTCCGGATCCACGTACGACGCGTACCTCGTGCGGAGGTCCGTGACCGCGAGTCGCACCATGTCGGCGTGATCGAACGCGAGTCCGCTCACTGCTTCGTCGTCGTACACATCGACGAGAAGTGCCGAATCGGGCAGAGCCGATTCCGGTAGGCCCACGGTATGCGCGACCGACAGAACCCAACCGCGATCGTCGCGGTCAGGTCGGTCGAAGATCGCCAACTGGCGAAAGTCCGTCCGAGCCAAGTCTGCCTTGACCGACAATGCACGATCAGCTGCGGCCGTGAGCAACTCGCGTTCGTGGAGAAAAGTTCCCGGTAGCGCCAGCGAGCCCAGACGGTGCCGAACAACCAGAACCTTCAGGGATTCACCGCTGTACGTCAACACCGCGACGTCCACTGCCACGGACGGACGCGGGTAGTCCGATAATGCCCTGCCGCTCGTGTCTGTCCATTTATTCACCCTTGCATGTTATCTCAAACATGATCTATGGTTAGCGCAAAGTTGATCAAACGATCTCCGCGAACTTGAAAAGGTGGCTATGAAACTCACCGCACAGCAGTCCGATCGAGCGGCCGGCGTTCTGCTCGGCACCGCAGCAGGCGACGCACTCGGCGCCGGGTACGAATTCACCTATCCGAACACCGAGGTCACCATCGACATGATCGGCGGCGGTCCGTTCAACTGGGCGCTGGGAGAATGGACCGACGACACCTCGATGGCAGTTTCAATCGCCGAGGTGGCCGCGACAGGAATCGACATCGGCGGCTCTGATGGCCTCGATGCCATTGCAGCACAGTTCATCCGGTGGTACGACTCGAAGCCCGCAGACATCGGCAACCAGACGCGAGCGGTATTGTCTACCCGCTCCGAAAGCGCAGCCGTCATGGCGGATCGTGCGCGGGCGATCAGCGGCCGCAAGGCCGGCAACGGCTCGCTCATGCGCACCGCTCCCGTCGCCCTCGCCTACTTGGACGATGCAGAGCGAGCCAGGTCGGCCGCGCACCGGATCAGTTCACTCACGCATGACGACCCGCGCGCCGGACAGGCGTGCGAGTTGTGGACCCACGCCATCCGCCATGCCGTTGTCGCCGGCAACTTCGAGGGGGCTCGCGACTTCCTCTCCGTTGCCGATCAGGAGGTCGCCGAATACTGGGGCCCGCTGCTCGATCAGGCCGAAACCGGGAAACCTCAGGACTTCTCCAAGAACGGTTGGGTGGTGCATGCACTTCAAACCGCTTGGTGGGCCATCACTTCCACGGACAATGCCGATGCTCGCCACCTCCAGTACGCGCTGGAAGCAGCCGTGCGAGCCGGCGGGGACACCGACACGACTGCGGCCATCGCGGGTGGCCTCCTCGGCGCCCGTTGGGGAGCGTCGGCGGTTCCCGCCCGGTGGCGCCGGATCATGCACGGCTGGCCGGGATACCGTTCCTCCGATCTGGTTCGCCTGGCGATCAAGACTGCTCGCGGCGGCACCGACGACAAGAACGGTTGGCCGTCGACGGCAGAACTCGATTACTCGCGGTTCCGCGGAACCCACCACCTGACCACGCACCCGCACGACGACGGCGTCCTGCTCGGCGGCGTCGATGCGGTGTCCACTGCGGACTACGACGCTGTGGTCAGCCTGTGCCGCATGGGAACACGGCAGGTCTGCTCCGATCACGTCGAGTTCTGGTTGGTCGACGATGGTCCCGATTCCAACGCCAACCTCGAGTTCGTCCTCGACGACGCAGCGCGCACCGTCCAGGCGTTGCGGGCTGAAGGCAAGCGCGTACTCCTTCATTGCGTTCAGGCACACAGTCGCACACCGTCGGTTGCGGCGCGATACTCGATGTTGATCGGACGTGACCCCTACGACGTACGCTCGGCTATGCCGTGGGCTCGCCCCAAGCGTGAACTCTGGACCACGGCCCTCGGAAACACGGCCCTCGGAAACACGGCCGTTGGAAACACGGCCGTTGGAAACACAGGAGGATCCATGCCCGCTATTACCGTCGTCGAAGGCGACATCACGACGCTGACCCTCGACGCCATCGTCAACGCGGCCAACTCCAGGCTCCTCGGCGGCGGCGGTGTCGACGGCGCGATCCACCGCGCCGGCGGACCGGAGATCCTGAAAGCTTGCGAGGTATTGCGCAACACCAGCCTCCCCGACGGCCTGCCGGTGGGTGCGGCCGTAGCCACCACCGCGGGAAAGCTCCACGCCAAGGCCGTGATTCACACCGTCGGCCCGAGGTATTCACGATCCGAGGACCGATCCGGATTGCTTCGGTCGGCGTACACGCGCAGTCTCGCCGTTGCAGACTCGATCGGTGCACGAACCGTCGCCTTTCCGTTGATCTCGGCAGGGGTCTACGGCTGGCCGAAGGAAGATGCGGTCCGACAGGCCGTTTCAGCG
The DNA here is from genome assembly GCF_055562955.1 of Kitasatospora sp. NPDC015121. NCBI lineage: Bacteria > Bacillati > Actinomycetota > Actinomycetes > Kitasatosporales > Streptomycetaceae > Kitasatospora > Kitasatospora sp. NPDC015121. Next base: position 133,867 of record NZ_JBVHEH010000019.1, read on the forward strand.
ATTCGCGCGGCGAAGACCGACGTCGAGACGGTCACACTGGTCGCATTCAACAAGGAGACGGCAGACCTGATGCGCCGCGCGATCGCTTGAACACCAGCGGCGCAGTCAGCCGTGCACCAGACGTGATACCAACTCGGTACGTGAATGCACGCTCGACTTTCGATATACGTGCTGGAGATGGCTCTTCACGGTCGGGACGCTGATGAACAGCGCACGGGAGATGTCGAGATTGCTCGCACCCTGTGCCAGGAGTTCGACGACATCACGCTCCCGAACAGAAAGCTTCCAATGTTCGGGTACTGCAGAAGAATCCGGTGCACTGGGGAATTGGCGCAGCATGCAGTAGGACTGTTCAACGAATCCATGGGACTTCTGCAGAAATTGGACCTCTTCCCTCGAGAAGTCACCGTCACGAGAACTTCGGAGCAAGGACACCCCGGCCACGATACGTCCGGCATGCCGTAGATACAGCTCAGCCTCGTATCGATACCCCATCGGGCGAAAGAAGCCTGCGTAGTAGTCGGTCTTGTCGAACCGCTGGCCGATGTCGTTCGACGTTGCGAGGTCGGCACCCGACTCGGCGAACCTACGCGGATGAAAAGGGTCCAACTCGTGGAAGTGACCGGTGTATCGGCCATTCTCTTCAGGGCAAACCCGATCGAACACGTGGGTGTCGGCATTCATGCCGCGATCAACGGAGTAGAAGACCATCCCGGACACGCGGACAAACCTGGCAAGAAACTCCATCGCGTTGCGTTTGAATTCGGTGTTGCGTGCGAAATCGTGGTTGCACCTGATCGGTTGGGGATTCGGTTCAACGAATTCCGACTGAACCACCGACATATCGCACTCCTCCACAACGAACCGGTACGACGCTACCTCTGGCCATAATCACTGGTCAAGACCAATCGGAGTTCATCCTTTCGGATGATTCTCGCCCAGGTGGGCCACTCATAGAGTGCTACTACCTGGCGAGCCACACGCGGTGGACTCGTCGAGATGTACGGAGGTAGGTCCACGTGAGCAAAACACTCATCCGATCGTCGAAGGTCCTGACATTCGACGATGCGAACCCTGTCGTGGAAGCGGTACTCGTGGACAATGGCGTGATCCTCGACTTGGGCAGATTCTCCGACCTGGTCGAGTCCGCCGGCCCGAACACCCAGATCATGGAAGCCGGCGAAGCGGTCGTCATGCCAGGACTCATCGACACGCACCCACACGTCATGCACTTCGGCGCACTACGAGGCGGCCTTGTCGATCTGAGCGATGCCGTCGATCATGCCGATATCGTCGAACGAATCCGTGCTCGCGCAGTGGTCACAGCGCCCGGTGAGTGGATCATCTGCACGCCCGTCGGTGAAGCTCACTACTTCATCCGCAGATCGTGGCGCGACCTTGCCGAGCGACGGTTGCCCGACCGTCACGCCCTCGACCAGGCAACAACCGACCACCCGGTGCTCATCCAGGCGTGGGCACCACGTACCCCGAATATCGTGGCGTTCAACAGCGCCGGCCTACGTACTGTCGGTCTGTCGGACTTCATTCCCGATCGCGTGTGTGATGTGGAGATCGACAAGGACGAAGCAGGACGTTTGACGGGAATACTTCGCGGGCCGGTGAACAACTACTACACCTACGACCCGTTCTGGGGGCAGATCCTTCTCAAGCTCCCACCACTCGATCCCGATCACGCAGTCCCCGGAGTACTCGACGAAATGGCTCGCTTCTCCGCTCGCGGCGTCACCACTTTGTACGAGGGACACGCTATGGAACCAATCCACATACAGATGTATCGACATCTCCGTGCAGCTGACTTGCTCACCATCCGGGTCCAGGCGACTCACGATGTGGAGTCGGTCATCTTCTACCCCTTCGAACCGTTGTCGTCGCACGAGTTCGACGATCGATTGAAATCGCTTGCGCCACAGTCATCCGATACTGCCGACGACATGTTTCGAATCGACGGTATGACCATCAGCCCTGGGGGGCCCTGTTTTGCAGGGCATTTCGCCATGCACGAAAGCTATACCGACCCTTTCGGCAGACCCACCAAGGGGAATCGCTTCGTCTCACTGGAGAAAGAAGAATCGTACGTCCGATTCTGCGCGGAGAACGGCATCCGGGCAAACATCTGTATCGGCTCCTACCGTGAGCATGACGACTTTCTCGAAATCGCCGAGCGTGTCGTCACCGAACACGATTTTCGAGACAAGGCGTGGATTCTGCAGCATGCGATCACTGTCAGCCCGGACCACGTTCGCCGTTACAAAGCACTCGGGTTCCAGATCACCACTTCTGTCGGGTTCGCATGGGGCAAGGGTGCTGTGTACGAAGAGCGAATCGGCCGACACGTCTGGCGTGACATGGTCCTCTTGAGACGTCTACTCGACGCAGGCCTCGACGTCTCCGGCGGGTCTGACTGGGGACCGAAGAATCCCTGGGAACAGATTGCACTTGCGCAGACGCACGAGATTGCCGGCACCGATCTGAGAAACGACGGTCCAGACCAGGTCATCAGTCGCCAGGAATCTCTCGCCATGTGGACAACAAGCGCTGCGAAGATCCTCGGATGGGACGGAATCGGATCCATCAGCCCCGGCAATCACGCGGACCTCATCTTCGTCGACCGCGACCCGTCGACCTGCGATCTCGATGACTTGAAGAACACCCGAGTACATCGAACCATGCTGGGCGGAAACATAGTTCACGACGACGCCGTCCTCCCTGCTGCCGAGAGGGTTCTTCGATGAAGCCGAACGAGTACATCGAACATGACGCTACGGGGCTCGCCGAACTGATTCGCGACAAGCGGGTATCCGTCGACGAAGTTCACGAGGCAGCACGCACCGCGGTCGAAGCCGTCAATCCGACGCTGAACGCCGTGGTCGACGGCCCGTGGGATCGCGCTCTCGATTACAACGAACAGGGACTGTTTGCGGGGGTTCCCTTTGCACTCAAGGATTTTGCCGTACACGCGGCTGGAGTCCCGACCCGGTTCGGAAGTCGGCTTGCGGGCGAAGGGGCAATCTTTCCCCACGACACCGAACTCATGACACGATTCCGGGCCGCAGGATTGGCTGCTGTGGCAGTGACCGCCACACCGGAATTCGCATTCAACGGAAACACCGAACCTGTTGCTCAAGGCTCGACGCGCAATCCGTGGGACACCAAACGCAGCGCCGGTGGATCGAGTGGCGGATCAGCAGCATTGGTCGCAGCGCGAGCCCTTCCCATCGCTCACGCTACCGACGGTGGAGGGTCGATCCGAATTCCTGCGTCCGCCAACGGGTTGGTGGGTCTGAAACCGAGCCGAGGCCGTGTACCAGTAGGCCCTGACTCGAGCGAGCCACTCTCAGGGCTGGGGGCTGAGTTGGGGCTCACCCGATCGGTGCGTGACTGCGCAGCGTTACTCGATGCCGTGAGCGGGCCGGCCCCCGGAGACAAGTACGTGATCCGTGATCCCGCGCGGCCATACACCGACGAACTCAACCGCTCACCGGGGCGTTTACGCATTGCGATCCACACTCAGTCGTGGTCCGGAGACCCGGTGGACATCGAGGTCGCGAGTGCCGTGTCCGCTGTCGGCACGGTCCTCGAGGGACTCGGCCATCACGTCACACCCGACACGCCGGCCTTCGACTGGGATCAGTTCGTCGAAGCCAACCTGCCGGTCTGGAGTGTCTCTCTTGCCGAAGGCGTCGACGCGCTTGCCGGAGCCTTCGGCGTGACCCCCGGACCCGAAAATCTCGAGGCGACAACCTTGGCCTGCGCGGAGTACGGGCGCCGAGTCACGGCCATTCAGCTCGCCGGAGCGCTCAATGTCCTCAACCAGGTATCCCGTACGGTCGGAACCTTCTTCACGAATTACGATCTGCTGCTCACCCCGACACTCGGTGAGCCACCCCAATTATTGGGCAAACTCGATTCCAATGACGCATCACTCTCCCCGATCGAATGGACTCGCAAGTTGTTCGGCATCTGTTCGTTCACTCCACTTTTCAATGCGACGGGCGGACCCGCAATCAGCCTGCCGCTCGGTTCCACGCGCTCGGGGTTGCCTATCGGTGTTCAACTGGCCGCACCCATGTGTGAGGAGGGCTCCCTGATAGCGGTTGCATCTCAATTGGAGAAGTTGTTACCGTGGGCGCACCGCATACCGGAAGTGAACGCCGGTGAATGCTGACACGGCCGCAACTCCGATCGCACCCTATACAGCGATTGGTCTCTCGACAGTGGTGCGCAACATCGAACGCCGATCACACATAATCGCGAACCTCGACGTAGTGGAGGAAGCGATTCACGCTGCGGTGTCAACGGTTTCGATCAACATTCCTGTCAAACTGATTGCATTGGCAGAAGGCGCCTTGACCGGATTCGGGGACGAAGTCTTCGACATACCTCATGTGAAGGCCGCGCGCGAGATGTTCATCGACATCCCCGGCCCCGAGACAGACCGACTCGGCGGACTTGCCAAGCAATACGGGGTTTACATCATCGCTCAATGCAAGGCGCGGTGGCCCGAAGTCATGGCCGATCGCTTCTTCAACTCCATGGTGGTGATCTCCCCGACGGGCGAGGTGGTACATCGCGCCACGAAGAATCACGTGTGGTGCCGCGAGCGTTCCTGCACGCCGCATGATGTCTACGACCGCTGGACAGAACTGTTCGGCGACGGCATCGACGCATTTTATCCCGTCCTGCATACCTCGGACATCGGTTCGATCGGTACGATCTGCTGCAGCGACGGAGAGTATCCGGAAGCAGTACGCGCCTTGGCTTTTCAAGGTGCCGAGGTCGTGTATCGTCCGAGCGAGGCGGTTCCGATGACGCAATCAGGACCTGACCCAGGGGGAACGTGGCTACTCCAGAACCGTGCACACGCGCATTTCAACAGCCTGTACATGATCTGCCCGAACACCGGACCGGTATATTCGACTCAGTCGGCGACACAGTCATTCGACATTGCCGGAGGAAATTCACATGTCGTGGATTACAACGGAGCGGTACTCGGCCACACCGTCTCCGGGCACAATTCGTTCGTGTCGGGTGTGATCGACATCGAAGCATTGCGCCAGTTCCGCGTCTTGAACCTGAACTCAAATTGGCTCAAAGACCTCCGTACCGAACTCTTCAGCCGTATGTACGACGAACCCATTCATCCTGCAAACCTATGGCTCGAGAGTGATCCCGTTCTCCATGCCGAAGCCGACGAGATTTACCGGGCCAACATCGCCCGACTGCTCACCCGCGGGGCATACCGGAAGCCCGCATACGACTGCCGCAGCGCCCACATCACACCACGTTGAAGCGCTGCAGACCGGGCTGGAGGGTGGAGAAATTTCACCGGTTGGACGTTTGTCCAACAATTTGTCCGATTCGCATATTTCGCGGCGCGCTCTGTGTTCTACTCCTCTCCAGGGTTTGAGCTGGTGGTGAGCAAACGACAAAGACGTATTCGCTTCTCTGTCAGCTCGAGGCCGGTTCCCGGACCCGGCTTCAAGCCGAGAGCTCGATCTTTTCGAGCGCTACTCAAGGAGAATGTGAATGGTGTCGACGTTGATGCGCCGAGGAGTGGGGGTGGCTGCGTCCTTGACCGGATGCGTTGCCCTGGTCGTCGGCGGAGCGGGAGTGTCATCCGCCGCTGATGTGAACCTTCCGTTCACGGCGTCGTGTCACGGGTGGCAGTTCCCCGGCCCGATCACACACAACGAGACACGCGATTCCGGCGTCACGATCAGTGCCCCGACCGTGGTTCCGCCGAACTCCACCTTCACCTACCGCCTTGCCCCCAAGCCGATGACGGTCCCCAAAGACGGCTACGACCTCAGGTCGGTCGTGAACTGGACGCGTCTCAAGTTCGATTTCGACATTCCTGCGGGCACCACCTTCGTGGGAGCGCAGATCGTGGCCGGGACCAGCTCGAATCTGGGTGGGGTCGCTCCCTCGGTCACTCGTGTGAACGATGCCGGTTCACCCGATCCGAATGGGACGCATCTTCGTATCTCGGGCAACAACATCACCGCGGGCAACGGACCGAATACCGACGACAACGGCGGCGGCGGAATCGAAGTCGGTGGAGGAAAGACGTTCCAGCTCCCGGCAGTCGACGTCACCGTCACGTCCGGGGCCGTCGGCACCCAGATCAAGCCCATGCTCCGCGTTTCCGATACCAACTCGGGTTCCTACGACAGTGCCGCCAACTACCTGACCTTCCTGCAACAAGAGACCCTGCTCGGCGGCGTCAAGTACTGGCTGACCACCAATTGCTCACCACGCGACAACCGTTCGGCCGGATTGAACGCTGGCGGCCAGCCACTCGCCGTGATCAATGTCGACTCCAGCCTCGCCCAGACACAGACGCGAATCGACGCACCCGGTAAGGCTGTCGTCGGCGACTCCGTCGAGTTGACGGCAACGGTCACTCCTTGGCCGTCGGGAGGAACGGTGCAGTTCCGTGACGGAGGGGTCGATCTCGGCGCTCCGGTGGCCGTCGTCAACGGCGTCGCGAAGGCCAACCGCACGATGACAACAGCAGGCGACCACAACATCACGGCGTACTACACGGGATCTGCAGGCTTCATGGAATCGATGTCGGGCGCCGTGACGATCAACGTCGTCGAGCCATCCGAGCCCGAGCCTGGCACCGGTAGCCTCGGCAGCCTTGGTACCCCTGGATTCGGGTCGTGAAAACTGTGAACAGAAACCAGGATTCGTCGATGAACTCGAAACTCATCCGCGGCTCTGCGATTGCAACCGTCTCGGTACTGGCCGGCGGCTTGTTCTCCATCGTCGGCGGCGGAATCGCCTCTGCTGCCCCCGAGACCAAGAGCGTGGCCTTCACAACTGCATGCCATGTGCGCGAGATGGACGGTGTGGCAAGCCCGATCACGTTCAACGAGACGCTCGGCTCGGGGGTCACCATCACCGCGCCGACCACCGCGGCACCGGGTGAGACCGTCACCTACCGCGTGCAGCCGAACGAGATGAAAGCAAACAGCGGCGGCCATGCCAGCCGTGGAGTCGTGCATTGGGCCCGAATCAAGTACGACTTCGACATCCCGTCGGGCGTCGAATTCGTGAGTTCCCAGCTTGTGGCGGACAGTGCGTACGGCCTCGGATCCGACAGTGCCACTCCAACAGTCACACGGATCGACGACGGCGGTAATCCATCGACATCCGGAACGCACCTGCGTATCTCCGGATCGAATCGGACCACCGGAAACGGTCCGTCCTCCGCGGTTCGATCGAGTGACGGCATCATCGTCGGCGCCAACACCAAGTTCCGACTCCCTGCAGTCGACGTCACGGTCAAAGCCGGTGCGGCCGGTAGCGAGATCAAGCCTTCGCTGAGAGTTTCCGATCCCGGCTCCGCCAACTACGACGACGACCGCAATGCGCTCACCTTCGTCCAGCGCGAAAAGGACGTCTTCGGCGTCAACTACTGGGAGCGCTACAACTGCTCCCCGAGGGACAACCGGAACTCCGGCCTCAACGCCGGCGGGCAGGCTCTGACGACGATCTACGTCAGCCAACCGACAACGACCACGATCCAGATGCCCGGCTCGATCCAAGCCAGCACTCCGACAGAGCTTGTCGCGAAGGTGGATCCGGCTCCGGTCACTGGAAACGTTCAGTTCAGGGTGGACGGCGCTGACGTCGGTACACCTGTCACGCCCGGTGCCGACGGCACTGCCCGGCTACCGCATACCTTCTTCACCGCCGGAACCGCGCGGGTCTCCGCAACGTTCCAGGGAGTCAACGGATTCCAGAGTTCCAACTCGACAGAGGCGATGGTCACGGTGACTGCCGCCCCTGTCGTCAAGCAGACCGACACTGCCGTGAACGTTCCTACCGATGCAAAGACGGGCGTATCGGTGTCGCTGAGGGCGCAGGTCACGCCGACACCCACCGGCGGCACTCTCCAGTTCAAGGACGGCGCTGCTGATATCGGTGCTCCGATCCCGGTGGGCGCTGACGGCAAGGCCACTCTCGAACATGCTTTCACCTCGGCAGGATCTCACGCAGTGTCGGCCTACTACTCCGGCGCAACAGGTTTCATGCCGTCGATGGCATCGGCCCAAACGGTCACCGTGTCCGATCCCGCGCCGTCCGATGTCACCACCTCGACCTCACTGGCAGCACCCGCGACGGCCAAGCAGAATGTCGCGGCAGAACTTTCCGCGACGGTCGCTCCCAATCCGGGCGGAGGCTCGGTTCAGTTCTTCGACGGTGACCAACCCATCGGACAGCCCGTTGTCGTCGGAGGTGATGGTGTGGCGCGACTGACCCATGCTTTCGCATCGACTGGTGATCATCGGATCACGGCGTCTTTCGCGGGGCGAAGTGGATTCACACAGTCCGCGTCCGACGAATCCGTCGTCAAGGTCTCTGCTGCGCCTGACGATGGCGGGAACGGCGGCTCGGGCAGCCTCGGTTCACTGAGCGGTCTCTTCGGTTCCTGATCGTATTTCGCTCGACACTGTTGCCGCTGCACCGATTCGGAGCAGCGGCAACAGCATGTCACGGCTGTAGTCATAGCACTGATTGATTTATCGATGGAGCACAGGTGTCCAGGAATTCTCTTTCTCGACGGTCCTTTCTCGCCGCCGGGGTCGGTGCGACTGCAGTCGCCGCCGCTTCCCTTCTGCCACCGTCCCTTCAGCGCGCACTGGCAACGCCCGCAAACTCCGGTGGGCTCGATTCGATCGAGCATGTTGTCCTTGTCATGCAGGAGAACCGATCTTTCGACCACTACTACGGCGCACTGAGGGGTGTTCGCGGGTTCGGGGATCCGAATGCGTTGCGTCTACGCAGCGGTCACAGCGTCTTCGAACAACCCGGGCCTACCGGTCCTGTGCTCCCCTTCCCCATCCGCGATTCCGCTGCGGCACAACGCATGGACACCCAGAACGTCACCGGGCTGGATCACAGCTGGGCGGGCGGACATGCCGCACTCGCCGACGGCTGGCACGACGGCTGGGTAGCAGCAAAGACCAGCACGACGATGGCCTACTACGACCGGCAAGACATCCCATTCCATTACGAACTGGCGGACGCGTTCACGATCTGCGATGCCTACCACTGCTCCGTGCCGACCTCGACGAGCCCGAACCGGAACTACTGGGTCTCGGGATACACCGGATACGAGCCACTTTCGCCCAATCCAACCGAGTCGATCCTGCCCTCGGATCCACCCGGCCCCGAGGGAAGAGCTGTCACCAACGCGGCCTACAACCCCTGGCACGCCGGCTACGGATGGAAGACGGTCCCCGAGCGGTTGCAGTCCGCCGGCATTTCCTGGAAGACCTACCAGGAGTGGGACAACTTCGGAGACAACAACCTCGAATACTTCACTGCCTTCAAGAAAGTGGCGGCAGGGCTGCTTGGCCGACCGAGCCTGCTCCCTTTCGAACTGCAGACCCTGGCCGGGTTCTATCTCGCGCTGCCGTCGATGCCGGCTCCGGTCCAGGATGCAGCGGTACTGGCCCTCGAGGATGCCGCAGACCAACTGTCGCCTGCTGATCGCCAACTCTACGATCGCGCGCTGTACCGATCCCGGCCCGGCACACTGGCCGCCGAGTTCAGGAAAGACGTCGAGTCGGGTCGACTGCCGCAAGTCAGCTATCTCGTTCCGTCCGAGATGGATTCGGAGCATCCGTCGGGATCGTCACCCGCGGCGAGCGCAACACTGCTCTATCAAGTGCTCGACGCCGTCGCCTCGGATCCGGATCTGTGGGCCAAGACGGCCGTGATCGTCAACTTCGACGAGAACGACGGTTACTTCGACCATGTACCGCCGCCTCGACCGCCGCGCTCGATCGAAACCGAATGGGTCGGCAATCAGCCGCTCGGTCTCGGCCCGCGGGTGCCGATGACGATCATCTCGCCGTGGACTGTCGGCGGTTTCGTTTGTTCCCAGGTTTTCGACCACACGTCCGTCACACAATTTCTGGAGAAGCGGTTCGGAATCACGCAACCGGAAATCGACCCGTGGCGACGCACGGTGAGTGGTGACCTGACGTCGGCGTTCGACTTCGCCAACCCGCGTAGCCGACCGACGGTGTCCCGTCCGCAACCCACCCCGCCACTGGAACCGCGCTGGACGCCAACCCCACCCACCGAACAGAGAATGCCCCTGCAGGAGAGCGGTACTCGACCTGCGCGGGCACTTCCCTATCAGCCCGACGCTCACATGAGCGTAAACCCTGGCGCCGGCTCGTTGACGCTCCATCTGGCCAATACCGGTGCCGCGTCCGCACACCTGGCCTTGTACCCGTATGCGCGAGAGTTCGACGAGCCGCGACATTACGACGTCGAGGGCGAGATCGACGACACCGTTGCGCTCAACGAACGCGTCTACAACCTGACCCTGTTGGGTCCCAACGGGTTCAGACGAGAGTTCGGCGGAGCGACCGACAGCGCGGCGGCCGCGCTCGACGTCTCCACCACCGTCGACGCAGGGTCGCGCACTCTCATGCTGTCCGCGACAAATTCCGGAAGTCGTGCACTGTCGGTCAATGTGGACGGGGACCGACGAAAACTCGCTGCCGGGGCACGCGGTCGGTGGACGGTGATGTCGGTGGACGGTTGGTATCAGGCCACCGTGACAGTCGACGAAGATCCTGAATTCAGGCGCGTACTCGTCGGGCACATCGAAAACGGGCGGACCAGTGTCAGCCAACCGACGTGAATCAACACCCAGCGATCGAGTCCAGACCCGAATTTCCAGTGGAACAAGTCAATCCATCCACACTTTTTGTAGGAGGCTATCCGTGCGTCGCATCCCGCTCTCGGCACTGATCATCGCAGGCTCGCTGGTTCTGGGCAGCGGCATAGCCGCTGCCGAAGGTAGCCTGCCCATGCCCGGCAGTGCCGGTGGCACGGACGTGCCGCCGTCATATCTGACCGACGACGCCGGCCGCTCTCTGATCCTGCGAGGGTTCAACACGGCGTCGAGCGCAAAAAGCGCTCCGGACGGCATGCCGAAGTTCACCGAAGCCGACCTCGAGCGCGAACACGCGGACATGGGAACAAATTTCGTGCGGTTCCTGATCTCCTGGCGATCGGTGGAACCCGAACCGGGACAGTACGACCAGGAATATCTCGACCGCGTCGAAGACCGGGTCAGCTGGTACGCCGACCGCGGCTACAAGGTCATGCTCGACATGCATCAGGACGTCTACTCCGGCGCGATCACTCCCGAGGGCAACAGTGGAAACGGCGCCGGCAACATCGGCAACGGCGCACCGGCCTGGGCGACCTACATGGACGGCCTTCCGGTCAGCCCTCAAGACCGGTGGGAGCTGTATTACATCCAACCCGGTGTGATGCGTGCATTCGACAACTTCTGGAACACCACGGGCCAACACCCCGAACTGGTCGAGCACTACGCGAATGCCTGGCGGGCGGTGGCCGAGCGCTTCGCAGGCAATGACACCGTCGTGGCCTACGACCTGATGAACGAGCCGTGGGGCGGTTCCCTGCAGGGCCCCGCATTCGAAGGTGGACCACTCGCCGCCCTGTATCAGCGAACCACCAACGCCATCAGGGAAGTTGATCAGGACAGTTGGGTATGTGTGGCTCCGCAGGCGGTCGGCGTCAACCAAGGTGTTCCCAGCGGGCTCACCAAGATCAACGATCCACGTGCCGGCGAGCAGCGTATCGCCTACTGCCCGCACCTGTATCCGCTGCCCCTCGACCTCGGTGACGGATACTCGGGCCTCTCACGCACTCTCACCGACGCGACCATCGACACCTGGCGCGACAGCGTCGAACACATTGCGGGCAACGTACTCGGCGGCGCTCCGATCATTCTCGGCGAATTCGGGCTCGACACAACACTGCCCGGCGCAGGCGACTACATCGACCGCGTCTACACGACCGCCCGAGAACTCGGCGCGGGCGTGTCCTACTGGTCGAGTGATCCCGGGCCCTGGGGTCCGTATCTCCCCGACGGAACACAGACGATCCTCTTCGACACCCTGAACAAGCCGTATCCCCGCGCCGTCGCGGGCACACCCACCGAATGGTCCTCGACCGTTGACCGTCTCCAGCTGACGTTCGCCCCGGACCCCGCGGTGACGGCACCGACCGAGATCTATCTACCTGAGAGCGGCTTTCCCGGCGGCGTCGACGTCGCGGGTGCCGACATAGTGAACTGGGATTCCCAAAGCCGCCTCCTCACAGTGGAAACCGCGGACGACACGGGTCCCGTCACAGTCACGGTCACTCCGGCGGCCTGATCTCGAGAGTCGAAGTTCCTGGATATCCGTCCCGTTCTTTCGTAACGTACACACGACGGGTGATCAGCCGACGGAAGGCGAGTATGTCCACGGAGAAGATGTCTGTCCAAGATCGTGTTGCGCGGGTGGTTCTCGATGTCGTCGGCGCCTTACCGACCGGCGCGCAGCGCATTCTCGGTGGCAAGCCGAAGGAGATCGACGGGCAGACTCTGCACCCGGAGATCCAGCTTGCGCTGCGATTGCTCTCGGCAGTGGAAGGTACGAGCTTCGAGAATCTTCCGGTCGAAGAGGGACGCGCTCAGATCGACGCCGAATCACGGCTGTTCGGCGGTACACCGATCGACATCGAGACGGTTCGTGACCTCGAGATCCCGTGCGGGGATCACGCAATTCCCGCTCGGCTGTATCGCCCGGCCGGAGTCTCCACGCCCGCTCCACTTTTGGTGTACTTCCACGGCGGCGGGTTCGTCCTCGACAGCCTCGAAAGCGGCGACAGTGTGTGCCGCTTCCTGGCCCGACACGGCGAAATCAGCGTGTTGTCGGTGGACTACCGGCTTGCGCCCGAGTTCCCGTTCCCGGCCGGGGTCGACGACGCCGTCGCCGCCTTTCGGTACTGCGTCGAACATGCCGCAGAACTGGGCGCGGATCCGAGATCCATTGCGGTGGGCGGAGACAGCGCCGGCGGGAACCTCGCTGCCGTCGTCGCGCAGTCCACGACCGAAGACGCCGTCAAGCCCGTCTTCCAACTGCTCTTCTTTCCCTGGGTCGACCTCTCGTCGAAGCGTCCGTCGCACAGGATGTTCGGCACCGACTTCTTTCTCACCGACGCCCAACTCGATTGGTATGCAGCCCATTACCTGTCGGGTGGCGCTTCGGCTCTCGACCCGCGAGTCTCGCCGCTGCTCACTCCGGACCTGGCCGGACTGCCGCCCGCGTACGTTGCGGTAGCCGGTTTCGACCCACTACGCGACGAGGGCGAGGCGTATGCGAACCGGCTGCGAGAGGCCGGAGTTCCGGTCGCACTGAGGCGTCACAGCGGATTGATCCATGCCTTCGTCAACACCACCGGCGTCGGCCATACCGGGCAAGACGCGATGTTCGAGGCCTGCGGCGCTCTACGGGTGGGACTCTCGGGCCCGCATTGACGGCAGATCAGGAAACGGGGAGAGCCAGATCCGCCCACTCGACCATCGCTTCGAGCACGGAGCGCAGTTCCATCCCCGTCGCAGTGAGTTCGTACTCCACTCGCGGCGGCACCTCGGCGTAGGCAGTCCGGGTCACCAGGTCGAACTCCTCGAAACGTTTGAGCCTGGCCGACAGTGTCCTTGGACTGATGCCGGGCAATGCGCGTCGTAGTTCCGTGAAGCGCATGGGGCCGTGCGTGAGCTCACGAACGATCAGTGTCGCCCAAGGTCCGTCCAGGACCAGCAGGAAGCGCGCGACGCCACACTCCGGAAGCACGTGACTTGATTCACTCATCGATTCCCCATTAGTTCACTTGAAGTAACTGGTTCCCGATCTGAACTATAGGGGTCATGACTTACACAGTGCATGGCGCCACCGGCGCACAGGGTTCTCCCGTTCTCGCGGGATTGGTCGCGGCTCTCGCCGGATCGACAGGCGCGGAGGTCCGAGCAATCACCCGTAACCCTGACCAGACGTTCGAGGGTGCGAACACCGTCGTCGCGGACAATGCGTCAGTCGACGCTCTCGCCGACGCTTATCGCGGGGCGGACGGAGTGTTCTTTCACCTGCCACTCGCCGGTGACACCGAGACGCTTGCGGGTTACGCCCACAACGTTCTGGCAGCAGCGAGAGTGGCACGTCCTTCACGCTTCGTGATCTCTACCAGCGGCACGGTCATCGGCGACACCACTTCGCCGCTTGCCGGTCCCAACGCCTCCGTTCTCTCCGAGCTCGTCGACGGACTTCGCGCCGAAGGCATCGCGGTGACCGTCCTGACCCCACGCTTGTTCCTCGAGAATCTACTTCTGCCCACCGTTCTGTCGGGGGTGAAAGACGATGGCGTCCTGCGTTACCCACTGCGTGCCGATCTCGCGGTCGCATGGAGTTCACATCTCGACGTCGCTGATGCAGCCGTCGCGGCCTTGACTCTCGACGGGGCACCGGACGCGGTCGACATCGGACAGATTCCGGCGATCACCGGCACCGAATTGGCCGAGGCATTCGCTCAACACTTCTCGCGCGCAGTAACTTTCGAAGCCGTGACACCCGACGCCTTCGGTGCGTCGATTGCACCGATCATCGGAGCGGGCGCAGCGGCCGGGGTTTCTCAGCTCTACACGGGGCTTGAGTCCGCCGACAACGTCGCGTTCGACTCGGCGACGGGTTCTGCTGCCACCTTGGGTATCACTGCCCGCAGCACCCGGGCCTGGCTGGCAGATCTCGGGGTGAACTGACCGGAACAACGCAAACGGCCGGCTCCGCGAAGCATCGCGTGGAGCCGGCCGTTTTCCGGGGTCACCGGTGCGTGCGGGTCTTCAACTGGCGGTTCAGCTGCCGACTCCCGAAGTCCAGACCGGCACCGTCACTGGTGGCCAGCACGGTGAGTCCAGCGGCGACCAGCAACGAAATAAGCACAACGCTCATGGTGAGTCACCTTTCTTCCTGTCGTGAAACGGTTTTGCGCCTCCGGGAAATGTCGACATATCCGGCACCCCACTTCAGCTGACCCCAAAGTATCTGTAACTATGGGTTACGCGCAATGTGTGGTCCCTCACCTGAAAGCGCAGGGTGATACGCAGATCACGCTGCGTTCGTTGGCGGACTTACCCGGCCAGAACCATGTTCACGAACTCGTCGGCGAGTGCATGACGGTCCGCATCGCTGCGAGGAACCGCATCGGGCGCACTGTGCACCAGCTGCATCTGCCCCAGGTACATCGAATACGCAAGTACGCCACGATATTCCGCCTTCTGCCTGTCCATACCCAGATCGATCAACAACGTCACGATGTAGGCGACTCGACGCTCGGTGACACGTCGAACCGCCGCCGAAACCAAAGGATGGTCGATCCCGGCAAGCAGTTCCAATTCCGCACGGCGTCCTGCCAGTCCGGTCGTGACCGCCTCGACCAGGCGACGCAATCTGACCTCCGCCGGTTCACCGGACGACTCGACGGACGAGATCAGGCGCTCGGTTGCCAGGACCTCCCATCGATCGAGCGCAGCCTGCAGTAATTCGTCGCGGCTCGCAAAGTGCCAATAGAAGGAACCCTTGGTCGATCCGAGCGTGCGCGCCACCTTTTCCACGGCTACTGCATCAGGCCCATGGCTGGTCAGAGCCTGGAAAGCTGCAGCGATCCACTGGTCGCGAGAGAGTCGGGCACGGGCATTCGTCACCTCCGTACGGTACCGTATGGGCAGGTTCCATACGGCACCGTACGGAGGACGAAATGACACTCGCTTTCAAGGCCATGCCTGCACCGGACTGGGCAGAAGCCACCACGATCACCATCCCGTCTGTTCCGACCCATACCTCCGAGGAGTGGGCGCAGGCAGTCTTCGACGTCAAGAATGTCCCCGCGCCAGTCCTCGCGATGTTCTGGCTCAGGGAGCGGATAGTCGGACTGCTCGGCATCGCCCAGGGACGCCCGGACACCTTTGCCGTCGACAAGATCGCCGACGGCGAGGCCCTCATCGAAGCGGACGAGAAACACCTACGATTCGTCGCCTCGGTTCAGGCCGACAACGACGCCGGTCTCCTGCACGTCGTCACTGCAGTGGAGCTGAAGAACCGCGCAGGCCGAATCTACTTCGCACCCGTTCAGGTACTGCACGGCGTGATCACGCGGGCAATGATGACGTCCGCACGAAAGAGACTGTGCACGTGATCAACCGTCCGGACCGCCCTTGAGTTCCAGACTGATCTGATCGGCATCCAGCGCGGCAAGTGCCGATCCGAGCATCCGGGCGTCAAAGAGCCCGTCGTCCCGCACGTCGAGGAGCGCTTGACGCTGCGCGTCGATCACGTCGAGCTGGGTCTTCTTCTTCGACTGCCCTTCCGGTGGAACGAAACCCGCAGAAGCATCCTCGAGGAGAGCGAGCAATCGTCGATGTTCGTCGAGTTCGGAACTGGTGAGGTCCTGGTCTGCCGGGCCGACCGCTGCGACGACGCGCTTCAACGTCCCGCCCTGCAGTATCAATGAGCCCGCAGCCACCAGGAACGCAACCAAGATCAGGAGTGAGCGGCTCGGGGTGTCTTCCGGAAGAGTCTGCGCGGCAGCCAGAGTGACCGCTCCGCGCATACCAGCCCAGATGACGATCGTGCCTTCACGCCATCCCAGAGGCGCGGCAAGGTAGTAGTCGATATCGGCAACCGTCCGCCGAACCCGAATCTTGAACCGTTCCATCTGATTCGCCGAAGGCTCCCGACGCCTACTGCGGCGTCGTTCGTCCGGTGGGTAGTCCTCGGGATTGTCGAGGCGATTCGCGATGTCGGAGAGTCTGGGCTTCATGCGTTCTCGAAACTTCGCCCGTGCTTGGAGTGCTCGCAGGAGCGGGGCCACGTACAGAGCCCGCACCAAGATCGTGAGGAACAGTGCACCCGCCGCCACGAACACCGCCGTGGATATGCCCTCGTGGTCGACCCGGACGTCGTCGACTATCGACGAGAGTTCGAGGCCCATCACCAGGAAGATCGCACCTTCGAGGACCAGTTCGACTGTGCGCCAGTTCTGGGAGTCCGACAACCGATGACTCGGCGACAGCTTCCGGGGAGCGTCGTAGCCGGTGACGAGCCCGGCCACGACGGCAGCGACCAACCCTGACGCACCCAACTCTTCGGCAGGGATCGCCGCCAGAAACGGCACCGTGAACGAGATGACCGTGTTGACCGTCGAGTCGGTGACACGGGCGCGAACCATCAGGTTGACCTTGCCGACGACCACACCGATGACCGCTGCCACGACCACGGCAAAAGCGAACTTGCCCAACACACTCCACAGCGACACCGACGCGGCCGCCCCGGCGATGGCAGTACGCAGCAGAACCAGAGCGGTGGCGTCGTTGAGCAGGCTTTCGCCTTCGAGGATCGACACCACCCGCGGCGAGACCGGGAGTTTCTTGACGATGGACGTAGCGACGGCGTCTGTCGGGCTCACGATCGCGCCGAGTGCAATGCCCCACCAGATGCCGAGTCCTGGTATCACCCAAGAGAAAAACGCACCGAGAACAAGCGCACTCACCACCACGAGCAGAACGGAGAGTCCACCGATAGCACCGAACTCACGCCGAAACTCCATCGACGGCATCGAGACCGAGGCGGAGTAGAGCAGCGGCGGAAGCACGCCTGCCAGAATCCATTCCGGATCGATGTCCACCGCGGGGACAAAAGGTAAGAGGCTGACAACGATCCCGGCCATCACCAGAATCAGCGGTGCTGCGACTCCGATCCGCGCTCCGAGCGTCGAGGCCGCGACGATACCGAGCAGACCGAGCACCACGATGATCAGAGCATCCACTGCTTCCCCCCACACCCCGGATTTTGTGTCTCGCTCTTTCTACACCTGCGCCGGCGCCGGGGGCGAGACCTGCCAGGCGACGGCGATCAGAACAACCGTGAATGCCGATGCAGGCCACAGAGCGTGAAGACCGATCCATCGATGAACCAACGCACCGATTACCGCTCCGGCGATCAATCCCGCGCACATCCCGAAGTGTTGCAGCCACGCCCACTTCGGGCCGCCCAGGAAGGCTCCGGTCAGACGCTGGCCCATCTTGACCAGCGCACCGGTCATGTACGTGACGCCGATCGTCACCTCGCCGTCGCGCTGGAACACCGAGTTGACGGCTCCCATTGCCAAAGCCATTGCCGAGATCGCGCCGGGGGTGACGTCGAGGCTGCTCATCACCGAACCGATGGCAAGCAGCCCGGCCACAACCGCGAGCACCGTGACCTTGCGAGCCCGGACGGAATAGCGCTCCGTGAAGTGGGTGACGACGGTTCCCAGCGCGATTCCCAGGAGGAAGAGCACGATGATCCCGCCGGCCACCCGCGCGGTCGACCACACCCCGTCGGCAAACGCGACGCTCGCCTGCGTCATGTTGCCGCTCATGAACGAGACGAAAGGCCCTCCGAGCGTGATGAATCCGAGCGCGTCGACGTAACCGGCCAGCCCGGCGAGCGCTGTCGCCAGGCCGATCAGCGACCTGCTGTATCCCGTCACCCGACGAGCTCGGTTCAGCTCAGCTTGCTGGTGCGCAGCTCGTGACCCTTGGACGTCTTGCAGCGGCCGGTCTCGAGATCCCACTGCCAGCCGTGCAGATCGCAGGTGAGGTTGGTGCCGTCGACGACACCGAACTTCGACAGGTCGGCCTTGAGGTGGGGGCAACGACGCTGAATCTCGTACCCGCCCAACTCGATCGACGCGCTGTCGTCGTGGGCCTCGGCGAACCAGCCGTCGGCGTAGGCGATGCGTTCGTCGGTGAGGCACTTGAAGAACGTGTAGAGGAACTCGTTGTAGCCACCGATGCGCCACGCCGTGAACCGCGTCGACAAGAAGATGGTGTTGACCCAGTCGGGCTCGTCGTCACGCAGAACAGTGCGAACCAGTTCGGGAGCGATGCGGAAGCCGTAGCGGTACTTGCCTTCTCCTTCGATGGGCTCGCGAACGATCCGCTTCGGGAAGTCGAGGACGACGGTCTCCTCCCC
The DNA here is from genome assembly GCF_055562955.1 of Kitasatospora sp. NPDC015121. Classification (NCBI taxonomy): domain Bacteria; kingdom Bacillati; phylum Actinomycetota; class Actinomycetes; order Kitasatosporales; family Streptomycetaceae; genus Kitasatospora; species Kitasatospora sp. NPDC015121. The sequence goes on from NZ_JBVHEH010000019.1 coordinate 152,784, forward strand.
CATCACGAGTCCGACGGGGTAGCCGATTCCGTCGCAGATGAGGTCGGACTGAGCCATGATCGGCTCGAACTTGGCCTTGAGACCGTCGAGCAGCGGCTCGCCTTCGGCCGGAGCCCACGTGGCCTTCTGCGCGGCGATGACCGGCGCCATCTTCTGCGCCATCTTCTCGATGTATTCGGCCTTGTTCGAGAAGATATTGTCGACGTCCGCGTCCGGGATGGGATGCGTCAGGGCGACCTTCTCGCTTCCCCGAAGTTCGACGGCCGAGCCGGGGATCATCAGCAGACCACGATCGTTGCCGTTGATGCGCATCTGCTCGAGGAACGTGATCTGGTCGGGGAAGATGTTTCCCTCGTCACCGTGATCGTCGTTGAGGTAGCGCAGGTCGTCGTCGAGGAAGACCGGAGGGCCGGCCGACGGGACAACCCAGGCAGCGTCGACCTGGGAGATGTAGTTGCGGCAGCGGTCCATGCCGCGCTGACGCTTCTGCTTGCCGAAGTTGCGCTTGGTGCCCTTCGGGATGTCGTAGACCATCGGGTACCAGATCGCGCCCGAGTACTGCAGCAGATGGATGTCGACCTTCCCGAAGGCGTCGGTCAACGGGTCGAGGTCGACGGGCCTGGCGTCGTTCATGTTGAAACAGGTGGTTTCCCCGTCCGAGACGACGAGGCCCGAGTCACCGATCGGACCGTCCGCGGGAGCGCGTAGAGCGATGATCATGATGTCGAGGTCGCCCTTGGGGCCACTGACCGTGTGCTTGACGGAATCCTCGGTCTCGAAGAACTTGTGGAAGCCGAGCTTCTCGAGTTCACGCTTGAGGTCCGGCACCGGGTAATCGGGGAGCAGGACGGTGGCGTCCTTGTTGACGTGCGCGATCAGATTCTTCGGATCGAAGTGGTCCTTGTGCAGGTGCGAGACGTAGAGGTAATCGCAGTTGCCGAGCGCGTCCCAGTCCAATTCGGTGTTGTCGGGGAACGGCACCCAGGACGCGAAATACGTCGGGGTCACCCATGGATCACACAGGATGGATCCGGCCTCGGTCTGGATGTGAAATCCTGCGTGGCCGACGCTGGTGATCTGCATTGCAACCTCCGAAATCGTACTGCTGGTCAACTCAGCATAGTCGGCGCGATCAGGGCCAAATCGCGATCGAGGAGGCGGTCGGTTGTGACGTCATGCACGTCAGAGGTCGAAAGTGGGTTGCGGATCAGACCGGCCGGTGACGCGGACAACACTCCCTGCGCTGGCGTGTTCGCCGTATTTCTTGGCGCTCGCGGGAGCTGTTTCAGCATTCCCGGAGACAGCCTCTAAGGCTAACCTAACAAGCATGACTCGACTCCTTTCTCCCTCCACGACCGATCGCGACTACTGGGCGATCGTGGACAACCTGACGCGACGCGGTTTCTTCGGCGTCGGCGCGGGCGTCGCTGCGACCGCGTTTCTCGCGGCCTGCGGCAGCACGGAAAGCTCGACGCCCGACAACGCGGAGACCTTCGAGTTCACGCGCGGCGACGAGAAGCTGATCATTCCCACGGACCCCCGGAATGTCGTTGCCCTCGATCCACGCGATGGCCTCGAATTGTCGATCCTCGCCGGATACCCGGTGACCGCCTACCCCACCGGCGCCGCCGAACACCTGCGCCGTGAGGTCCCGGATGCCACGGGTGTCGAGATCTTCGCCGAAGGTGCTTCGGATCCCAACTTCGAATACATCTCGACCCTCGGCGCAGACCTTCTCGTCCTCAGCGCCGGCTGGTGGGACACCGGGTCGTACGGCAACGACCGGATGCAGCAGATTGCACCGGTCCTCCCCGTCGGCAAGGACTTCACCCCGGAGTGGCGGAAGGTCATGTCGGACTTCCTCACCGGCATCGGGCGCAGCGATCGCGCCGAGGAAGTCCTCGCCGAGTACGACGCCCATGTGGCGCAGATCCGCCCGACCGTCGAACCGCTGATGGCCGGCAAGAAGGTTGCCTTCGTTGCCGCCGCAGAGGATCAGATCGCGTGGTTCCAGAACGATTTCCGCACCGCCGTCGCCGAGGACCTCGGGTTCGAGGTGCTCCGTGAAGGCCCCGACCTTCGCGTGATGCTCGGGTCGGAGCAGTTCAACCGCCTCGAAGAAGCCGACGTCATCTTCGCCTTGGATCGCAGCGCCTCCGGCAGTGTGTACACCTCGCCGACGTGGCAGCGCCTGCCCGCCGCGCAGGCCGGTCGCGTCATTCCGTTCGACTACTACAAGGCCGCGGGATACGCCTTGACCGCCAAGGTCCTGGTCGACGACTTGGCTGCCGGGGTCAAGCGCTAGAACTACCTTTTCAGTAGGGTGCGGATCGTTTCGACCACTTCGGCAGGCGCCTCTTCTGCCATGAAGTGACCAGCGGACAGCGTGCGGTGTTCGAGATCGGGCGCCCACGCTTTCCACAGGGCCTCGGCGTCGTAGCCGAGCATCGAACCCCAGTCCTGCTGAATGACCGTGACCGGCATGTGCAGTTGGTTGCCCGCATCGCGATCGGCCTGATCGTGTTCGACGTCGATGCCTGCCGACGCCCGGTAATCGGCAACGATCGACGGCACCGCCTCCCGTGAGGCGCGCAGGTATTCGGCCCGCACGTCTGCCGGAATCGCTTCGCGGTTCTGCGTCCACACGTCGAGAAAGTACTCGAAGAATGCGTCGGCGCTGGCGCTGATCATCTGCTCGGGGAGACCGGGTGGCTGAGCCATGAGATAGAGATGAAATGCCACAGCAGCGTTCGATCCGTGCAGGATGTCCCACATATCCAAGGTGGGGAGCACGTCCAGCGAACCGAGCTGCGTGATCACGTTCGGATGATCCAGCCCCGCTCTGACGGCAACCAGTGCGCCACGATCGTGGCCGACGAGGGCGAACTTCTCGTGTCCCAATTTCCTCGCCACCTCGACGATGTCGGCAGCCATTGTTCTCTTGGAGTAGGTGTCCGGGTTTTCCTCGACCGGTTTGTCGCTGGCCCCGTATCCGCGGAGATCCGGGCAGATGACGGTGTGATCCGACGCCAAGGCAGTGGCTACGTGACGCCACATGAGGTGAGTCTGAGGGAAGCCGTGTAGAAGGACAAGTGGGGTTCCGCTTCCACCGACCGCGACATTGAGTCGCACGCCGTCCGTGGCGGAAATCTGCTGGTAGTCGAAGTCTGGGATGGTGATCGTCATCGGTTGCTCTCGTTCGTCGGGGTGATGGCAAGTCGGGGTGATGGCAATCAGCTTCGCCGCAGTCGATGAGCATTCGATGAGCGCGATAGCGTGGGGAAATGCGAGACCACACAGCTATCGGAGTTCTCGGACCCGTGGTCGCGTGGAACGATTCGTCAGGGTTGATCGATCTGAAGGGCCCACGACACAGAGCGGTCCTCGCTCGTCTGATCATCGCCCGGGGACGTGTCGTTCCGGTGGACGTGATTGTCGACGACCTCTGGGTCGATCCTCCGGCCGGGGCGACCAGCGCAATACGTACGTTCGTTTCCGCACTGAGGCGCTCACTCGAGCCGGATCGTGCGCCGCGAACGAAGCCGAAAGTCATTGTCACCGACGGGCCTGGCTACGCCTTTCATGCTGCACCCGACGCCGTCGACGCCTGGGAATTCGAAAGACTGGTTCGTGAAGCCACCCACTCGACGCCCGCGCAATCACTCGAACTGCTACGAACCGCGCTCCAGTTGTGGCGAGGACCGGCGTACGCGGAGTTCACCGAAGAACCTTGGGCTCGATCCGAGCGGTCACGCTTGGAGGAACTGCGTCTGACTGGCGTCGAAGGCTTGGCATCCGCGCTACTCGATCTCGGGCGAACCGCCGAAGCAATTCCCGAACTGGATGCCCACGTGACGGAACACCCTTGGCGCGAGGACGGTTGGCGGCTACTCGCACTCGCGCTGTACCGCACCGACCGTCAAGGCGATGCTCTGGCAGTCATCCGTCGCGCACGAAAGTTACTCGCCGAAGAGTTGGGTATCGACCCCGGACCACGACTGACCGACCTCGAGTCCGACATTCTCCGCCGCGAGACTCACCTGAATCCTGTAGCAGCAGAACAGATCTTCGCTCAGGTTTCGGCAGCGTACGACCGGACCGTAGCGGCAGGATCGAAATCGAGATTGGAGTCCACAGTCGGTCTCCTCCGAAGTCTGGCAGTTGCGGGTGGAAGCGGACTGGAGACTGCCCGAAACCAGCGACTGACCATCATCGGCGCCGCTGAACAAGTGGACGATGTCGAACTCACCGCACGGATCATCGGCAACTACGACGTGCCCGGAATCTGGACACGATCCGACGATCCTCGGCAGGCTGCGCAGATCGTCGAGGCCGCTCAGCGCACCCTCGATCGACTTCCGGTCGGCAACGAACTCGCTCGGGCCAGACTGTTGGCAACAATCGCACTCGAATCGCGCGGACTATCCGGTCATCGCGGACTCGAATGTGCCCGTGCTGCAGTGCAGATCGGTCGCGCTCTCGATGATCCAGGGCTCCTGGCCTTCGCTCTGAACGGGTTGTTCATGCAGACGTTCTGGACTACCGGTCTGGCCTCCGAGCGCGACTGTATCGGTCGTGAACTGGTAGACCTCTCCGTTCGACACGGCTTGTCCACCTTCGAGATCCTCGGCCATCTGATCCGCATGCAAGCCCTCAGTGCACTGGGGCATTTCGATGCAGCAGAGCTACACGCCGAGACAGTTGATCGATTGGCCGGACGTCACGAGCGACCGTTGGCAGCGGTGTTCACCACCTGGTTTCGCGCTATGCGTACTGCCGCTACCGGCGCGGAGGTCGCGCACTGCGAGAAGCTGTACGAAGCTGCGGCGGTGAACCTTTCCGATTCCGGTATGCCCGGCCTCGAGGACGGCATACTCCCCCTCGCAATTCTCGCCCTCCGCGTGTGGAGGGGACTGCCGGCGGTTTTCGACCCGACTACGCAGTGGGGCCCGTACGAACCCTGGGTCCGGCCGCACCTCCTTCTCGCACACGGGCAGGTGAGCGAGGCCGCCCGGGCAGTCGAGGCAATGCCGGACCCACCCGAAGACCTGCTCTCCGAGGCACTGTGGTGCCTGACTGCCGCAGCGGCCACTGCAGTCGGCAACCCTCGAGTCGAGGAGCGTGCGCGAGCGGCACTCCTACCTGCCGCCGCCGAAATAGCCGGCGCCGGAAGTGGAATGCTCACTGCGGGACCCGTCTCGCACTATCTCGCCAAACTGCAGTAAACCGGAACCATCAGGTGAATGCGATCACCGTGTCACCCCACGCCTCCCGGATCTCGCGGTCGAGATCAGCGACGACGGCGTCGTGCTTGTCGATCAACAGTGTCGAGCGTGTATCGGTGTCATAAGTGGGCCACCCCGGAGCCGTACCCAGTTCGCTATCGGCCCCGATCCCGTAATCACCTGCAGCTCTGGCGAAATCCAGCCACCTCGTCTGCATACGCTCCGATACATGACGCGCCGCGCTCAGTCCTCCCAACTTGTAGGTGATGTCCCGTGCTCCGTGGTTGATGTTGCCGAAGACGTAGGCGAGTTCGGTACCGTGCGTCGCACCGATCTTCAGCGCCTTGAGCATCGGCGGCGCGTAGTCGAACCGGTACAACCACGTCGGCGCAATCTTGCTGTGCGCCTCGGCAATCCACAAGGTCGGCAGACGGAATCCGAAGTCACGGGTCAACCCGAGACCGGCACCGAGCTTGGACAGTCCCGAATACGCACCTTCGATCTGAGAATGATCGGGCAACTCGAACCCTGGATGCTCGTCGGCGATCTCTGCGAACATCGACGTGATCACGACGGGATCGATCGGCATCAACGGCGACTTCATCATCCGGAAGAGCGAAGACTCGTCCTTGTTGGTTCCGATGATCAGCGGAATCGGGTGTGCGTTGCCGTGACGGAACGCTCGCACCGGGTAGTCGGGGAGCAGATCACCGTCGACGATCGGTGCGAACGCCAGAGTTCCCGGTGTCTCCTGCGGAACCCGTGCGAACAGTTCGTCCGAAGGCCCGAGAAGGTCCTCGGCGGCAGTGGTTCGCAACAGCCCCAGATCGGCCTCGCCGCCGCTGAAGATCTCGAGAAACAGCTTCGCGACGATCTCGCCGCGTTCACTCCCGTACACCGAAGTGGCGGGCGAACTTTCGGCGATGGCGCGATGAAACAATCCGCGGGCGGACGGGACGGTCATCAGCGTCGTCACGGCGCCGCCGCCTGCCGACTCACCGAACAGCGTCACTCGATTCGGGTCACCACCGAAGGCTGCGATGTTGCCTTGAACCCATTGCAGCGCTGCAATCATGTCGCGGAGAGCGACATTGGGCTCGAAGGTATGTTCACTCGAATTGAAGGACGAGAAGTCGACGAAGCCGAAAACACCGATACGGTAGTTGATCGAGACGACGACAACGTCACCGTTCTCGGCCAATGTGGTTGCGTCGAAAAGTGGTTGGCTGGATGCTCCGCGGAAGTACGCTCCGCCGTGAATCCAGACCATCACCGGTTTACCCGGCGCATCCGCACCGACCGGGCGCGGCGCCCACACGTTGAGGAACAGGCAGTCCTCGTCCATCGGAACGTTCTCACCGAGCGGAATCATCGCGAGCCGACTTTGCGGCTCACACGGCCCGAACTCTGTTGCGTCCTGAACCTCGGTCCACGGCTGTGGCGGAACTGGCGCGCGAAATCGCAGCGGACCGACAGGAGGTGCCGCGTAACGAATCCCCTTCCAACTCGACACCGAGCCTTCCGTCGATCCTCGAACCGGCCCGTACGTTGTCTCGACTACCGGCGCTTCGCTGGGTGTGATCGTCATTCGATTTCTCCTCGAATCCATACAGGCAAATAATGCTGCCAGCATTCGGGACAAAACGGGCATGTTTGCCGGTTTCCTGGCGACTGTCGACCCTGCGGGTCCCAAGCATTACGCCCGGGACGGCCCTGCGTCGGAGCGCAGTGTGTTCCGAGTGCACTCCTACGACACATCAGGACGGGCCGAAAACGCACCGACGACCCTGAAGATCGACCCGGAGAAGATTGCCCGCACCTACGACGAGGACACCGCTCATTGGCTCAGCGCATTGGCGAACACGCATGACCCACAGGGAGTTCTGGCCGTCGGCCAGGTCATGCGCCGGATTTCGTGAACTTCGCCAACTCTCGCAATCGGACCAGATCCCAGGCATGCCTGGGGCGGCGTACCCCGGGACGATCTTTCGGGACGCGGACGCGGAGTGCCTGCGGGCTGACCGTGCACCGCACCGGAGTGCGCATCACCAGAGCTTCGCCGTCGACGCCGACCGGAATCTCGTCGGTGTCGGCGTCGACGATCACCTCGAATCCGGTGCCCTGAGCCAGACCGTGTTGATGTGCCCGATGGAGCAACCCGACGGCCTGGCGGGCGCTGCCGACGGAGATCGCGACGATGCCGAGAGTGCCCCGGTCCAATCGCGGCCGATGGCCGAGCCCCGCCAGGTCGTTCATCTCGTACGGTCCGTTGCTGACCAGCACAGCCTGTGGGCCCACAGCAGACAGGCTCGCGGAGCGCGCGGTCAGCACCGCTCCCGCACGTCCGGCGAGCAGATCCGGGAGTTTCTGCAGGAAGGTGCTGGTCTTGGCGTCGCGGTACTCCGGACTCTGGACAACTTCGGCGTATGCCCCGAACGATGCGTTGTTGACGAAGGTTCGACCGCCGACATTTCCCAGATCCACGGTGACCTCGACGCCGTCGACAAGAGCGTCGAGGCACCGTGACGGATCGTCGAGGTCGAGACCCAGATCCGCGGCGAAATGATTGCGCGTCCCGGCGCTGACGACCAGGAAGGGCAGGTCGTGTTCGGCCGCAACAGCGGCAACCAACCCCTGAGTTCCGTCGCCACCGGCAACACCGAGTAGGTCGGCGCCGTCCGCGACCGCTTGCCTCGCCAGGGCCGTCACGTCGATCTTCTCCGGCCCCTCGAGCAGTGCGACCGTGGCTCCCCGTTCCTCGGCCTTGCGTTTCAAGTCGAACTTCCCGACCTTGCCACCGCCGGAGTTCGGGTTCATCACGAAGAACGGTTTGACGGGCGGCGTCGCCGGTCGCTCGACTACCGGCAGTTCCTTCTCCTCCCCCTCCAAAGCGGTGCGAGCGCAGATACCGGCTATGACGAACAACCCGATCGAGAGCAGCACCACCCACAGGAGTCGTTCTCGGACCAGGAAGGCGAGCACCACGATCGGTGTCAGAACCGCCACGGCCAACGAGATCCAGCGGAGGAATCCGCGGGTGGTCAGAAACCAGTACACCGCTACGACGCACACGACCACCCCACCGATCCCCAGGATCAGCATGGTCAAGGTTTTCAGTCCGGCGAAAATCAGGAGCACCACGACTGCAAGAACCAGCGCCGCAAATGCCGCACGTGCCAACCAACTCTGTTTCGACGAGGGCCGATCCGTGTGGGCAGGGGTCGTCATCGAACCACCTCCCCGCGATTGTCATTTCGGCCGGTACTTCGACGCTATCCCTTCGACGCAGGCCAGTCACCTACCGGAAGGAAACCCACTTTTCATGCGCTGATACTTTATGACGACACCTCGTCATAAAAAGGAGAAGGCCCGTGACAACACCGACGTCCGCAGCATGGGGATCCTCGGAGGAGCCTCTGACCCTGGCGCGGAAAGCCGGTCTTCACGGGCTGCGATGGATGGCCTGGCTGGCCGGCGCGACTGGCTTCGCACAATTGGTGTCGACCGGGCTGAACTTCACCGACACCGTCCGCGGAGTCGCGCCGGCCACCTACCCGACGGTGGACGTGGTGTGCAGTGTCGTGGCGCTCGTTCTTCTGGTCAGCCTGCTTGTCGGCCGACCCGACGGCCCCGCGATGTTGTCGGGTCTCGCCCTCCTCATGGCCATGCTGATGGCGCCGACTCTCCACAAACATGCACCCGAGTCGCTCTGGCTGGCGGCGGCACACGCCGTCGCGGTGGTCGCCGTCATCATGCTGTCCGTGATGACTTCGCGGTTCTCCAGTGCCGAGTTGGATCGGCCGTGACACCGGATACACCCCTCTCGCTTGCGGCCGAAGAATGGATCACTGATCTGACTGCCGCGGAGATGGAGCGATTGCGCAAACGCACGACGCTCACCGCCGCCGAAGAGCAAGAGGTCTGTCGATCCGTGCGCTCGATCGCGCAGCAGATGATGCTCGTACCCGTCTCGATGTGGCAGGGTGATCCACGCCTTGTAGCGGATCTGTTCGACCTCCCCGTGACCGTGAATCAGACACAGGAGGAACGACCATGCCGAAGCTGACCGGTGGCGCGACAACTGCGGAGCACAAGATTGCTACCCGAGAAGCCATGTTGGACGCGTTCATTCACGAACTTCACGAGCAGGGCTGGCAGAACGTGAAGCTGCAGACCGTGGCTCAGGCAGCCGGCGTCTCGCGGACAGCGGTGTACAACTACTTCCCCGACAAATCTGCATTGCTGCTTGCGTGGTCCACCCGCGAGATGGATAGATTCCTGCTCCTGGCCGAACGTGAACTCGCGGATCGCGAGAATCCTGTCGACCGAATCGAGATCCTCGTCAAACTGACACTCGTCGAGTTCTCACTGCAGCGATTCACGGGAATCGCTTTGGCCGAATTGTTGTCAGCGCAGGATCGCGAAAACTTCCTCGAACATATTGTCCCCCTGTCTGATCTGGTCGAACAACTCGTCCAGGAAGGTATCGACGCTGGCACTTTTGTCGATTCGGACGCCGGCGCTACGGCGCAACTCATCCTCGCCTGCGTGGAGAGCCGACGGCCGATGCTCATGGCCGGTGATCGAGTGGACAGCGTCGTGGCAACCACCGTCCCGTTCATCATGCGCGCGTTGGGCGTCTCGTGGCCGACTTCCCTCACCGCAGATCCTACCGATCGGCCTGCTCACGATCGGTAGGATCGCAGGTATGCACTTCGACCTCCCGCCCATCGATCAGCAGGCCGAGCGATTGATCGAACTCGGGGTACACGAGATGGCCGGACTTTCTGCGGGCGACGTCAGGGCAGCCGCCGCAGCCGGACAGGGCGATGTGGGACTGCTTACCGTGCACGAAAGACTCGCTCCAGCTTCTGTTTTGGCTTCACTGCTCGAACACAAGAACAAGCGGGGCTTCATCGTCGTCGACATGGCCGACGTCGATCTGTTCGCTCCTACCGAGCCTGCCGCGTTGCCTGACACCGCGATGTATCTGCTCGGTGAAGTCGACCGCGGGGATCACCTGGCCAATTGGAGCCCGGACGAAGCACTGCCTGCAATCGTCGAGGCGGACCGGACGCCGCTGACACTCACCGAAGGCATCCACTGGCTGCTGCAGCGCCCCGACGTCCTCGAACGCGGAAAGTGCTTCATGACGATCGGTTCCCGGTTGCGCAAGCCCGATGGATCTTTCGACACCAGGACTCCCGCCGTGTGGATCAGCAACGGAACCGGTCGCGACGGCAAAGACAACCGCAACGCCCCGAAGGTCGGGTGGTGTTGGTGGGGCAACCGCCACACGTGGTTGGGGTTCGCATCGGCGAGCGACCGGATACCGCTCCCGAACTAGAGCACGGTTGCGCGGTCGAATCGGTACCGATCCTTCCACGGCATCTCGGCCTCGAGCATTGCAGCAGCAGAGAGCAATTCCGCGTCGCAACCCCACTTCGCCGAAATCATCACACCGAGCGGAACGCCGTCTTCCGTCCAACCGAGTGGCAGACTGATCGACGGGAAACCGGTTGCATTGGCGACGACGGTGTTTCCGGTGAATGCAACCATGTCGATCAATTCGGTCGCGGGATCTTCGTCGTTGCGCAACTCCCCGATCGCGAGCGGAGGCTTCGTCACCGTCGGGGTGACTACAAGGTCGGCGTCGGCGTAGTCGAGGCTCCATCGCCGCGCCCAGGCTTGAACAATTCCGATTGCCGCGGCCAGATCGCCCGACGGCACCCCGCTTGCTTGAACTCGCAAGTGCTGCACTATCGGACGGAGAAGGTGCTCGTACTCCTCCGGGATCGGCTTGGTGCCGGCCAAGGACGAGAACATCTTGACGAACGCATCGACGAAAACATCATCGCGGGCTTGAGGTCGCTCGAACACGTTGTGCCCCAGGCTCTCCAAAACACTGCCGACCTTCGATACAGCGTCCGAGAGCTGCAGATCCACGACTCCGCCGGAGACCGATCCATGCGCTAGAGCGACGGTCAAGGGCCGAGCGCGCACTCCCCCAGCCTGTACGACGAACTCTTCGAACGACTTCGGCCGCGCCGGGTGGATAGTTCCGGCGCCAGGTCGCGTCGCCAGAACGTCCAGCAGCGCAGCGGTATCGCGAACCGTCCGGGCGATCGGCCCTTTGCTCGCAAATCCGAAGTTGTCATGCCCCGCCACGCCCATCGTGATCAAACCGCGGCTCGGCTTGAGGCCAACCACTCCGCACGTACTCGCCGGAGAACGCAACGACCCCGCCGTGTCGCTTCCCTGCGCAAACGGAACCAGACCAGCTCCGACGGCGGCTGCGGCGCCACCACTGCTGCCGGCAGCACTCCGTGTGCGATCGAACGGACTGCGAGCAGGCGGAGCAACTTCAGGCTCGGTGTAACAGGCTGCCCCGAACTCGGGCACCGTCGTCTTACCGATGTCGATCAGTCCACCTTCTCGGATCGCCTCGACGATCTCGTCGTCAGCGTCCGGCACGAAGTCGCGAAAGAGCGCCGATCCGAAGGTCGTACGAATGCCGCGAGTAGCGTCAAGGTCTTTGATTGCCGTCGGAACGCCGAACAGGCGCGGAAGGGGCCCGGCGTCCCGCTCGTCCAACCTGCGCTGTGCTTGTTCGGCGAGGGCGACTGCGTGCTCCCCGGCGATCGTCGTGAAAGCACCGACGTCGTCGGAAGTGGTCGCACGGTCGACGAAGTACCTGGTGACTTCGGGAATCGAGACCTGCTTGGCGGCGATCACACCGGCAAGTTCGACGGCGGACAGTTGATGGAGATCAGTCATCGGGCAGCGCTCCTTGTAGGTCAATAGACACTTGTAATTTCGATACGCGTATCGCTATTGTTGTCAGCATGGTATCCGAATCCGCCAGCTCTGCAAGGGCCGGTCGACCAAAAGCATTGAGTCACAGACAGATTCTCGATGCCGCGGCAGAGATCGCCGATACGGACGGCCTGGATGCGGTGTCATTTCGAGTGCTCGCCGAACGACTCGGCATATCGCCGATGTCCGTCCACCGCACAACTGGTGGCATCGACGCCTTGAGGCGAGATCTGATCTCGACTCTCGTAGGCGAAGCCGTCTCGTCGATCGACTGGCCGACCGACTGGCGCGGGGTTGCCCGCACGTTCGCCTACGGCCTCCACGATCTCCTGATGCGCCATCCCCTGGTCCTGGAAGCCCATCGGCAGGCATCACTGGAAGCACCCGGGGCCGACGATACTGCCCACCGAGTAGTGAACGCCCTTTCCTTGGCCGGCCTCGAGGACGAACAGGCCACGTACGCGTACGGCGCGCTACACGATTTCGTCACCGGACACGTCGCAATTCAATTGGGACGCGGCGCTTTCGACAGTGCACCGGCCGATCGACGCGAGGCATCGGTGTTCGCGCTTCATCACGATCCCACCCGAAGGTTCGAGTTCGGAGTCGCCCTCATCCTGGACGGTGTGGCGTCGATCGCGCAGCAAGGAAACACACCATGACGAGCAGCGTGACCACAACCGAAATTCGCGACGCCTCGGGCCGTCGTATCGCATTCTGTGAGTACGGCGATCCGACTGGCCACCCGGTAGTCGTGGCCCACGGATCACCTGGCAGCCGATACGAGGGGCTCTCACTCCACAACGCGGCTGCGACGGCAGGCATACGGCTGATAGTCCCTGATCGACCCGGCTTCGGACGCACGGATCCTTACACGGACAAGGGATTTCATTCCTGGGACGACGACTACGTCACCCTGATCGATCACCTCGAGGTGGACTCGGCCACACTGATGGGTTTCTCCGGAGGCGGCGGTTACGCGCTCGCAGTCGCTGCAGCCGTTCCCGAACGAGTCTCGAAACTGGTGCTGGCGTGCGCCATGATCCCCGGGGCGCCGCGAGATACCGTGCGACGCAGAATAAAACTGGTATCCGCGCTGTATTTTGCCGCCAACTGGGCTCCCCGCATGGCCGGCGCAATGCTCGCGGGAACCGGAGTGTTCTCCAAGCTACGCAGCGACTCCGTCTCGATCTGGCCGGCCGCCGATCAAGCTGTCATGACCGACGAGTCGCATCGTCCCGCTCTCCAATTGGATTCATCCGAAGGGATCGCGCAGGGCGGGTCAGCTGCGATTGTCGACTTGGCTCGGTATCGCCACGAGATGCCAGGATTATTTCAATCTATCTCGGTACCAACGGTTTTCCTACACGGAACCGAAGACGGAAACGTACCCATCGAAGTAGCCCGCTGGGCACACTCTTTGATCTCCCACTCACGCTTCGAAGAAGTCAGCGGGGGCGGTCATCTGTTCGTAGTCGCGGACCCCACCCCACTGATTCGCGCCCTCAGATAATTCCCCTTGACTCGAACGCATGTTCGAGTACTCTTTGTGTAGGGGATCGGGGGATTCAATGAGTGTTCTGTTGTCGGATGTGGTGTCGGGTTCTGCGGTGGGGTTACGCGGACGCCTGTGGCAGTTGTCTGCTGCGGAGCTACGTGAGGCTGCCGTGTCCGCGAGCGCGGAGATTCTCCGCCTCGAGGCTGTGCGGGTGGCGGTGGTCGACGAGTTGTCGTTGCGTCCGGATGATCAGGTGATCGCCAGCCGCGGAGTGGGTGCCTGGTTGGCGGCGAACACGATGCTCCAGGTCCGGGACGGGAAGAAGATCGCCGCCCTCGGTGCTGCGCTGCGGCCGTTTCCGGCAGTGGCAGCTCGGTTCGATTGCGGGGATTGTTCGTTCGAGCACGCCGTGTTGATCGTGGCGTTCTGCGAGTCACCTCCGAAGGGGATGCCGGACGAAGCGCTACCGAAGTGCATCGATTTGTTGTTGGCTGCCGCCTCCGGTGTGGAGGCGACGACCACGAAGGTGCGGAACGTGATCGCGACGTTGGAGCGAATCTTCGAATCCGATGAGAT